>CAMDCH010000096.1:0-8876 GCA_945889655.1 bacterium HR33
CAGCTCGTGGGTCAGCGTCTCCCACGCCTCCCCGCGCCAGTCGAAGCCGTCCCGCTCGCCGGCCAGCGCCTGGAACGACCCGTGGTACAGCACCACCCGGGAGGGTGGACTGTCCCCTCCTCCAACGTTCAGCGGAATGCATTCACCCAGGGTGTACACGCCGTCGCGCTCGGGATGACGAATCGTCCGGCTGCTCACCTCGATGCCGGCGATGCCCTCGAGGTACTGGGGCGGGATGTCGGCAATCATCCTCTCGACCATCCGCTCGAAGTCCGCGAGCTGCATTCAGGCGTCGAGCGCGCGTTCCAGCTGCTGGCGCAGCGCGTCGAAGGAAAGACCCCGACCACTCACCCGGCTCGCCAGCCGGTCCGCGCTGTCGGCCTGGCCGGTGCTCATCAGGTTCTGGATGAAGCCGCCGGCGCGCGGATTGCGGAACCAGTCGTCGTCGAACCGTTCCTTCAGCGTCTCACCGAGCAGCGCCTGGAGCTGCCACGCGCGGAGGTAGCGCGCGGAATAAAACCCGGGGTCGACATCCAGCAGGTAGTCGCCCTCCGAGTAGCGGAACAGCGTGGCGCGCGTCAGCCGCTCCACGTACTCGGGCGCCATGCGGTCGAGATCGCCTCGATGCAGGCGCAGCTCGTACCCCAGCTTGGCGGCATAGCGGCGGATCATGAAGAGCTCATTGACCCCGAGCTCGAACACCAGCTCGCGCACCTCGCGTTGGGCCAGGTCCACGTAACGCCGGAGCCAGGCGGGCGACATCGTCATGTGGTCGAACAGCATGGCGAATCCCTCGGTGACCGAGTTGTCACCGAGCCACCGGGCCGCGAACGACTGGCCCGGATCCACCGAGGCGAAGTGCAGCGCGTGGCCGTGCTCGTGCCAGAACGTCTGGTAGTCGGCGTGACCGCCCCGCGGGCGCAGGACCAGGTACACCTCGTCCGGCACCCGCACCGGCGCGCAGAAAGCCCGCGGCTGCTTGGCGGGCCGCTCCTCGGTATCCAGGCGGATCCGCCCATGCTGTAGCGGGTCGATCCCCATTTCCTTCGCCTGGGCTACCGCGGTGCGGATCAGCTGATCCTCCCGGAACGCGCCGTCAAAGCCGTCGGCCCGGAAGGCCCACGAGGAATCCGCGCGCACCAGGTCCCCTAGCGGCACGCCGATCCGGCGGCGGACCACCCGCTCCAGCACCTCGCGGTACATGTCGTCGGTGTCCGCCAGGAATCCATCCACCGCCACGCCGAGCGCATCGAGGTCGATCCCGGAGAAGGTCGCTCGGGTGGCGACGTAATCGCCCATCTCGAGCGCGAGAATCTCCTCCCGCTCCTGGGCGAAGCGGTCGCGACGAATTCCCGTCAAGGCCGCGCCCCCCGCCGCCACGCGGGCCGCGTCCAGTTCGAGCCGGAACGCGCGGTCGGGACTGTTGGCCATCTCGATGGGGGCGCGCAGGTAGGAGACGTCGCGCCCCCCCGCCTGCACGGTGGCGCCCTGCTCCCAGAGGATCTGCTGCTCCTCCAGGCCCGCCGTGCGGCGCCCGGTGCGAAGATCGACGATCCACTCCAGCAGCTCGAGCGGTCCCATCTCGCGGACCATGGCGAGCGCGTCGTCACTGCAGAGGTCGGCGAATTGATCGAAGATGCGCTGGAATTCCGGGGTGTCCTTGAGGCCGGCACCCGTCAGGTAGGACTCGCGGCCGAGCTCCTGGTGCAGGCACTCGCCCCGCTGGACGAGCTCCTCGACACTCACCGGTTGAGCCGTTCCGTGAGGTAGTCGGCGAGCTGCCCGGCTGCCACGCGCACCTGCTGGAGCGTGTCCCGATCGCGGACGGTTACGGTCTGGTCCTGGGTCGTCTGGCCGTCAATCGTGATCCCGAACGGCGTCCCGGCTTCGTCCTGCCGCCGGTATCGCCGGCCGATGGCGCCCTTGTCGTCGTAGAACACCGGCAACCGCTTCCGCAGGTCGTCGTGCAGCTTCGAGGCGAACTCGGGCATGCCGTCCTTGTTCACCAGGGGGAAAACCCCCGCCTTGATCGGCGCGATGGACGGGTGCAGTCGGAGCAAGACGCGCGGCTCGCCCTCCACCGTGTCCTCGGTGTAGGCGTCGATCAGCACCACCAGCGCCAGCCGGTCCGCGCCGATCGACGTCTCGACCACGAACGGGATGAATTTTTCCTTCGATACCGGATCGAGATACTCCAGCTTCTTGCCCGAGTGCTCCTGGTGACGCGACAGGTCGAAGTTGGTCCGGTTGTGAATCCCCTCGAATTCCTTCCAGCCGAAGGGAAACTGGTACTCGATGTCGAACGCGGCCTTGGCGTAGTGGGCCAGCTCGCCGGGGCCGTGCGCGTGGAACCGCAGCTTGTCGGCGTTGAGGCCAAGCGTCTTCAGCCACTCCATGCGGCGCTGTTTCCAGTACTCGAACCACTGTTCGTCGTCGCCCGGCTTCACGAAGAACTGCATCTCCATCTGCTCGAACTCGCGGGTCCGGAAGATGAAATTCCCGGGCGTGATCTCGTTGCGGAACGCCTTCCCGATCTGGGCGATGCCGAACGGGATCTTCTGGCGCGACGACTGCTGGACGTTCAGGTAGTTGACGTAGATCCCCTGGGCGGTCTCGGGCCGCATGTAGATCTGCGCGGCCGCCTCTTCCACCGGGCCCATGAACGTCTTGAACATGAGGTTGAACATCCGGGGCGCGGTCAGCGAACCCTTGTTGCCGCACACCGGACACTGGGCCGTCGGGGTCCCCGGCTCACCCTTGAGGCGCTCGTCGTCGGCGCGGAACCGGTTCTTGCAGATCTTGCAGTCGATCAGCGGATCGGTGAACCCCGAGACGTGCCCCGACGCCTCCCACACCTTCGGATGCATCAGGATCGCGGCATCGAGGCCCTCGATGTCGTCGCGCTCGTGAACCATCGAGCGCCACCAGCGCTCCTTGAGGTTCTTCTTGAGCTCCACGCCCAGCGGGCCGTAATCCCAGACGGAACCAAGCCCGCCGTAGATCTCGGAGGATTGGAAGACGAACCCGCGCCGCTTGGCGAGGGAAACGAGCTTGTCCATCACGGTGGTGTCAGCCATGCCTGCCGGGGAGCGTGAAGGTGCGAGAGAGGATCGGGGTGGGAAAGATATCAGGCATCCACAGCGGTGCGAAGGGCACGGTGAACCAGCCGTGCCGTGTTTCTACGTAGATCGTCGGCGGTCCACTGGCCACCGCCACTCTCCACCAGCACCCCGGGCGGCACCCCCTGTACCCTCGGAGCCAGGACACCGGCGCGGACGCCCGCGCTCGTTGCCTGGTGGATCACTTCCCCGGTGAGCTTGCCATTCACCGAGGTGCCGTCGAATGTGCCCTCGGCGCAGATCACGAGCTGGACGGTGCGAAGCACCTCGCCAAACCGCGCCCGTTCCAGCACCCATTCGGCACCGCGGCGCAGGGAAGCGCCGGCGAAGGCCATGAGCCCGAATCCCAGGCCGCCGGCGGCCCCAGCTCCCTCGCAGGCCGCGTGGGCCGCACCGCCGGGCACCAGCGCCGCGAGTCGGGACAGCCCACGTGACAGCTGTTCCTCCGCCCGCGGTGATGCCCCCTTCTGCGACGCGTACACCCGGGCCCCATTTTCGCCCAGCAAGGGATTCCGCACGTCCACCAGCCCCACAATCCGGCCACCAGGTGGCCGTCCAGGCCGGATCGCTGCGATCTGTTCCAGCCCGGCTCCACTCCCGGCGATCGCGTGGCCGCGCTCGTCCAGGAACAGCCATCCCCACGGCTGCGCCATGCCCAGCCCTCCATCCATCGTGGCGCTTCCCCCAAGGCCCACCAGTATTTCCTCGGCGCCGGCCACCGCTGCCTGCTGTATCAGCTCGCCCACTCCCCGTGACGTCGTCCGGCCCGGGTCACGCCGCTCCGGTGGGACCAGGGAAAGCCCGCAGGCGAGCCGCGACTCGATCACCGCAGTGACCTCATCAAGCCAGCCCACCTCCACGCTCCTTGGCTCGCCCAATGGTCCGGTAACCACGTGGGCGCTGCGGCGTCGAATAGCCGTGCCCAGGGCATCCAGGAGCCCATCCCCGCCATCGCTGCCAAGGAGGACGTCCGGACCGGCTCCGGCGTCCCGGATTCCCCCCTCCAGCGCCCCAGCAACATCGGCGAGTGAGAGTGTCTCCTTGAAGGCCTGTGCAACGGCTAGAACACGCAGAATTTCACCTCTTGGGCGATCGATCGAACCAGCGCATTCTGCGCACACGGACTGCGTTTCACTCTTTCTCGTGTAAGCTCATGGGCGGCACGAACTTGCGCAATGATTTCCGGCATCCTACCTTACGCACTTCATTACCTATGGCGTGTGACACAAGGCTAAACCGCTGGTTACGAGCGGGTACGCTCCTTGCGCTTTTGCGTAATTACCCTGAACGGAGCTTTGTGAGTTTTGGCACCCGGTAACGGCAGCTTGAGTCTGGCCCAGCGCAGTGTGCACCGCGAGGTGCACCTGCGGGACCTCGCTGCTGTTCTGGTTCGCCATTGGCGCATCGTCGCCCTGTTGTGCCTCGTCGTTCCTGGGGGCGCCTGGTTTGCCGCGCGCAATTCTGTTCCCCGGTACCAGTCGAGACTCACAGTTCAGGTTTCGTCCCAGAAGCAGGTCTCCTCGCAGTGGGAAAGCAATTCCGTGGACGAACTGGCCCTGAAGACCGACCCGGTCCTCTCGGAGGCCTTGGTTCTTACCACGCAGCGGCTAGCCCTGGGCGTCGTCCAGGCGCTCCGGCTCCAGCTCGCCCCTATGGACGCCAGTGTACGGCGTTCGCAGTTCTTCGCCGATATCATCATCGATTCGGTCGCGCCCGTCGGCAGGTACGACCTGCTGACACGCGGACCGGTTGGCTGGGAACTCCATGATGGCGGTGGTCGCGTCCTGAGCAAGGGGTCGTACGCGGACCGCGTCATCGGGCCAGGATTTTCGTTCCGCGTGCAACCGCAGGATGGTGTGGCGCGCAACATCCCCTTCGACATCCTGATTCCCGAGGAGGCGGCCGCCTGGGTGAGTGGCGGCGTTTCCTACACGATCCGCGAAGGCACCAACGCGTTCGACATCTATTTCACGGGCACGGATCCGTCCCTCGTCCCGTTGATCCTGAACCAGATCGCGCTCCAGCTCCGGATGGATGGCACCGAGCGCATGAAGGAACTGGCCGGCAAGAAGCTGGACTACATCTCCCAGCAGCTCGCCACCGCGAAGGACGCCTCCCAGGAAAAACTCAAGGAAATGCAGCGCTTCAAGGAAGCGCAGCAGATCACTGACCTCACGTCGGAAGAGACAGCCATCGTGCAGTCGATCTCCGACGCGGACAAGGAACGCCAGCGGCTGATGGTCCAGATCGCCACCCTGCGCGAGGCGGTCACCACCGACTCGATCGGCCTGGACGCGCTCAACCGGCTGTCGGCAGTATCAGGCGTGGGGGCCAACGCGGCACTGGACTTCCAGATCCAGAACCTGCTCAAGCTCTACGACGAGCGCCGTACGCTCACCGCGGGGCCGCTGGGCCTCCAGGAACGGAACCCGCAGGTCGACGCCATCGACCAGCGCATCCGGCAGGGGAACGCTGCCCTCCGCGCCGCGGTGACGGCCACGCTCCAGAGTCTGGCCAACCAGCTCCAGAGCCTCCAAGGCACCATCCGGCAGATGAAGGACCGGCTCAAGACGTTCCCGGGCCAGGAAACCGCGATCGCGCAGCTCACGATCGAGAGCCAGATCGCCGGCGAAACGCACAAGTACATGCTCGGCCAGTTCCAGGCCGCGGAGATGCAGCGGGCCACCGTGGCTCCCTACATCAACCTGCTCGATGGCGCGTCCCCGCCCTACCGGATCGGCACCACGCTCATGCAGAAGGTGCTGCTCGGGTTGCTGGTGGGACTGCTGCTGGGGCTGGCTGGCGCGTTCTTCCTCGAATACCTCGACCAGACCATCAAGAGCGCGGCCGACGTCCAGCGTGTCATCGGCGTGCCCGTGCTCGCCCAGATTCCGTACGACAGCAAGCTGGCCGTGTCCGGCAACGGACGCCGGCACGCCGTCATCGTGATCACCTCGCTCGATCCCGACGATCCGGCCGCCGAAGCCTACCGGGCGCTCCGCACCAACGTCACGTTCGTCGGCGCGGAAAAACCGCTGCAGTTCATCGCGGTCACCAGCCCCGGTCCCGGTGAAGGCAAGTCCACCACCTGCGTGAACCTCGCGGTGACCCTCGCCCAGAGCGGCAACCGGACCGTCCTGATCGACGGCGACCTTCGTCGCCCGCTGGTGCACCTGGCGTTCGACCTGAGCCAGGAACCCGGCTTGACCGACGTACTCATCGGCCGCACGACCGCGCGCGAAGCCATCCGGCCCGGCGTGTCCACCAATCTCGACGTGCTCCCGGCGGGCGCTTCTCCACCGAACCCGTCAGAGCTCCTCGGCTCGGGCGCCATGCACGCCCTGATCGCGGACCTGCGTCGCCAATACGACTACATCGTGATAGACACGCCCCCCACGCTACCCGTGACGGACGCGGCCGTCGTGGCCACCAGCGCCGACGCCACGATCCTGGTCCTGCGGAGCGGCGATACCGAAGAAACCGCGGCCCAACGCGCCGTGGACATGCTCAACCGGGTCAACGCGCGGCTGGCCGGATGCGTCCTGAACGGCATCGATAACCGCAGGGACCAGTATTACACCTACTACTCCTACCGCGAGCGGGATGACCGGACACCGGTTAAGTCGTTGCTCTCACGTATCTCCAGCCGGTTATAAAAGTCTGACATTGACAGCCGAAAGTACCGGCTATAGCTTCTCGGCAGCTTCTGAAAAGGGCAAACCGTCGGCGACGGCGGGGCGCAAAGCCAAGGGGCCCGCGTGAGCGGGTAGCCCAGCTGCCATAAGACAGAGAAGACAACCTGAGTTTCTTGAGTTTTCTTCTCTGTTCTGGAAAGCCCCACGACACCCGACGCCCTTAAAAGGGAGCGCCGGGTTTTTTGTTTTTGGGCACAGTCGGTGCCAGGAAAAACGCCTCGCCCGCACTAGATTCTAGGGCGCATAGTGCGCGGCAGGCGAGCCCCCTAGGACTTCGGTTCTAGGGGGTGTTTTCTTTCAAAGTGAGAAGTGAGAAGTAAGAAGTAAGAAGTAAGAAGGGGTCCCGCTTCATCACAGGGCTCCTTCTCACTTCTCACTTCTCACTATCTGACCCCGATAATCTGATCCCGCCTCGATCCGACGCTCACGTAGCTGATCTGGGTGTGGAGCAGGTCCTCGATACGGTCGAGGTAGGCGCGGGCCTGCGGCGGAAGGTCGGCCATCTTCCGGGCCTTGTTCGTAGGCCGGCACCAGCCCTCCAGGACCTCGTAGACCGGCTTGACCCGCCCCAGCGTGTCCGAGCTCGCCGGCATGTCGTCCGTTGGCTGTCCATCGAGGGTGTAGCCCACACCGATCGGTATCCGCTCGATCGTGTCCAGCACGTCGAGCTTGGTCACCGCCAGGTCCGTGAGACCGTTCACGCGCACTGCGTACCGGGCGACCACCGCGTCGAACCACCCACACCTGCGCGGCCGCCCCGTCGTGGCCCCGAACTCGTCCCCGATCGTGCGCAACTTTTCTTCGTATTCCGGCTCGGCCTCGGTGGGGAGCGGACCGGTCCCCACGCGGGTTGTGTACGCCTTCACCACGCCGAGCACTGCGTCGATCGCCGTCGGCCCGATGCCGCAACCAACCGCCGCGCCGCCAGCCGTCGTATTGGATGACGTGACGTACGGATACGTCCCATGATCCACGTCGAGCAGCGCGCCCTGCGCGCCCTCGAGGAGGATGCGTTTCCCCTGCTGCACCGCGTCGTACACAACGCGCCCCACGTCGGTCGCACAGGGCAATAGGCGCGGCGCGAGCCGGGTGAGCAGCGCGACGTGCTCCTCGGCCGATGCGCGCTCGGTGGCTTCCATCATCTGGAGGAGCCGGTTGGCGCGGGCCACACCGTCGGTGACGAGCTGGGTCGCGCGGGCCAGGTCGCGCAAGTCGCCCACGCGAATGCCGCGCCGGCCGTACTTGTCCTCGTACGCCGGGCCGATGCCGCGGCCCGTCGTGCCAATCTTCTGCGTCCGCTCGGACGCATGGTCGACCAGCTTGTGGTACGGCAGGACCAGGTGGGCACGGTCGGACACGAGCAGGCGCCCGGTGACGGAAACGCCGCGCTTCTCCAGCTCATCCGCCTCGGAGAGCAACGTTTCGGGATCGAGCACGACGCCGTTGCCGATGACGCACCGCGCGCCAGGATGGAGAATGCCGGAAGGGATCTGGTGGAGGATGAACTCGTCCTCACCCTTCACGACGGTGTGACCGGCGTTGGCACCGCCCTGGTATCGAACCACCAGGTCCGCGCTCTCGGCCAGCACGTCGACGATCTTGCCCTTGCCCTCGTCGCCCCACTGCGCGCCGACCACCACCACGCAGTGCCGTTTCGCTCCGAACATCCTGCCTCCAGACAAAGAAAAAGCCCCGGGGAGACCGGGGCATCCTCTGGGAGAAGCTAGACGCTCATAACAGGCGCGTCAACGCGTGGCCGCCAGCGCCGCGCCGGTGGTCATCGGAACGCCGGCGTCGCGCAGCATGTCCGCAACCCGGGCACGGTCCTTCGCCGGGAGATCCTGCAGCGGCGCGCGCACGACCCCACCCACCAGCCCAACGGCGTCCATCGCCGCCTTGACCCCCGGCACGCCCAGATTGCCGACCATCTCCTTGTTCAGCGGGGTCAGCACTTCCTGCGTTGCGCCGGCCGTGGCCCGGTCCTTCCGCTCGAAGGCGTCCCGGATCTTGAGCGCGAGCGGGGCGGCGAAACAGGCGGCGGCCAGGATTCCTCCTACGGCTC
>CAMDCH010000097.1:0-8858 GCA_945889655.1 bacterium HR33
GTCCGCCGCAGGACCCCCCACGGCGACCAGGCCCAGCCTCGCTGCAACGCCGCTAGACCTCGGACTCGTCCGTCTCGGGCGCGCGGCGCGGACGTCCGCGGGCCGCACGCGCATCCGCCAGGCGCCGTTCCAGCTCGTCACGAGCCGAATGCACGGCAGCCCGGCCGGCATCCACCACGTCGCGGGCCTGCTGCCGGCGGTCGTCGATCACGTCCTCCACCCGTTCCTTGGCGTCCTCGAAGCCGCTGGTCACCATGTCCTGCAGCTCCGATGCCTTCTCTTCGGCCGCCGCCCAGAGCCGGCGTCCGCGATTTTTCAGCAGGCGGCGGGTCTCTTCCCCGCTCTGCGGTGCGAACAGCAGCGCCAGCCCGGCGCCGATCAGCGCGCCCCAGATGAACGATCCCACGCCACTATCCGATTTCTCGACGATAACGATCGGATCTTCCTTGTTACGTCTCATGCCTTCCTCCAGCAATTGCGGGACTAGGTATCAGGGATCAGGGGTCTGCACGGAAACTCGCCAATCCCCAGTCCCTGATCCCCAATCCCTCGTAGTTACTCCCCTGCCTCCGCATCATCCGGCGCGGCGGCGGCGCCGCCCCGGTGCCGCATGACGGGAGCCTTCACGTACTTCGCCACGGATTCCGCGCTCCCTGCGATGCCAAGCTGGTCGAACAGGAACCCGAACCGCGCTTCGAGATCGTCGGAGATGGCACCCAGCACCTCGTCCGGCATGTGCCACATCTCCTTCTTGAACGGCCCGATCGCCTTCTTCCGCGTCTTGTAAATGAACTGCTGCTCGGAGTCGCTCGCCTTCCGCTCTGCCGCGCAATTCTCGACGATCCAATCGCGGATCCTGGCCCTGAGCGGCGCCGGGATCTTCGGATGGTCGAAGACCATGTTCTGGAAGCCGGTGGCCAGGTGGATCTCGCAGGCGCCGTGCTTCGGAAAATTCGTGAACGCATCCTCGGGAAGCGTGGACGCACCATGCTGCACCGCCCCACCCATCCCGTACTGCTTCCGCGCCGCGTGGGACAGCGCATCGAGCGCCGCCAGGTCCAGCTTGACGGACGCGATGCTGCCATCGGAGAGCACCACGCCACCATGCGAGGTCCCCGTCTGCACGGAGATCTTGCTCAGCCCGACAGTGTCCTTGTTCCGCTTCTTCAGGCTCTTGTTGAAGCCGTCCATGTACGCGGTGAGCTCTTCGACGGTGCTGTTCTTCCCGCCCACTTCGCCGATCTCGCCGCCGATGGAGACGGTGACGCCCTTCGGCTCCTTCAGTCGCACGTAGGCGGCCAGCTCCGCCGCGCGCTCGTAGTTCTCCCGCTGCTGTTCATCCAGGGTCGGGAAGGAGAGGTCCACGAGCGTGGATGTGTCGATGTCGATGTTGAAGAATCCGGCGGCCAGGCCTTCGTCGATGAGCATCCGGATGGCTTCGACTTCCTTGTCCGGGCCGGTCTTGTACTTCGCGGCACTCACCTGGAAGTGGTCACCCTGGACGAAGACCGGGCTGCGGAACCCCTCGCGCAGCGCGGCGCCGAGAATTACGGCGGTGTATTCGGCCGGGCGCTGCTCGGTGTACGCGATCTCGCTGCGCGCGATCTCGAAGATCAGCGCCGCCGCCTTGCGCTTCAGCGCGGCGCGGAACGCCGCCCGCGCCGAGTGATAGGCCAGGACGCGCAGGTTCATCGCGGGAACCGTGAAGCTCGCCACGTCGCCACGCCCCCGCGCCAGGTACAGCTCGTGGATCGAGGCGGGCCCGCAACCCGTTTCCTGCGCCAGCTCCCAGATCACCCAGCGCGCCGCGTCGCGTTCCTCTTCCGACTCCCCGAACACCGCGAACTTGACCAGGTCATCCATCTTCGCCGAGGTCAGCACGGCCGGCTTCACGACCTTGATGCGGTCGCGGTCGTGCTGTATGGCGCCATCCAGCAGTCGGATGGCGCTCCGGATAGCGTCTTCCACTAGGAATTCCCCAGGTGAGATGCTCATGAAGAACGGCGAACCCGCAAAATTAACGCCGCCAAATCAGGTCGTCAAAAATCCACCACCAGGCCATCATACGCGGGCTCGACACCCTGCGGCAGCCGCGCCAGCAGGCCCGCGTGTGATGACTTATGGGTGATGTGCGTAAAGAACGTACGCGCCGCCCCCACCTCCCGCGCGACGCCGATCGCCTCCGGAATAGAGAGGTGCGTGGCGTGCGGCTGCTCGAACAGCGCGTTGAGCACCAGCACCGAGACGCCGCGCAGCGCCTCGACAGCCTCGGCCGGCACGCGCTTGGCGTCGGTCACGTAGCCCAGGGCACCGATCCTGTATCCGTAGACCTGCGTAGGCCCGTGCTCCACGGCAACTGGACGGACCGGCAATCCCGCGATCGTGACCTCGCGGCCGTTCTCCAGCGGCACCGTGGTCAGCTCCGGCTTCGGCGTCCCCGGTGTTCCCGCCCCGGGACTGAACACGTAAGGAAACCTCTGCTCCAGCCGTTCCAGCGTCTCGCGGGATCCGTAGACCGGCAGGCGTCCGAAGCGAACCGACATGGCACGCAGGTCGTCGATGCCCTGGACGTGATCGGCATGGTCGTGGGTGTAGAGCACGGCGTCCACCGCGTCGATGCCGGCGGTCACCAGCTGGAGCCGGAGTTCCGGCGGCGTGTCGATCAGGATGCCGTGCCCGTCGCTTTCCACCACCGCACCCACCCGGGTCCGGCGATCGCGCGGGTCCTTCGACGTGCAGACTTCACAATGGCAGCCGATCTGCGGGATGCCGAAGGAGGTGCCGGAACCAAGGATGGTCAGCCGCATGGGGCCGTGTGGGTCAGACCGTCTCTACCTTGAGAAGATTCGTCGTACCGGTGACCTCGAACGGAACTCCCGCCGTCACGACGATGCGGTCGCCGGAGCGGAGCAGCCCCTTGGCCAGCAGCGACTCGCGCGCCACGTCCAGCATCGCGCCGTAGTTCGGAACGCGGTCCGCCAGCTCGGGCATCACGCCCCACACCAGGCAGAGCGACCGGCAGGTGGCTCCCTCGGTGGAGAGCCCGAGAATCGGGACGCTGGGCCGGTGCGCCGCGATCTTGCGCGGCGTGAACCCGCTCTTCGTGAAGCAGACGATCAGCGGCACCGCCAGCATCTCGGCCGCGGTGCACGTGGCGAGGGCGATGGCATCTTCCACCGAATGCTCGCCGTCGACCTCGGTCGGGCCGCCGTGCGCCATCATCCCGCCGTCTCCTAGCCCCGACCGCTCGATCTCGTGGATGATGCGGACCATCGCCTCCACGGTCGCGACAGGATACTCCCCGATCGCCGTTTCGGCCGAGAGCATCACCGCGTCCGTCCCGTCGAGGATCGCGTTGGCGACGTCGGACGCCTCGGCGCGCGTGGGCCTCGGGTTGTGCACCATCGACTCGAGCATCTGGGTAGCGGTAATGACCGGCTTGCCCTGCTTGTTGGCGGCGATGATGACGCGTTTCTGCACCAGCGGCACTTCCTCGAACGGCAGCTCCACGCCCAGGTCCCCGCGGGCCACCATGATCGCGTCCGCCTCGGCAATGATGGCGGGGAGATCGGCCAGCGCGGCCGCCTTCTCGATCTTGGCCACCAGGCGGACTTCCGGTGGAACCAGCGACCGGACCTCCACCACGTCGCTCGCGCGTCGAACGAAGGAGATCGCGATGTAGTCCGCCCCGTTCGCTACCGCGAGCGCGATGTCCTCGCGGTCCTTTTCCGTCACCGCGGGCGCGCTCACGTTCACGCCCGGCAGGTTCATTCCCTTGTGGCTGTTGAGCACGCCGCCATGGATCATCGTGCCCATGACGCGGCGCCCTGCCACCGACCCGACCTGGACCTCCAGCAATCCATCGTCCAGCAGTATTCGTGACCCCGTCGCCACGTCGTCGGCCAGGGCGTCATAGGTGGTCGGGATGTCGTCCCCCTCCGCCACGTCCTCCGGAGCGAATACCACCTCGGCCCCGGTCTTCAGCGTGCGCGGCGACGCCAGAGCCCCCACGCGGATCCGAGGGCCCTGGAGATCAACCAGGATCGCGATATGACGCCCGGTCTCGCTGCGCGCGTTGTGGATCATGGTCATCCACTCGGCCCGGGTTTCCGGCGTGCCGTGCGAGCTGTTGATGCGGAAGACGTTCACGCCCGCGCTGATCAGCGCGAGAATCGCCGCCGGAGAGGCGGACGCCGGACCGACGGTCGCTACCAGCTTGGTACGGCGGAATCTCGGGTCGTACATCATGTCTTCAACATGCCCACAATGGGTCCACAGACAGTAATCCACATCTGTGGAAAGTCGTACGGATCGTCAACGGCCTGCGGGCGTGGGGATAGCGGGGTACCGGCGCGCGACATAGTCCTCGAGGATCGCGAGGAACTCCTCCACGATCCGGTCGCCCTTGAGCGTCACGGAAAGCTGGCCGTCGATGTAAACCGGCGCCTTCGGCTCCTCGAACGTGCCAGGGAGCGAAATGCCGATGTCAGCGTGCTTCGATTCCCCAGGCCCGTTCACCACGCAACCCATGACCGCCAGTCGCATGGCTTCGACACCCGGGTGCCCCTCTCGCCAGATCGGCATCTGGCGCTGGAGGTAGAGCTGGATGTCCGCCGCCATCTCCTGGAAGAACGTCGAAGTCGTGCGACCGCATCCCGGGCAGGCGGACACCTGCGGAATGAAGTTGCGGAGCGACATCGACTGCAGGATCTGCTGCGCGACGCGCACTTCCTCCGTGCGGTCGCCGCCGGGCGCCGGCGTGAGCGAGACACGGATGGTGTCGCCGATGCCGTCCTGGAGCAGGATCGCCAGCCCCGCCGCGCTCGCAACGATACCCTTGGCACCCATGCCGGCCTCGGTGAGGCCCAGGTGCAGCGGGTAGTCGGACACGGCGGCGAGCTTGCGATAGGCGTCAATCAGGTCCTGGACCTGCGAGACCTTGGCTGACAGGATGATCCTGTTGTGGCCGAGTCCCGTGGCTTCGGCGAGCTTGGCGGAACGCATCGCGCTTTCGACCATCGCGTTCAGCATCACGTCGCGCGCATCGAGGGGTTCCGTCCGTCGCGCGTTCTCGTCCATCAGCTCGGTCAGCAGGAACTTGTCGAGCGAGCCCCAGTTCACCCCGATGCGGACCGGCTTGTCGTTCTTGATGGCGACTTCGATGATCGTCCGGAAATTTTCGTCGTGCCGCTTGCCGCCGACGTTGCCGGGATTGATCCGGTACTTGGCGAGCGCGCGGGCACAATCGGGATACTTGGTGAGGAGCAGGTGCCCGTTGTAGTGGAAGTCCCCGATGATCGGGACGGTAAGGCCCTGCTTCGCGAGATCTTCGACGATGTACGGGACCGCGTGCGCCGCCTCGTCGTTGTTGACCGTGACTCGGACCAGCTCGCTTCCCGCCTCGGCCAGCGCCGCGACCTGCTTCACCGTCCCCGCCACATCGGCGGTGTCGGTGTTGGTCATGGACTGCACGACGACAGGATGCGCGCTGCCCACCGGAATCCCGCCCACGAGCGCGGTAACGGTCTGGCGACGGGTGATGAGAGGCATGGGACCAAATCTAAGTGAGAAGTAAGAAGTGAGAAGTGAGAAGGGAAAAAGGTGAGATCCCCTTTCCTTCTCACTTCTTACTTCTCACTTCTCACTATTTTGATCCATGCGTATTCTCGGTCCGATTGTTCGTTTACAGGTCCAGCGATCCCCGCTCAAGGTCGGTTTCAAGCCGGACCGCCACTACACCCCCGAACCGATCGTCTCGGTGAATCGCCTGCGGCTCACACCCTGGGGGTGCGTGGGTATCACGCCGACCGAAGAAATCCTCGACGTCCATCACCGGGAGCATCCCCAGACCCGGCATGACCGGCCGGAAAAGGGCCTGTCGATGGGCTTTACCGGCCACTACGCCGAGATGCGGGAGCGATTCGGCGGTCACATGGGCGTCGGCGTTGCGGGCGAGAGCGTCATCGTGGACACGCCGGGGCGCATGCGGCTCGATGACCTGAAGGACGGGATGGTGATCCTGGACAAGGCGGGCGAGGAACGCGTGCGATTTCACAAGGTGTTCGTCGCGCATCCCTGCAAGCCATTCTCGGGATTTGCACTCGGCAGGATCGTGGAGCCGGAAGAGCTGAAGGGCACACTGCAGTTTCTGGACGACGGGACGCGAGGATTCCGGTGTGTTCCGGAGATCACGGAACCGGTGGAGATCGAGGTGGGGCACGTTCTCGCGATCCAGTGAGAAGTGAGAAGGAAAAAGGTCGCTCAGGGATAGCGCTGTCCGCAGGCGCCCTTCTCACGTCTCACTTCTCACTTCTCACTTCTCACTTCTCACTTCTCACTTCTCACTTCTCACTCTAACAAAGGTTCTCCCAGTCCACATCCGCATACCTGTTGCACTCGGCACAAAGCAATTGCGTCTGCTCCTCTTCCACGGGCGAGCGTTCGCGGCAATTCGGGCAGACGGCGTAGGTGAGCGGCAGTCGCTGCTGGCTGATCCGCGGCGGGACCGGCTTGGCTGGGTCGAACTTCACCACGCTCCACTTGGTTGGGCGCTCGTCGGCCAGAAACAGGGCTTCCCGGGCAACCGGGACGTTGTTCTTCGAGACGTCCAGGATGACGATCTTCGGGTTGGAATCGTTGACGATTGGATACCAGGCGCCGCGCCGGAGGTTGTGGGCGCCGGCCAGTTTCACCCGGGCCCATTTGTGGGTCGGCATGTCTGAATATACCTGTGCGCGGTGAGCCGCAGGCCTTCAGGATTGAACCTGCGACGGACCGTGGGGTAATAGCTAAAACGTATACCACCGGCACGTTGCGAGGCCGTTACATCAGTCCGAAAACAATTGTCGGAGATGGACTACGGGGTAGGAGAACCCCCGTAGCGGTCGCAGGTGCTCGTGCGTATTAATTCACGTCCGACTTACCAACCAACTCACAGGGGCTACGACAATGACTCACCAGTTTGTGCGCCGGGTGCTGCCGCTGGCGGCTGCATTCTTCGGCTTGGCGCTGTTCACCAACACGGCACGGGCCCAGGCTGATGCCGCCCAGATCGCCAAGGGTGACAGCCTGTTCAACGCGAACCGGCTTGGCGCCTGCTGGGCTTGCCACGGTGCGAAGGGCAAGGGCACGTCCACTGCCCCGAAGCTCGCTGACAAGGAGTGGCTGAGCATCGACGGCAGCCTCGACGCCATCAAGGGCGTCATCAACAACGGCATACCGAAGCCCAAGAAGACAAAGACCCCGATGCCCCCCATGGGCGGCGGCAAGCTGACCCCGGAAGAAGTCGACGCGATCGCCGCGTACGTCTTCAAGCTCAGTCACTAGTTCTTCCAGCAGTCCCGCAAAGCAAAATGCCTGCTCGAAAGAGCGGGCATTTTGTTGTTCCCCCTCATCTTGACTCATGCGGGCGTAACGCGCACCTTGTGACCAACTCTTCCGGGGAACCAATCGGATGCGGCACTGGCACCGTAGCGCGCTTTTCGGCCTTGTCTTGAGCGGCGGGCTCGTTCCCCTCCGAGCCACTGCCCAGGTCACCGATGTCCAGGTCGCCCCGCCGCAGGTACAGCTTCGCGCAGGGGACAGCTCGCAGGTTTTTGCGACCGCGTATGGACCGAATGGCAACGTCGTGGTCGGACCGGCGATTCGCTGGAGCAGCACCGATTCGACGGTCGTCCAGGTGCGCAGCGACCCGATGGCCCCGGATGTCGCGACGCTGGTAGCGGTGGCCCCAGGCGCGGCGGTCGTTGAGGCCCGAGTCGGAAACGCACGCGGCTTCACCACCGTGTCGGTGCCGGCGCCCACGCCGGCCGCTCCTCCCCTGGCTGCGGCACCTGTTCCGGTTCCGGTGCCAGTCCTTCCCGACTCCGTCCTCCCCGCGGGGATAGCCTCCGGAGCGCTTCGCAGCCTCGTACGGGTGGATGCTCAGCGTTTTGGCGTCCCCGCGACCTGCGCCAGCGGCGTGGTCATCGGGCGCGGGCTTGTCGCGACCAGCTACCAGGCCGTGCGTGGTGCCAGCCGGCTTTCCGTGACGCCGGAAGGCGGCGCCGTCACGCCGGAGGTTCAAATCGCGAGCTACAGCGTCGCGACCGACCTGGCCATCTTGCGGCTACCGGTGGAACGCGACACGGTCGCGGTGGCCTCGGCCTTCACCGACAATCAGTTCGCCTGGATCGTCGGCTACCCCGGTTGTCAGGCGGCAGCGGTGTCGCACCGGATTCGCGTTACCAGCTGGGAGAACCGCCCGGCCGGCATGCTCCGCTACCGCGCATCCCTCGCCGAATCGGAGCACGGCGCGGCGATCATCGAACAATCCGGCGCCCTGGTGGGTGTCGTGAACGGCGACCGCACGGCCGCTGTGCCATTCTCCCGGGTCCAGACCACCGTGAGCGACGCCCGCGCGAACGTGGCGGCCGGCCGGCTCCAGTCCGTGGAAGACGTCGCGCGGACCGAAAACCATTTGTACGGGTCCTTCACCGTCCGGACCGACGCCACCGGAACCACCGCCCGGGTGACACCTCTGGACACCTGGCAATGGGCGGGACTGGGGCGCGAAAGCGCACCCCCATTCACCTTTGTCGGGCCGATGGGCCGTTACCAGGTTGACCTCATGATCAACGGTACGTCGCGAGCCACCAGCGTCGTGAGAATCATTCCCGCCGCGAACGGCGACGTGTCGCTCTCACCTCCCGCTCCGGCGGTCGCGCAGGCTCCGCCGCAAGCGGCGCCCGCCCCGGCACCCCAGCCTTCTCAGCCACCGGCGACGCCCCCCCAGCAGGTCGCGAAGAAAGGCGGCGGCGGAGCGGTCGTTCCACTGGTGCTCCTGGGATTGGGCGGAGGAGGAGCGGCCGTTTTCTTCC
>CAMDCH010000098.1:0-8810 GCA_945889655.1 bacterium HR33
CCTTCCCAGCGCACGGTCCAGGGTGAGCTCGAAGCCGCGCTCCAGCGACTCACGCGCGAACGGGTGGTGACCAACGCCGCCGGCCGCACCGATGCGGGCGTCCATGCGCTGGGCCAGGTGGTCAGCCTCCGCATGCCGCGGAGCTGGAAACCGGAGCAGCTCCAGCGTGCCCTGAACGGGATTCTTCCTGACGACATGTGGGTCCCCCGGGTGGGCGCAGCCCCGGATGGATTCCATGCGCGCAAGCACGCCACCTCGCGCAGCTACCGGTACGTGGTGGGTTGCGATGCTGCCGCTCTTTCCCCGTTCCGGCGGCCGCTCGAATGGTCTCTCGGTCTTCCCCTGGACTTGGCTGCAATGAACGAGGCCGCCCGGGTGATCCCGGGGGAGCACGACTTCCGCGCCTTCTGCTCCGTGGGACAGGAGAAGCCACATTACCGGTGTCGCGTGTCCGTTGCCGAATGGGAGGCGCGCCGCGGCGATGAAGGGTTTATTTTTCACATTGAGTCCGACCGGTTTCTCCACCACATGGTGCGGTTCCTGGTTGGCACGATGGTAGACATCGGCCGAGGCCGACGGCCCGTCACGGACATGGCTTCGCTACTTTTGAAGACGGTCAACTCCGAAACCAGCGCACCGGCCCCGCCCGAGGGTCTATACCTGATGGGCGCCCGGTACCCCCAGCTCGAACGAGGTTCCTGACTGCGACCGGTCCTCACGCTGTGCCTGGCTATCGCGCTCGTCGCCTGTGAACGGGCGCCGTCCGCCGCGCAGCAGAACACCCCTTCGGCCCGCGCTCCCGCGCGACAGGCGCCGCCCGTCGCCGCCCAGCGCCAGTCGGCCATCGTCGAAGCCGCGCGCCGCGTCTCCCCCTCTGTCGTCAGCGTCACCGTGGTCCGACGCGAACGCCAGGTCGCGATGGACCCGTTCGCCTTTTTCATGACCCCGCGCGGGATGGAGCGCGAGGTCCAGGGCATGGGCACCGGGTTCTTCGTCTCGGCCGACGGTATCGTCATCACCAACCAGCACGTGACCGACGGCGCCAGCCAGATCGTGGTCACCACGCCCGATGGCAGCGAGTATCCGGCCACCCTCCTAGGAGAAGACGACCTCACCGATATCGCCGTGCTCAAGATCGAGGGCACCGGCCTCGCCGCGGCCCCGCTCGGCCACAGCGACGATCTCATGATCGGCGAATGGGTCGTGGCTTTCGGCAACCCGTACGGCTACCTGATCGGGAACGCCGAGCCCACTGTCACCGCAGGCGTTGTCAGCGCCACCGGCCGCAACCTCTATCCGTCGGGTGAGCAGCAGGGCGTGTACGTCGGGATGATCCAGACCGATGCCGCGATCAACCCCGGCAACAGCGGCGGGCCGCTGGTCAACGCGCTCGGCGAAGTAGTCGGCGTGAACTCCTCGATATTCTCAAATACCGGTGGGTCGGTGGGTATCGGCTTCGCCATCCCGGTCGAACGCGCGATGCGCGTCGCCGAGGAGCTCAGGAAGTACGGGCGGGTTCGCCGGGCGTGGGTCGGCATCTACGTCGACAGTGACGGGCGTCGCCGGCCGGGCGGACAAGCCGGGCTCTCCATCTCGATCGTCGCGCCCGGCAGCCCTGCTGCGCGGGCAGGGATCCAGGCAGGCGACATCATGGTCACGGCCCAGAATCACCGGCTGCGGAATTTCCTGGATTGGGAGGCGGTGAAGCTGGACATCGGGGTTGGCGATACGCTCTCGGTATCGGTCCGACGCGGCACAGGCGCCGAGCGCCGCGTCGTGCTATCCGTGGAAGACCTGCCATCGTCCAAGTCGCAGAGGGTCGCGGTCCTCCGCGACCTGCAAGTGGTGACAGTCACGCCGGCTGTGCGCGCCGAGCGAGGCATTCGCTCGCAGGCTGGAGCGCTCATCTACCAGATCGGGCCGGAGTCACAGGAAGCCACGGGCCTGATGGCCGGTGACGTCATCATCCAGGTGAACCGCGCACCCATCGCCACGGCCGAAGATCTCCGCCGCGCCTTCCAGAACCCGCGCGCCGGCACCGCCGTCCGCGTGTTCATCGAGCGCAACGGCCAGACCGGCCTCTCGGACTTCTACGTACGATGAGCGACAACGCCCGATACGAATCGCCGCTCTCCACACGCTACGCATCGCCCGCGATGCAACGCCTCTGGAGCGATCACCACCGCATCGGCCTCTGGCGGCGGCTCTGGCTGGCCCTGGCCACCGAGCAGAAGAAGCTCGGCCTCGCGATCCCGGAGCAGGCCCTCACGGAGATGGCGGCGCATCTCGATGACGTGGACCTGGCCCAGGCGCGCGCATACGAACGCCGGTTCCGCCATGACGTGATGGCGCACATCCACGCCCTCGGCGACCAGGCGCCGGCGGCCAAGCCGTTCATCCACCTGGGCGCCACGAGCGCCTTCGTCACGGACAACGCGGATCTCATCATCCTCCGCGACGCGATGAAGATCCTTCTCGGCCGCGTCGTGGCGGTCCTCACCGGCCTGCGGGCCTTTGCGCTGCGGCACCGGCAGACGCCCACGCTCGCCTACACGCACTTCCAGCCCGCGCAGCTCACGACCGTGGGTAAGCGCGCGACGCTGTGGCTCCAGGATTTCGCGATGGACGCCGAAGCGTTGCGCGACGCCATCGCCAACCTGCCCCTTCGCGGGTGCAAGGGCACGACGGGAACGCAGGCGAGCTTCCTCGAGCTCTTCCACGGCGATCATGCAAAGGTGCGCGAGCTCGACAAGCGCGTTTCCACTTCCTTCGGTTTCCCGGGGTCCATTCCGGTCTCGGGGCAGACGTACACGCGCAAGCTGGACAGCCGCGTGCTCGACATTTTCGCGGGGCTGGCAGAGTCGGCATCGAAGTTCGGAACCGACCTGCGTCTCCTCCAGCACGAGGGCGAAGTGCTCGAGCCGGTGGAGAGCGAGCAGGTGGGCTCCAGCGCCATGCCGTACAAGCGGAACCCGATGCGCGCCGAGCGCATCTGTTCGCTGGCCCGCTACGTCCTGGCTCTCCGGGACAACACCGGGTATACCGCCGCGACGCAGTGGCTGGAGCGCACCCTGGACGACAGCGCCAACCGGCGTCTCGTCCTGCCGGATGGCTGCATGGCGACCGACGCCGTGCTGATCCTGGCCACGAACGTGGCTGCGGGCCTGGAGGTCCGGGAAAACGCCGTGCGGCGCAACGTGGAAGCCGCGATGCCGTTCATGGCCACCGAACGCTGGCTCATGCTCGCGGTGGAAGCGGGCGGCGACCGGCAGGCACTCCATGAAGTGATCCGGAAGCACAGCCGCGCCGTGAGCCTCGAGACCGAGGGCGGCGCGCCCAACAACCTGCTCGAACGCCTGGCATCGGATCCCGGTTTTGCGCGCGTGGATGGCGCCAGGCTTCGGGCCGAGATGGACCCACGGCTCTACGTGGGCCGCGCGCCGGAGCAGGTGGTGGAATACCTCGAAGGACCTGTCGCCGAGCTGCTGGAATCCCTCAAATCCTTTGCCGCGCCTGATGACGCGGGAGTGACCGTGTGACTGAAACAGCCGTCCGTCGTACCGAGCTGCCCCTGCCCCTCATCCGTCACGGGAAGGTCCGCGAGGTCTACTCGGTGGACGACAGCAGCGTCCTCCTGGTCGCCAGCGACCGCGTGAGCGCCTTCGATGTCGTGATGGCCGAGGCGGTGCCGAAGAAGGGCATCGTGCTCACGCAGATGAGCGCCTACTGGTTCGGAATACTCGAGAACAAGGTGGCCAGCCATTTCATCACGGCCAACGCAGACGAGATCATCAAGCGCGTCCCGGCGCTCGCCCCGCACCGCGCGGTCATCACGGGCCGGACGATGCTCTGTCGCCGTGCGACCACTGTTCCGTTCGAATGCGTCGTCCGCGGCTACGTCGCGGGCAGCGCGTGGTCAGAGTACAAGAAGCAGGGGACGCTGGCCGGCGAGCCGCTTCCCAAGGGTCTCACCGAGAGCGCGCGGCTCGATCCGCCGATCTTCTCGCCGGCCACCAAGGCCGAGACCGGCCACGACGAGAACATCACGTTCGACCGGATGAAAAATGAGCTCGGCGCGGCGCTCGCCGAGCGGTTGCGGTCGCTCTCGCTCGAGATCTACAGCGCCGGGCGTGACCAGGCGGCCAAGCGCGGGATCATCATCGCCGATACCAAGTTCGAGTTCGGCCAGACTCCCTCCGGCGAGCTGATCCTCATCGACGAGGTGCTCACGCCCGACTCGTCTCGTTTCTGGCCCGCGGACCAGTATCAGCCAGGCCGCGGCCAGCCGAGCTTCGACAAGCAGCCCCTGCGCGACTACCTCGAGGGGATCAAGCGCGAGGGCAAGTGGGACGGACAGGATCCGCCACCGCCCCTGCCCCAGGAGGTCGTGAGGGCGACCAGCATCCGCTACCAGGACGCGTACCTGCGGATCACCGGGGAGCCGCTGCCGGCGTGAAGTTAGCCCCCGAAGGGCGGCCCTTCCTGGCTCTGGGCGGGCTGATCCTGCTGGCGCTGGCCGTCATGGCGTGGAAGCGAGGCGGTGGCTGGTACGTGCCGCTCGTGCTCTGGGTGCCCGTGGCCATCTGGCTGCCGGTGTTTTTCCGTGATCCCGTTCGGGACGGCGCACGCGGTGATGCCCTCATCATCGCACCGGCCGACGGAATAGTGGTCGCCGTTGGAGAAGTAGACGAGCCCGACTACATGGGCGGCAAGGCTACGCGGGTATCGATTTTCATGAATATCTTTGACGTACATGTGAATCGGCACCCGGTGAGCGGCAAGGTCGCCTACCGGGATTACCGGCCGGGCAATTTCGTGAACGCGAGCCTCGACAAGGCAAGCGAAGGGAACGAGCGAATGTCGCTGGGTCTTACCACATCGCATGGGAAAGTGCTGGTCCGCCAGATCGCCGGGCTCATTGCCCGCCGGATCGTGACGGACCCGGTCCTCGGCGACTCCGTCACCCAGGGCAGCCGCCTCGGCATGATCCGCTTCGGCTCACGCGTTGACACGTTCCTCCCCGTCGGCACGCCCGTCCGCCTCAAGGTGGGCGAACGGGCGTATGCCGGCCGCTCGGTGCTGGGCGAATGGACGCGGTAAGACCCCCCCGGGATCGGCGCGGCGTCCGCCGGGTCGTGATCGTGATGCCCAGCCTGTTCACGCTGGCCAACCTCTTCTTTGGTATCTGGTCCATCGTGCTTGCCTCGCGCGGCGACTTCTATCGCGCTGGCTGGTTCATCGTGATCGCGGGTGTGCTGGATGTCCTGGACGGGCTCTTCGCGAGGATGAGCAACACGGGGACCAAGTTCGGCGCCGAGCTCGACTCGCTCGTGGACATGGTCAGTTTCGGCGTAGCACCCGCTTTCCTCATGTTCTTCATGGTCTTCGAGACGCTGGGATCGTTCGCCTGGGTGTTCTGTTACGGGTACGTGGTCTGCGCCGCGCTCCGCCTCGCTCGCTATAACGTGCAGATCACGGGCGAGCACAAGACGATGTTCAGCGGGCTCCCTTCCCCGGCCGCCGGGATAACCCTGGCCACCTACTATCCGTTCACGGAAACCGGATTTTATCAGGAAAAACTGGCCGGGCTCCCCTGGTCGCAGATCCTGATCTTCCTCACGATAGCGCTGAGCCTGGCGATGGTCAGCACCATCAAGTACGCCCGCCTGCCGCGGATCGGATTCCGGACCAGGAAAGGCCTGATCGGCCTGGGCGTGATCCTGTCACTCATCGGCTTTGCGATCTGGGCCCGGGACCTGTTCTTTTTCCCGTTGGGCATCGCGTACCTGACATACGGCCTGCTGCGCGGGGCCGTGCTGGGCATCACCGAGTCAGCCGATACACAAAAGCAATTTCGAGAGGAGCGCGAAGGACTCGTGCTGCACGATTTCGAGCGGCCCATCCGCCGGCGGCAGGATCCCCCCGCGTCCGGTGGCGGGACCTGATGCCCAAGTTCTCGGTTGACGTGCGGGTCATGCCGCGCCGCGCGCTCCTCGATCCCCAGGGCCAGGCCGTTGAGCACGCGCTCGACGCACTCGGCTTCAAGGGTGTGGAAGGCGTACGGGTGGGCAAGGCCCTGACACTTGAGCTGGACCGCGCCGAGCCCGGCGTGGCCGAGCGCGACGCGCGCGCGATGTGCGAGCGGCTGCTGGCCAATCCGGTAACCGAGGATTTCACGCTCTCCGTGAAGAAGGTGGACTGATGCGGGTCGCGGTCGTCCGGTTTCCCGGCTCCAATTGCGATGCGGACACGCTGCGCGCGGCCCAGGACGTCGGCGCCGACGCGTACTACGTCTGGCACCGCGAGAACGATCTCCGCCGCGCCGACGTGGTTCTCGTCCCCGGCGGTTTTGCGTTCGGTGACTATCTTCGGGCAGGCGCGATTGCCCGCTTCAGCCCGGTCATGACCGCGGTGAAGGCGCACGCGGACGCGGGCGGCGCGGTCCTGGGGATCTGCAACGGGTTCCAGGTCCTCTGCGAGGCTGGCCTGCTCCCCGGCGCACTGATGCGGAATGACCGGCTGACCTTCGCTTCACTGCCGGTGCGGGTCCGGGTGGAAACGGATGACACACCGTTCACCAGCGAGTTTGCGCCGGGGGACGAGCTGCTCGTGCCCGTGGCGCACGGCGAGGGGCGGTACGTGGTCACGCCGGAGACGCTCAAGCAGCTCGAAGCGGAAAAGCGGATCGTGTTGCGGTATGTCGGGACCAATCCGAACGGTTCCGTAGCGGACATTGCCGGCGTGACCAACGCCGAGCGGAATGTCGTCGGGATGATGCCGCACCCCGAGCGGGTGGCGGACCCCATGATCGGCGACGCGTCGGGCGCCCGGGTGTTCGAATCCATGGTCAAGCGGGCACAGGTCCCGCTGGGAGGAGCACGATGACACGCAGTGCCATCGCAGGCGTCCTGTTCCTCGCCGCCGGTCTCGCCGGCTGCGACAAGATTCCCGCCAGCATCCCGTTCATCGGGCGGAAGGCAGAGCCGCCTCCGGTCGTAGCGGCAAAACCGGATTCCACGCCTCGTGCGCCGGCCCCGGTCGAGGCCCCGAAGGTCGTTGAATCCAGGCCTGTGGCCGTGTCGATGTCGGACGAACCCTGGACTCCCGTCGACACGGGGACCGTCAATCCCGGCATGACCCGCGACGAAGTGGTGGCCCTCTGGGGCGTGCCGATCGCGGAACGCGTGCGCGGCGGGGACGGCTACCTCTACTTCCGCAACGGTTGCGAGCGGTCGTGCGGCACGTTCGACGCGGTCTTCCTCGAGAACGGCCAGGTAGTGGACGCCATCGTCCGCGGCACCGGCCACACGTACACCGGTAACTCGTCGTCACCCATGGGCCGGAAGCCCGAAGCCACCCTCCCCGGCACCACCAACCTCATCATCCCGGCCGACTCACCGGCCCCAGCCCCCGCAGTCGCGCCGGCGCCGGGAGAGGACGAATGAACGAGAAGCCCAGCAAGAACGAAGACGAGTACTTCGCCCGGCGCGACGCCGAAATACTCAAGGCGGGCAAGGAAGCCGCGGCCAAGGCCGCGACCGACGGCGAACGACGTTCCCATTTCATGCGCTGCCCCAAGTGCGGCAGCCAGCTGAAGACCGAGACGTATCACAACGTCGAGGTCGACCGCTGCCCCGAGTGTCTCGGCGTCTGGTTCGACGCCGGCGAGGCGGAAGCGCTGATCCGGTCGGACGAGGGCGGGCTCGGTTCCATCTTCAAGTCGATCGTGCGCGGCATCCAGCCGGGCAAGAGCGCGAAGAAGTGACCCGGACCCACGCCGAAGCGTTTCCGGGCGACCCACCGATCACCAACGAGCTGGTCCACGAACACCACCTGACAGACGAGGAGTACGGCCGCATCCGCGCGATGCTCGGCCGTACCCCGACGTTCGCGGAGCTGGGCATCTTCTCCGCGCTCTGGAGCGAGCACTGCTCCTACAAGCACTCAAAACGGGTGCTCCAGACCCTCCCCACGCAGGGCTCGCGCGTCCTCCAGGGACCGGGTGAGAACGCCGGCGTCCTCCGCCTCGGCGATGGCTGGGCTGTGGCCTTCAAGATCGAATCGCATAACCATCCGTCCGCGGTCGAGCCCTACCAGGGCGCCGCCACGGGTGCGGGCGGCATCCTCCGCGACGTCTTCACGATGGGCGCGCGCCCGGTGGCGATGCTCAACAGCCTCCGGTTCGGCCCGCTCACCGAGTCACGAAACCGCTACCTCTTCGCCGGCTGCGTCAAAGGTGTAGGCGACTACGGCAACTGCGTGGGAGTCCCGACGCTCGGCGGCGAGGTCGATTTCGCCGAAGGCTACTCCGGCAACCCGCTGGTCAACGCGATGTGCGTGGGACTGCTGCGCGAGGAAGACCTCATCAAGTCCGCCGCGAGCGGCGTGGGCAACATCCTCATGGCCGTGGGAGCCCGGACCGGCCGCGACGGCATTCACGGCGCTTCGTTCGCCTCGGAGGAGCTCACCGAGGCAAGCGAAGCCCGGCGTCCGCAGGTCCAGGTGGGCGACCCCTTCACCGAGAAACTGCTGCTCGAGGCGAGCCTGGAGCTCATCCGGTCGGGTCACATCGTCGCGATCCAGGACATGGGCGCGGCGGGACTCACCTCCTCCTCGGCGGAGATGGCCGCGAAGGGCGGCGTGGGCGTGGAGATCGACACAGCCCTCGTCCCCACGCGCGAAGCCGGGATGACCCCGTACGAGATCCTTCTCTCCGAGTCCCAGGAACGGATGCTCGTGGTGGCGCGGAAGGACCGCGTCGACCAGGTACAGGCGATCGTGGCGAAGTGGGAGCTGACCGCCACGCCGAT
>CAMDCH010000099.1:0-8689 GCA_945889655.1 bacterium HR33
ACGGCGTGCTGAAAATCGAGGTCACGGATCCCGCGAAGGTCTACGACATCAACAACCAGATGCCGCGCCTGCATCGCAATGACGTTGTTCAGGTCCTGGCGGAAGTGAGCAACACTGCCGGGACCGGCAACACGCCGCCGACGTTCGTCTTCCTGAACGTCACGCACGCGGATGCGTCAGGTCTCGCCTGGCGCCGGTTGCTGATGCAGGACCTGGGTGGTGGGAGCTTTCAACTGAGCTGGACGGTGCGCCTGGCGGGTCGTGACCGGCTGGTGGTGAACGCTCTTGATTCGCAAACCTTTCAGACGGAAGCCGGGACCGAAGCCCGCGGTAACGCCTGGGCCATCCCATATCGGATCGAGTAGAGACACGCCTAGAATGAGAGAGAGGCTCGTACCCAGCGACTGGGTTCGAGCCTCTCAGTTTGTTCGGAGGTCCCCCCTCTCCCGGAGGGAGAGGGGTCGGGGGTGAGGAGCGCTTAGAACTCGAACGTTTCCATCTTCGCCAGCCCCACCTTCAACGGCACGATGATCGCTGTGACGCAGATAGCCACCACCCCGGCGAACGCCATGATCATTCCCGGCGTCACGTGCAGCGGATCGCCGTCGTACTCGGCCCGCAGGTAGTTCGACACCGGCACCGCCTCCAGCACGATCACCACCGCCAGCAGGGCCACCGTCGTCATCATGAAGACCAGCCCGCCGAACGACGTCGGGATCTGGGCCGCGTTCTCGGTCTCGAACTGCGGATAGAGTGCGCCGAACGACAGCGCCAGTGCGCTGATGGCCAGTGTCAGCAGGATGATGGTGCCGATGCTCGTGGCCATCATGAAGGACGACGCCTTGAGCAGCAGGTTTGTCGCAATCGTGATGATCAGCGCGAGCAGCAGCAGCGGAACCGTCCCCACCCAGTACTTCGACCAGAGCAGTGCCCGCAGGTCCAGGGGGCTCGACCGCAGCAGCCACATCTGCCGTCCCTCGAGCGATACCGCGGGGAAAATGAAGCGCGCCGCGATGGAGGCGAGCACGAAGCCCGCCAGGCCCAGGTTCAGAAACGACACCAGGCTCACGAAGAACACGGGCACGCGCTCACCGGTGAACAGCGGCAGCGCCTTGATGTTGAAGAGGTAGATCACCACCAGCACGCCGAGCAGGATCAGCTGGCTCCACTGGGTCGTGTCGCGGAAGAACAGTTTCAGGTCCTTGATCACGAACTCGCGCTTGGCAACAGGCAGGTCCTTGAACAGCGGGGCCAGGGCCACGCCCCACAGGCGTCCCTTCACATACCGCTCGGCGCCCTCCTGGGCCTTGGTGAACCCCGTCGCGTACAGGCGCGCGTGCAGGATCGCACCCAGCGCCACCAACGCCGCCGCGGTGCTCCAGAGCAGCGCGACCGGAAGCCACTCGAACGGTCCCACGAGGTAACCCATGACCGCCTTGGTGGCCCATTCGCTGGGAAGGAACGGCGAAGTCGGCGTCCGCAGCACCGTGATGAAGTCGAGCAGGTTGCGGAAGCCCTCGGGCCGGGCGAGCTGCTCCGGCCGGATCACGCGGAGCATGAGCACCACGCCACCCGCCGCCGCCACGGCGATCACCGCCAGGAGGTCGCGCGCGCGCCGCGCCGGAAACACGTTGACCAGGATGAGCGTGACGGCGCTGCCGAGGACGGATGGAACGATCAGCATCGGGAGCAGCACCAGCAGCGCCACGAAGGGGAACCACCAGCCGCCGTCGTACACCCAGCCGTACGCGCTGAAGATCGGCACCGCCATCAGCGCCACCATCCACGAGCTGTGGAGCATTGTCTCGAACAGCTTGGCGAGGTACAGGTGCAGCCAGTCCACCGGCGACGACACCAGCAGGTCGAGGTCCTTCGCGAGGAAGAACGACGACAGCGCCGTGATGACGTTCGAGAGCAGCAGGATGGACAGGAACGAGACCAGCGTCAGGCCCAGCAGCTTGCCGGCCAGCAGCGGGCCGATTTCCTCGACGCCGCGGAAATAGCGGAGCATCCGGTAGAGCACCCCGAACACCGCCAGCCAGAAGATCACCCCGACCACGCCGATCACGACCGCCCGGCCCACGCCCTCGCGACGTTCCTGGCGCATGCGTGCCGCCATGGTCCGCCACTTGGGAGACAGGATGAGGGGCAGGGAACCAACGCCCGGCGTCGTCATGGTGTACCGAGCACCTGGGCCATCTCGCGCGCCGCCTCCCCGCCCGTGAGGCGCAGGAAGAGGTCTTCCAGCGACCCGCTCCCCGCGGAGTGCTGGTCACGCAGCTCCTTCATGGTGCCATAGGCCGCAATCTTCCCCTTCTGGATGATCGCGATGCGGTCGCACATCGCCTCGGCGATTTCGAGCGTGTGGGTGCTCATCAGGACCGTGCCGCCCCGGTCCACGAACTCCCGGAACATCACCTTGAGCAGCCGGGCGCCCTTGGGGTCCAGGCCCACCATCGGCTCGTCCACGACGATGACCTCGGGACGATGGATCAGCGCGCTCGAGATGATGAGCTTCTGGCGCATGCCGTGGCTGTACGACTCGACCAGCTCATCCTTCCAGTTCGCCAGCTCGAAAACCCCGAGCAGCTCGTCGATCCGCCGCTCCACCACGTCGCCTTCCTGCCCATACAGGCCCGCAACGAAGCGCAGGAACTCGCCCCCGGTCAGCTTGTCGTACACGAACGGCCGGTCGGGGATGAATCCCAGCCGCATCTTGGCGGCGAGCGGGTTGGCGATCACGTCGTCGCCCCCCAGCCAGATCCGGCCCGCGGTGGGACGGATGATCCCCGCGATCATTCGCAGCGTGGTCGTTTTGCCGGCGCCATTCGGCCCGAGGAACCCGAAAAGTTCACCTTTCGGTACCACGAGATTGATATGGTCTACGGCCTTCAACTTCCCGTATGCCTTGGTCAGGCCCTCGAGCTTGATCATGCCCCTCGTCCCTTGGCGTCGACGACGTTGATGCTGAGCCGCCCGATCAGACGGATCAATTCCATCTGGCGAGCCAGCCCGCCGATCGTAAACCTGATGTGCGCCGCGTCTGCCGGCACCTGCCCGAATGTCGGGTCGACTGCGACCCAGCCGCGCAGATAGACCTCGGGCCAGGCGTGGTAGTAGAAGTGGCCGTTGAGATGCACCAGGCCCGCCGCGGTGCGCGCGGGAATGCCCAGCGCGCGCGCGAGTGCCACGAAAAGGACCGTGTGCTCGTTGCAGTCCCCCCGGCGCGTCTCCAGAACCTGCACGGCGCTCGGCACGCTGACGGTGATCTTTTTCTCCAGCTCCTGGTACACCCAGGCATTCAGTAACGCCACGGCCTGCCTCGGGTCGGTGACCCGGCCCACGATACGGCGCGCTTGCGCGGCAATCCTGGGATCGGTCGACTGGATCAGCGGCTCCGGATCGAGATACTGGTCATAGCCGGCCAGCCGCTGCCCGCCGATTCGGTAGCGCGCCTTGAGCTGGTCGCCGCTCTCCACTTCGATCGAAACCGTGTCTGCGGAAAGCTTCTGCCGGTCGCCGTCCAGGTCGAAGCCCGCCAGGTCCACCCCCTCCAGCACAGCGCGGAGCCTCGTCGTGGTGCCGTCGAGCCGCACGTTCGCGGCGACGGCGGTCTGCTGGATGATGTCGTTGCCGAGTCCTGCCGCCAGCTGCGCCGCGGTGTCACGCTTGCGGAAGTTCTCATACGCGATCTCGAATGCCGTCCGCTCCATGCGGAACCCGACTGGCGAGCTTGCCGATACCACTCGGCCAAGGTCGTCGATCCACGTCTCGAGCTTCAGGCCGCCGGCGTGCTGTTCCAGTCGCCAGGCGTGCACCGTGTCCCAGCGGACCGGGAACCAGTGAGTTGCCTGGGCGTCGGAATCGGCGCTGTCGGGCACCACCAGAGTCGATTCGGCGGCCACGGTTACGTTCACCCGCCGTTCCTGCAGTACCATCGGATCGAAGATGTCGAGGGAGTAGGTGGCGCCAACCCGGAGTCGCCCGCCCAGGGCCACGCGCATTGGCAGGAGGGCGGGGAGCACGATGGCCTGCTTGAGCGGGATACGCAGGTGCTGTGTGTTGCCCTCACTCTCGAGCTCAGCGGTCAGCAGCGTGTCGCCATGGACTTCGCCACGGGCGCTAAAGGTCCCGGCTTCGCCCTGTAGCTTGGCCGTGAAGGTCTTGAGGCGGAGGGAGCGCGTGAGCACTGCATCGGTCCGGACGTCCGTCCGGTGCAGCGTCTTCATGGCGGGAACCTCCACCACCATCACGTCCTGGAACCGTAGGTCCTCGGTCGTAGTGTCGATCGTGCTGGAGGCGTACCCGATCTGCTGCCCGCCCATGGTGAGCGTGTAGAACGCCGAGCCCGGCGGAACCACCTGGCCCGCGTCGGCGATGGTCTCGCCGCGCGGACGCCAGAACTCCCGCCGCGCGAGCACACCCATGCTCGCCAGCCACCCCGTGATGACGATGCCCGCCAGTATCCGTCGATTCATGCGTCGGGTTTGTACCTCTTGATCACGCCGTCGACCATCTGTCGCTCATCCTCCCGCTCGACCACGATCAGGACATCGCGCGGGAAGTCGGTCGACGCGAGGTGCGCCGCGAGGACCTGGACCAGGATGTCGACGGCCTCGCTAACAGCCAGGCCGCCGGCCCCGGTTCCCACCACGGGCACGGCCAGATGCGCGATTTCCCAGGCGGACGCGCGCTGGAGGGCACTGGTCAGCGCACGGCGAACACCGGTGGAGGATACCGGCTCGCCTGGGCTCATAATGATAGCATGAATGACTAGCGGGCTGGGGAGCTCGCCCCCGGCGGTCACGACCGCCGCGCCGACGGCCAGCTCCTGTTGCACCCTGAGCTGCTTCCAGAAACTCGGACCGCCGACCTGCTCCAGGCGGCGCAGGGCGGCGGTCGTAGGCTCCAGCATGCTCGTGGCGGGACGAAGCACCGCGTCCGCAACGACGAACGCGATGTCGTCTACCGCTACGCGGATCACCGGTTCGCGAGTTCCCGCGACCGGCGGTACATCTGCGCCGCCTCGTCCGGGCGGTTCATCCGATCCAGGATGATGCCCATTCCGTACAGCGCCTTTCCGAAGCCGGGCCTGAGCTCCGCCGCGCGCTGGAAAGCCTGCATCGCCCCCTGCAAGTCGTCCACGTTGTTCAGCGCCTCGCCGAGGTAGAAATGGATCGTTCCCCGGCTGGGGTCGAGCTCGATCGCCTTGCGAAGGTGAGGAATCGCCCGGGACCAGAGACCACGGCGGGAAACCACCAGGCCAAGATTGAAATGCGCCTCGGCGTTCCCCTGGTCGACCGCCAGCACCTGGTTCAGGTCCTTCTCAGCGTCGCGGTAGCGCGCCATGGCGCCCAGCACGGCGGCGCGGTTGACCAGCACCTGCGGGTTCCCCGGTTCGTAGGTCAGGCAGGTGTCGAGCTCCTTGAGAGCCTGCTCGTGATCACCCTGCTGCTCCAGCAAGAGCGCGAGATTGTTCCGCGCGCGCACGTGCGAGGGGTTGAGGCCGAGCAGCTCGCGGTAAATCGTGCGTGCCCGGCGGGTATCACCATGCGCGTTCGCCTCACGGGCCGCGCGGTGCAGGACTTCCTCGGCGGACGGCTCGGATGGGGCCTCGTCGCGGGATTCAATCACGTTGGCAGCGGGGGTAGATGGCTCGCTGACCGGCGCTGGCCCGGTCACGGTGACCGGTTCGGGCGTCACGGGATCTGTCAGTTCGTCGGTGGACAGCTCGAACGGCAGGGGCTTCCGATCGGACGCCGGTACAGGTGAGCTGGGGGCCGCCGGCGCAGTCGCCGGGGTCGTCGCGTATCGAGTCGAGAGCTCCATGGCTGTCCTCCGCCGCATCGGATGACGGCGTCTTCCGAAGAACTTCATTGTGTTTCCCGTGTTTCCGGCCCGACCGTTTCGCTGGATATCCAGTCGAGGTAGCGGTCCAGCCCGTGATTGACCGGCAGACCCAACAGTTCCGGGACTTTGTAGGGATGCAGCTTCCGGGTCGCCTCGACCAGGTCATCCCACCGCTCCCGGCGCGTTTTCAGGATGACGACGGCCTCGGTGGCCTCGGTCATCGCCCCTTCCCAGCGGTAAATCGAGGTGGCTTGGGGAATAATCGTCCCGCACGCTACCACGCTTCGCGTCACCAGCTCGTGAACAAACGCACGAGCTTCGTCAGCACTTCCCAGTGTTGTAAGCACCACCAGGTGCGTGCCTTGATCCTGCGAAGTCACCTTCATGAGCCGGGCTAAGGGGCCACGAAACTACGACTTACGGGTCACTTACGCAAGCTCATCATGGCGGCGGGACACTTGAGGTGAGTGCACGCTCTCCAATGCTGCTCATAGCGGTTCCCCCTGGGCTTGGGTTGACCGAAGTTGCGAAACCCGCCTACGTTCCGAGGCTATGCCAGAAGATCTCCTCATCGTTCGTGGCGCCCGCGTCCACAACCTCAAGAACATTTCCGTTGAGATCCCCCGGAACGAGCTGACGGTCGTGACCGGGCTCTCCGGGTCCGGAAAATCGTCCCTCGCCTTCGATACGATCTACGCCGAGGGGCAGCGTCGGTACGTGGAATCGCTGTCCGCGTATGCCCGGCAGTTCCTTGGCCTGATGGAGAAGCCGGATGTCGAGACTATTGAAGGTCTCTCCCCGGCCATTTCCATCGAGCAGAAGACCGCCGGTCACAATCCCCGGTCTACGGTAGGAACGGTCACCGAGGTCTACGACTACCTCCGGCTCCTTTGGGCACGGGTCGGCGTCCCGCATTGTCCCAACGACGGCTCACCGATCGAGCGGCAAAGCGCCACGCAGATCACCGACACGGTGCTGGCGTGGCCGGCCGGCACGCGGGTCGAGATTGCGGCCCCCCTGGTGCGGGGTCGCAAAGGTGAATTCAAGGATCTCTTCGAGAGTGCGCGGAAGCAGGGCTTCGTCCGCGTTCGAGTTAATGGAACCACGTTCGACCTGTCCGACCCGCCGAAACTCAACAAGAAGCTCCAGCACGATATCGCCCTGGTCGTGGACCGCCTTGTCGTGAAGCCGGAGGACCGCCAGCGCCTTCACGACTCCATCGAGACAGCATTGCGAGCTGCTGAGGGTTTGGTCGAGATAACGCGCCCAGATACCGAAAAGACCTCGCTCTTTTCTGAGCGGTTTGCCTGTCCCAAGTGCGAGTATTCGCTCGCTGAGTTGGAGCCGAGGCAGTTTTCGTTTAACTCCCCATTCGGAGCCTGCGCCGCGTGCGGTGGACTGGGCACTCGGCGGGAAGTCAGCCCGGAACTGATCCTGGGCGACCCCAGAATATCGATTCTCGAAGGTGTGGTCCTGCCTTGGGGTGAGCCTTCTGGATATCTGCAAACGACTGTCATACCTACACTTGCGAGAGCTTTCAAGTTTGACCCCGCAGCTCCTTGGGGTGCGCTCCCCGCCAAGGTCAAACAAGCCCTGCTGCACGGAGCAAGCGAGCGCACGCTCACATTCCAGTATAGCTCAGGGAAGTCTGCAACCAAGTACGAAAGCCAATGGGAAGGGATCCTTAAGAACGTCGAACGCCGATACCGCGAGACCACCTCGGACGCCATGCGGGAGCAGATGGAAGCCTACATGACCGAGCTTCCCTGCGACGCGTGCGCCGGCCGGCGGCTCAAACCCGAGAGCCTCAGCGTCATGGTGAACGGCAAGAGCATTGGTGAGATCGTTGATCTGCCGATCGCAGGTGCTCGGCGTTTCTTCGAATCGGTGCCGCTGAAAGGCGCCAATCGCAAAGGCATTGATCCGGAAATCGCCGGACCGATCCTGAAAGAAGTCGTCGAACGCCTGCGGTTCCTCGATGACGTCGGCCTGGATTACCTGACCCTGAGCCGCTCCGCGGCGTCTCTCTCGGGTGGTGAAGCCCAGAGGATCCGGCTCGCCACCCAGATAGGGAGCCGGCTCGTCGGGGTCCTGTACATCCTCGACGAACCTTCCATCGGTCTTCACCCGCGCGACAACACCCGGCTCCTCAGCACGCTCATGGGCCTCCGTGACCTCGGCAACACCGTAATAGTCGTTGAGCACGACGAGGAAACGATTCGCGCAGCGGACTACGTCATCGACCTCGGTCCCCGCGCCGGGCGGCACGGCGGCGAGGTCGTCGTGCAGGGCAGGCTACCGGCGATCCTGGACCACCCCACGTCCCTGACTGCTCGTTACCTCCGCAAAGAGCTGCGGATCGATATCCCGTCCATCCGCCGCCGCGCCGACCCGGATCGGATGCTGAGGATTGCCGGCGCGAGACACCACAATCTCAAGAACCTCGACGTCTCACTGCCCGTCGGCATGTTCGTCGCCGTTACGGGAGTCTCGGGTTCCGGGAAGTCCACGCTCATCACGGATATCCTCTATCACGCACTCGCCCGGCACTTCTATCGCGCGAGCACGGTCCCCGGCCAGCATGACCATATCGAGGGCATCGACAACTTCGACAAGGTCATCGACATCGATCAGAGCCCGATCGGCCGCACGCCGCGCTCCAACCCGGCCACCTACACCGGGCTGTTCGGCCCGATTCGCGACCTCTTCGCCCAGCTCGCGGAAGCCAAGATCCGTGGGTATGGGCCCGGTCGCTTCTCGTTCAACGTGAAGGGTGGTCGCTGCGAATCGTGCCAGGGCGATGGGCTCGTCAAGATCGAAATGCACTTCCTGCCCGATG
>CAMDCH010000100.1:0-8666 GCA_945889655.1 bacterium HR33
TTGATGAAGGGAAGGGAAGGATCGAAGTCGCCGCCCGCGGAGCCGTCGCGGCCGGTGTAGCCACTGGCGAAGAGAAACTTGTTGTTCGCGCCGGCAGCCCGGGCGGCGTCGTACAGGGCGCGCCCGCCCATGCGCGGCATGGCGACGTCGGTGATGACCAGCGCGATCTCCACGCCGCGTTCCCGCAGGATCCGCAGGCCGTCCACTCCGTCGTCCGCCGTCAGTACCCGGTAGCCGAACCGTTCCAGCACGCGCCGAGCCGTCCGGCGAATCGGCTCCTCGTCTTCTACCAGCAGGATCGTCTCCGAACCCCCCGGCTCCACCGCCACCGGGCGGTTCTCGGCCAACGCAGGGGCTCCGGGTGACCGCGCAAACAGGAGCCGCACGGTGGTGCCGATCCCCGGCGTGCTGTCCACGCCGATGAACCCGTTCTGCTGCTTCATCAGGCCGTAGCACATCGCGAGGCCCAGGCCAGTGCCGAATCCCGGGGGCTTGGTGGTGAAGAACGGTTCGAAGAGGCGCGCGCGGGCGGCCTCGGTCATTCCGTGCCCGTTGTCGTGCACGACGATGCCGGCGTACTCGCCGGGCGTTCCCCAGCCCAGTTGCCGGATCTCGTTCTCTCCCAGGTGGACGGTCGAAGTCCGGATCGTGATTCGTCCGTGGCCGTCGATCGCGTCACGCGCGTTCGAAACCAGGCTCGTGAGGATCCGCTCGATGGCGGAGGGGTCGGCCTGGATGTCGGGCGTGGCGGATGCATGGATCTCGAAGAGGACGTGCGACTGCAATTCCTGTCGAAGCGCGTTCGAGAGATCCTGCACCAGCTGCGCGGGCTGGACCGGCTGCATCACCAGCCGCTCGCGCCGGCCGTAGCCCAGGAGCTGCCGCACCATGGCCGTTCCGCGGCGTGCCGCGGTCCGCAGCTCCTCGAGGTCGGTCCGTCCGTGATCTCCCTGCGAGATGACCTCGGAGAGCAGCTCGGCATTCGCCAGGATCACCGTGAGCATGTTGTTGAAGTCATGCGCGATGCCGCCCGACAACTGGCCTACCGCATTCATTGTGTGCGCCTGCCGCAGGCGGGCATCCACGCGCACCCGCTCCGCCTCGGCCACCTGCTGCGGCCGGATGTCCTCGATCACCGCGAGGCCCCGCAACCCGGTCTCGCGGTCGGCGACCCGCGTCACGTTGACGCGCGCCGGCACAGGATCACCCGTTCCCACGCGCAGCCGGTCGTCGCCGTCGCGGAGGCTGCTCAGCGTCATGCCGACAAGGGCGGCGGGTTCGCAGTCGAGGAACCGGGCGAACGCCGCATTGGCGACGATGATCTCGTCGCGCTCGCCCACCAGCGCCATCGGCGTGTCGCCCCGCTCGAACACGATCTCGAGCAGCGTGCCCGGCGAGAGGGTCGCGTCGTCGTGGCGCTTCGGAATCACGACAGGGCCTTTCGCATGACCGCGGGATCCACATTCCCGCCGCTCACCAGGCAGACCACGTGCGCGCCGGCCGTGACCTTCACCGCGCCGGTGAGCAACGCGGCATAGGCCGCGGCGCCGGCCGGCTCGGGCGCAAGCTTCGCACGCTCGACGATGAGGCGCATGGCGCGCAGGATGTCCTCATCGTCCACGAGCACGACCTCGTCCACGAACGCCTGCACATGCGCCAGCGTGTGCGCGCCGGCGAACGGGGCGTTGAGCCCGTCGGCCACGGTGGACCCTTTCATGCTGACCGGCTCGCCGGCGGCGAGGCTCCGGCTCATGACATCTGAACTGCGCGGCTCGACCCCGATCACGCGCACCGACGAACGCCGCTGCTTGATGGCCGCCGCAATGCCCGCGATGAGTCCGCCGCCGCCGATCGGCACGATCACGGTGTCGAGGTCGGGCGCGTCCTGGAGGATCTCGGTGCCCGCCGACCCATGTCCGGCGATGATGGCGGGGTCATCGAACGGATGGACCAGCGTGAGCTTCCGGCTGTCACGGAGCGCCGTGCAGGTGTCGAGCAGCGGTCCATCGGTCTGCACTACCACGCCCCCATAGCCCTTGATGGCGTCGACCTTGGAGGCCACGGCCGTGGCCGGCATGACGACGGTCGCGTGGCTCCGTGCGGCCGCGGCGGCCCATGCCAGCGCGGCGCCGTGGTTTCCCGCCGAGAGCGTGATGAGCCCGCGCTGGAGCTGTTCGGGCGAAAGCGCGCCGAGATAGTTGAGTACGCCGCGGACCTTGAACGACCCGGTTTTCTGGAAGAGCTCGGCCTTGAGGGAGAGACGGCTGCCGCCGGCCATGCGGCCGAGCGAGGTGGCGGAGAGGAGCGGCGTCCGGTGAATCCGGCCGGCGATGCGCGCGGTGGCGGCGTCGATCTCGGCCAGCCCGACCATGTTTACCGGTAGCCCCCTGGTGGTGGGGTCGCGATCACGTGACGGATGACTTCCGGAACTCCCGAGGAGGGACTCGAACCCCCGACCCGGCGATTAACAGTCGCCTGCTCTACCAACTGAGCTACTCGGGAAGGATTGCTGAAGCGACGGGATGATCCTACTTGCTGACCGTGGTGATCAATATAGCCACCGACAATAACACCTGGACGACGCCGAGGAAGAACGACACGTCCTCACGCGCGAACGCCTTTCGTCCCACGATCACCTGGTCGCCCGAGCGCACACCCATGTCCTGGAGGCTGCGCCCCCGGGCGAAACTCAGCTGGGCTTCCTCGCCGGCCCGCAGAAGATGGATCTTGTTCATGTTGCCAGCGGGCGTCGGTCCACCCGCCAAGGCGACCACGTCCAGCACCGACAGCGTCGGGTCCACGGTATACAAGCCGGGATTGCGAACCTCGCCGAGCACCGCCATCCGGAACAGCGGCGCCACCGTCACGAAGGGGTTCTTGAAGATCTGCTCCAGCCCCTGCTTCATGCGGTCGCGCAGCTGCCAGACGGTCAGGTCCTTGACCTCGATGTCCCCGATCACGGGATACTGAAGGTGTCCCGTCTCGTCCACGGCAAATTCGCCGGAGAACTCCTCGTGGCCCCAGACGGCGACCTTGAGCACGTCGCCCGTGCGGAGCGTGTAGGAGCCGGAGGCACCGGTGGTCACGGGGGTCGACCCGGCCTGCTGCCCCGAGAGGGCGGCGGGCATGAGCAGCAGGGCACCGACGATGAAATTCCGCATGGGCCGTAAGATAGCGATGGATTAACGAGACGCTACGCCGTTCAGGACGCGCTGATGCTCTCCGCGGCCGGCGCTGTTTCCTTCAGCATGTCTCGCAGGTAGCGGCCCGTGTGCGACCCGCTGGCCGCGATTTCCTCGGGCGTTCCGGCGGCCACCACCCGGCCTCCGGCGCTCCCGCCCTCGGGACCCATGTCGATGACCCAGTCCGCCCGCTTGATCACGTCGAGGTGATGCTCGATCACCAGCACCGTGTGCCCGGCATCCACGAGCCGGTCCAGCACCTTGAGCAGTGTCCGCACGTCATCCAGGTGCAGGCCCGTGGTGGGCTCGTCGAGGATGTAGAGCCGGCGACCGCCGGTCCGCGGGGTGGTGCCGAGCTGCCGCGCGATCTTGAGGCGTTGCGCCTCGCCGCCGGACAGCGTGGTGGCCGGCTGGCCCAGGCGGAGGTAGCCGAGTCCGACCTGCTGCAGGTGCCAGAGCGCCTTGCCCAGCGCCTCCTGGTGGCGGAATCGGCGGATGGCTTCGTCCACGGTCAGCTCCAGCGCGTCCGCGATCGACAGGCCCTTCACCTTCACGTCCAGTACTTCCCGCCGGAACCGCGTTCCGCCGCACGTCTCGCACGGTACGAAGATGTCCGCGAGGAACACCATTTCGACCAGGATGTGTCCCGCCCCTTCGCACGCGGGACAACGGCCGCCCTTCGGCGCATTGAAGCTGAAGGTGGCGGGCGTGTAGCGCCGCGCGCGCGAGAGCGGATGCTGCGCGAACAGGGTGCGGATGTCGTCGAACGCCTTCACGTACGTGACCGGGTTGGAGCGGGGCGAGCGGCCGATTGGACTCTGGTCCACCAGGATCACGTCGTCGAGCAGCTCCCAGCCCGAGATCGCCTTGACGGCACCCACGGCTTCGCCCAGGTGCTCCTTGGCGCCGTGTTTCCCGCGGAGGCGCTCGGCCAGGTTGCGGTAGAGCACGTCGTGCACGAGCGTCGACTTGCCTGAGCCCGAGACGCCCGTCACCACGGTGAGCGTGCCGAGGGGGAAGGCGGCGTCGACATTCTCCAGGTTGTGCAGCGTCGCGCCCTTGACCGAGATCCAGAGCGGCCCGACGCGGCGGCGGCCTGTGGGGATGGCGATGCGTTTCTTGCCGTTGAAGTAGTCCGCGGTGAGCGTGCCGGCCGAAGCCATGGCCGCCAGCGGCCCGGCAAAGACCACCTGTCCACCCTGCTCCCCGCTCGCGGGCCCCAGCTCCACGATGTAGTCAGCCGCGCGCATCGCGGCCGTGTCGTGCTCCACGACGACGACCGTGTTGCCCGCGGCGCGCAGCCGTCGTAGCAGCTCCAGCATCCGGCCCACGTCCCGCGGATGCAGGCCTATCGATGGCTCATCCAGGACGTAAAGCGTGTCCACCAGGCTCGAGCCGAGCGCGTTGGCAAGCGATATCCGCTGGGCCTCGCCGCCGGAGAGCGTGCGTGTTTGGCGATCGAGGGTCAGGTAGCCGAGCCCGACGTCGCACAGGAACGTGGTGCGCGCGCTGAGCTCGCGCAGGATGGTCTCGGCGATGCCCCGCTCGAACGGGTTCAGCTCGAGCGCGCGAAGCCATTGGGCCAGCGCGTCGGCGTTGAGCGCGCTGACCTGCGCGACCGTCAGGTCGTTGATTCGCACCGCCAGGGCTTCAGAACGCAACCGGGCACCGTGACAGGCGGGGCACTCGGTGGCGAGCTGGTAGTGCCGCAGGAAGACCCGGATGTACTGCTTGTAGCGTTTTTCCTCGAGCGCCGTGAGGAACGGGAAGATCCCGACATAGCGCCCCGATTTTCCATGGAGCAGGAGCCGCTGCTGTGAGGCTTTGAGTTTCCGCCACGGCACGTCGAACGGAATTTCCTCGCGGCGGGCCGCTTCCCTGAGCAGGCGCCGCCGGCCTTCGTAGCGCGGCTTGGTCCACGGGTCGAGCGCGCCCTCCGCGAGCGTGCGCTCGGGCTTCGGGACGATCAGCGATTCGTGGTACTCCAGTACTGCGCCGAAACCGTTGCACGCGGGGCAGGCGCCGGTCGGATTGTTGAAGGAGAAGAGGGTTGGAGACAGCCGCGGAGCCACGGTTCCGCAGCTGGTGCACCGGGGGTGCTGCGAAACCCGCAGCCGCTGGTCGCCCCACAGGATGTCGACCGTGCCGTCGCCTTCGGTGAACGCCACGGCCACGGAATCGCAGAGGCGCGTGCGGTTCGTGTCGTTGGCGGGGAGGCGATCCACCACCACCATCACGCCCGGGCGATCCAGCCGCACCTCTGCTGGGAGCGCGTCGAGGCGGTGCACCACGCCCCCATCCATGACCCGAACGAATCCCATCGCCCGCAGGTTCTCCAGGAGCAGCTCGTGGCTCGGCTGCTCAGAGTGCGGGATCGCGAATGCGATCGTCACCGGCTCACCCGTCGCCTGGCCGATGATCCGGTCTGCCGCGGTCGTCGGCGAGTCAACCACCACGGGCGCTCCGCAGGCGTGGCAGAACTGCCGGCCCACCCGTGCCCACAGCAGCCGCAGGTAGTCGTAGATCTCGGTCGCCGTGCCTACCGTGGAGCGGCTGGAGGTGGTGGGATTCTTCTGCTCGATGGCCACCGCCGGCGATATACCGTCGATGCGGTCCACCAGCGGCTTGGGCATGCGTTCGAGGAACTGCTTGGCATACGTGGACAGCGATTCCATGTAGCGCCGCTGGCCCTCGGCGTAGAGCGTGTCGAATGCCAGCGAGCTTTTCCCCGAACCTGAAGGGCCCGTGATGACCGTCAGCGCGTTCCGGGGGAACTCGACCGTAATCCCCTTGAGGTTATGCTGGCGGGCACGGTGAACCGTGATGAAAGACCGGGGCATCCCTGAAAAATACTGCCCCGGGAAGCCCAGGAGGGTTACGTTGACCTTCAACAATGGCCCTGGTTTCCCCGCGACTCCTCCGGCGCGGTCTTGAGCTCTTCGCCGTCATCTCGGCACTCGGCTTTGCCGGGCTGCTCCTCTACGGCAACAACCTCCCCACCTTCCTGGAAGCCATGGGTTCGCTGGAGTGGGGCTGGCTCGTTGGCGGGGTGGCCCTGGCGTCGTTGGACTGGTTCGGGGGCGGCGTGCGCCTCTGGGTCCTGGTCCGTCACATCTATCCCAAGGCCAGTCTCAAGGGATCTATCCTTGCCGGCGGGCTCGCAACCTGGGCCGGCTATCTCACCCCGGCGCAGGTCGGCAGCGGTCCGCTCATGACGTATGCGCTCAAGCGGAGCGGTGTTCCGATTCCCGAAGCGCTCATCTCCACGTTCATGAGTTTCGTGGCGACGGTCGTCTTCTTCGCGGTGGCGGGACCGCTCGCCATCTTCTTCGGCGCGGGCCGTTCCCTCCAGCAGCACGGCGTGCTCGGCACCGGGATCTCGCTGTTCGACCTCTTCAACCTGAGCCTCGGCGTCTTCGTGGTCCTGGGGCTGTTCATGGCGTTTGCCATGATCTTCCCCGGCGTGGCCCGCAAGCTGGCCCAGCAGTCCATGGACTGGTTCGCCGCACACGGCAGTCCCCGGATGGCAAAAGCGGCGGTACGGCTCCGGCAGGGGGTGGACCGCGCGCACGAGTGCATGGTGGGCTACATGAATCCCCGGGGTTTCCGCGCGCTGGCGCTGGCGGTCCTGCTGTCAGCGCCGTCCCACGCGAACAAGCTCCTGGCCGGCTACTTCGTGCTCCGGATGCTGGGCATCAAGGCCCATTTCGTGGACGTGCTGCTGCTCCAGACCCTGATCACCTTCCTTCTCTACTTCGCGATCACCCCGGGTGGGGCGGGGCTGGCGGAGCTGGTTTCCGCCGCCGTCATGTCCATTTACGTGCCCCGGCCGCTGGTACCGTCCTACATTCTCCTGTGGCGCATCGTGGTCAGTTACCTGACCGTGGCATTCGGGTCCTACATTTTCTGGAGATGGCTCAAGCGGGCGGAGGACCGGGACGACGAGTCGCTGGACGAGCCGGAGGCCGTGCCTACATGAGGAAGGCGTTCAGGGTTGTGACATCCGGGTCCCCGGGTTGCCCCAGTTTGGTTGCACCGTTTTTGGCTGCCAAGTAACTTCTTCCAAACTCACGATCCAGGCCTCGCAAAGCATGGCGTATCTCGAAATCGGTGGCCAGCGTCGCTCTGTGCCACCGGGTGATGTGACAATTGGCAGCGATCCCTCGTGTCAGATCCCCCTGAGCGGGTCGGGCGTTGCCCCACGCCATGCGATCATCCAGGGGTCCGCTGAGGGGCAAGCCGTCATCCGGCGGGCCGGCGAAACCGCTGAAATCCTGATTAATGGTGTGCGGCTGGGTCCCCAGCCGACCCCCCTCCTCCACGGCGACAAGGTCCAGATCGGCCCGCACGAGCTGCTGTTCGTGGACGAACGGCGGAGCGGCAGCACCCAGTATGTCTCCGCCGTGAATCCATCGGCGCTCGCCGGGGCCAAGGGGAAGAAGGGCGTCGCCACCGGCACCACCGGCGGACGGCTCGTTTCACTCACCGACGGCCGTGAGTACTCGATCACCGGCCAGTCACTGGTGCTGGGCCGGGACGCGAGCTGCGACGTGGTGGTGAGCGGCAAGAACGTCTCGCGCCGCCATGCGGAAATCATGCCGACCCCCAAGGGGTACCTGGTGGTGGACAGCAGCACCAACGGCACGCTGGTCAATGGCGAGCGGATCACGGGCCAGCGCCTGCTGGGCCGCGCAGAAATCATTCGTGTGGGTGACGAGGAATTCCGGTTCTACGCGGATGCGGGGGCGGCACCCCCCCCGCCCCCCCCGCGGCCGCCACCCCCTCCCCCCCCGCCCCCCCCCGCGGCAGCGGCTCCCCAGGGAGGACGGCTCGGGAACACGATGTTCGGGGTCAAGTCACATGTGGCCGGCATGGGACCCGGCGGTCCGCCCGCGCCCCCGGCGGCTCCGTCGCCGCCGCCGCCCGCGCCGAGGGTGACCCAGTCTGGCCCGCTCGCGACGCTCGTGGGTCGGGGTGACAAGTTCAAGGGCCAGCGGTTCCCAATCCGGGTGCCGGTGGTGAACGTGGGACGTGCCGACTACAACGACATCGTGCTGAACGATGAGAGCGTCTCCACGGTGCACGCGAAACTTCAGCGCCGCGAGGGCGTCTGGGTGCTGGTTGACCTCGATTCGACCAACGGCAGCTTTGTTGATGGAGAGAAAGTGAGCGGCGAGTCTTCCATCGTGCCCGGGTCGCTCCTGCGGTTCGGCGCCGTGGGCGTGATGTTCGAATCCACCGACGACACGCTGGATCCGGCCAAGGGCAGCTCTACCAAGATGCTGCAGGCCATCAAGCTGCCGCCCAAGCCGGGCGGCGGAGCATAAGCGTGAGCCAGCGCGTCACCTTCACGGTCGCGGGACGGACCGACGTCGGCATCATCCGCTCGGGCAACGAGGACAACTTCCTCATGGCTCCCGATGAAGGCCAGTTCATCGTGGCCGACGGGATGGGTGGACATGCGGCCGGCGAGGTGGCGAGCGA
>CAMDCH010000101.1:0-8662 GCA_945889655.1 bacterium HR33
CAGAGCAGCTGCGAGAGGAACGCATTGCAGATGATCATCGTCCACGTCGCCCACCAGTAACTGCCGAACGCGCGGAAGAGGAACGACTCCCGCTCGACCGGGTTCCCGCTGTACCAGGCCATGAAGTACTCGACGACGTACGCATAGCCCACGATCGAGCCGGTGAGCAGCATGACCTTGCCGAGGTTGTCGAAATGCTCCTCGTGGATGTAGCGCTCGAGCTTGAAGACGGTCCGGAGCGGGACCAGCAGGGTCACGACCATGCCCACGCCCGAATAGATGGCGCCGGCCACGAAATACGGGGCGAAAATGGTGGTGTGCCAGCCGGGGACGATGCCCATGGCGAAGTCCCAGGACACGACGCTGTGCACCGAGAGCACCAGCGGCGTCGCAAGACCGGCCAGGTAGAGATAGGCGCGGGTGTAGTGACGCCACTGGCCGTCCGTGCCCTGCCAGCCGAGCGACACGAACCGGTACAGCTTCTCGCGCCAGCCCTTTGCCTTGTCACGGATGGCCGCGACATCAGGGACGAGGCCCACGATGAGAAAGACGGTGCTGACCGTAAAGTACGTGCTGATGGCGAAGAGGTCCCACACCAGCGGCGATTTGAAATTGGGCCAGAGCTGGCGCTGGTTGGGATACGGCAGGAGCCAGTAGGCGTACCACAACCGGCCGACGTGGATGATCGGGAAGAGACCCGCCGTCATCACCCCGAAAACCGTCATCGCTTCCGCGGTGCGGTAGACCGCCGTCCGCCACGCGGAGCGGAAGAGAAACAGGATCGCGGAGATGAGTGTCCCGCAATGCGCGATACCCACCCAGAACACGAAGTCCGTGATGTAGACCGCCCACATGACGGGCGGCACATAGCCCGACACGCCCAGGCCGAACTTGACCATGTACAGCAGCGCCCCGACTCCGCAGGCCAGGACGAACAGCGTGATGCCGAGCAGGATGTAGTAGCCGCGGCCGGGGTTGCCCAGCGTCGCGGCAACGTCGCGTGTGACCTCGGCGTACGTGGGCTTCGGCTTCGTAGCCTCAAGGCGGGCGATCGCGACCATCCTAGTGCTCCGCCTCGGCCACGTTCCGGATCTTCTTCAGGTAGGTGACTGCCGGCCGCGTATTCAGGCCTTCCAGGACCTCGTATCCGTGCTCCTGTGCCGCCAGCTGCGACACGCGGGAGCCCGGATCGTTCAGGTCACCAAAGACAATGGCATCCGCCGGGCAGGTCTGCTGGCAGGCCGTCTGAATCTCGCCATCCTTCAGCGGCGTGCCCCGCATCCGCGCGTCATGCTGTTTCCCGCGGATCCGCTGCACGCAGAACGTGCACTTCTCCATGACGCCCTTGGAGCGCACAGTCACGTCAGGATTGAGCAGGAGGTGCAGCGGCTCCGGCCACGCGAACGTGGACACCGACGGATCGGAGGAGTCGAACCAGTTGAAGTAGCGGACCTTGTACGGGCAGTTGTTCGCGCAGTAACGGGTCCCGACGCACCGGTTGTACACCTGGCCGTTGAGCCCATCCGGCGTGTGATACGCCGCAAACACCGGGCAGACCGGCTCGCACGGCGCGTTGCCGCATTGCTGGCACATCATCGGCAGGAAGCGCGCCTCGATCGGTTCGCCGTCTTCCCCGCCCTCGAAGTACCGCTCCACCCGGAGCCAGGACATCTCGCGGCCGCGGCGCACGAGGTCCTTCCCGACCGTCGGGATGTTGTTCTCGGCATAGCAGGCGGTGACACAGGCGCTGCAGCCGGTGCAACGGGAGAGGTCGATCGCCAGGCCCCACCGGGCAGTGGACATCGCGTAGCTGCCCCGCGTCCGCCAGTCGGCATACTGCTCCTGCTGCACCTCTTCGAGCAGTTTCTCGATCTTCTCAGGTATTGGCGCGGCGTGCTGGTCATGGTACTCGTGCATCTCGCCGCTCTGCGCCTCGGCGTACGTCGCGGCCTGCACGATGCCCCGCCCCATCTGTCGCGGGTTGCCCTCGGTCTTCGACAGTGATTCGTGGCCGCCGGTTTTCCTCAGCGTGACCGCCACGTGGTGGCTCACGCCGCCGAACGGCGCCGGCTCCGCCGCCAGCAGCCGGTACGCGTTCGCGCCGGTGTTCTCGGCATAGCGGCCGAACACCGAATGCCCCTGTCCCAGCGGCATCGCGACCGTGCCGGGCCGGATCCCCGCATAGAGATACGCCGGGACCGTGACGGTCCCGGCGTCGGAGGTAATCTCGACGTGATCCCCTTCCGCCAGCAGGAGCTCACGGGCGGTGTCGGGATGGATCTCTACCCAGCTGCTCCACGTGATCTTGGTGACGGGGTCCGGCAGCTCCTGGAGCCACGGCCGGTTCGCCCCGCGCCCGTCGTGGAAGACCGGAGACGGGTACGCGATGAGGGCGAAGCGCCCCTCGGGAACGGGGGACGCTGCATCCACCACGCGACCCGCCGAAGCCGCCAGGAACGCTGAGCGGTTGCGCGGCTCCCGCCAGGCACCACCACGCTGGAGCGCCTCGGACCAGAACGCGTCAAAGGCACGGCCATCACCCAGGTTGCCCTGGATGCCGCGCCAGACCGTCTTGAGATAATCGAGATAGGTGTCGGAGCTGAAACGCTGGCCGGAGTTGCCACCCACCTTCTTCACAACTTGCAGGAGGACGTCGCCCGCCTGGCGGGTGTCGAACACCGGCTGCATCACCGGCTGCTGGAGGAGATAGAAGCCCGACCTCGGCTGCGAATCGTTCCACTGCTCCAGCGGATCGTGGTCTGGAAGGACGAGATCGGCCAGCATGGCGGTCTCGTCCCAGAAGCGCGAGAAGCTGACCTTGAACGGCACCTTCCCGATCGCATCGGCCACGCCGAGCGCCAGCGGCGCCGCGTAGGCGGGATTGGCGCCGTGTACGAAGAGCACCTCGACCGACCCAGCCCCGGCCGCATCCGCCAGCCGGCGCAGCGCAGCATACCCGTCGCCGGGCCACGTCGCCTGCTGGTCGAACGTCAGGGTCTTCCCGACGTTGCCGGCCACGTAGTTGAGGATCAGCGCCGCGGACGCGGTGAAGCTTCCGCCCTGGTGCTGTGCGGCAACTCCGCCGCCGACCGCCAGGCCCGGGCCGTGTTCCGCAAAGTCCTTCGCCAGCCGTTCAATGGTTTCCGCGGACACACCCGACTTCTGTGCGACGATCTCCGGCGTGTGGGCTTCCAGCAGCCCGCGAATGGCCCCAACACTACCGCTCGCCGTCGCGAGACGATCACGCACGATGACGTGCGCCATGGCCAGCGCGACCGCCCCCTCCGTCCCGGGCGCGGGCGCGACCCACTCGTCGGCGCTCATGCCGGTCATGCTCATGCGCGCCTCGACATGGACGTACCGGCCCATCGTCTTGCCGTCGAATGCGTGCCCCTTGCTGAAGCCCCGCGTCTGCTCCACCGGGTTGCCGAACGTCTCGAGGAAATCGGTCCCGAACGAGATGACATAGCGCGCGGCGGCGAAGTCGTAGACCGGCCGGCCTTCGACACCGAAGACATCGCGCGTAGCGGCCCGGAGCGCTTCGTGGCCGAAGGGCTCGTACGACACGTGGCCGGCAGAACCGAACGCCTGGAGGAATTGATCCACCAGGCGCTCGAACGTTCCCGTTTCGTGACCCGTCAGGAACCAGAGGCGGTCCCGCTGGACCTTGCCGAGCTGGTCCGCGATGCGGGTGATGGCATCATCCCATGTCGTGGGCTGGAAGCGGCCGTCGGCGCCCTTCGCCATCGGGCCGCGGACGCGGTCGGGATTGTACAACCCCTGGAGCGAGGCCTGCCCGCGGGCGCAGAGGCGCCCGGCGTTGATCGGGTGGTCGGGGTTGCCCTCGACCTTCACCGCGCGACCTTCGCGCACGCGCACGTGCATGCCGCAGCCCGAAGTGCATTCGCGGCAGGTGGTCGCGTAAAAGGTGGAAACGCCGGGGATCTGGTCTTCGATGGGGATGACGTACGGGATGAGCTTCTCGCCCGGGTCAGACGAGCAACTCGCGGCGGCGGCACCCGCCCCCGCAACGCCCAGCACCTTGAGGAAGCGGCGGCGATCCAGTCCGTCGGTCACGCGGCGATCCCGGTCAGTAGTGACATGCCGTGCAGTCCGTCGTGACCTTGTTCTTCTTATGGCAGTCGAGGCACCAGCCCATCTTGAGCGACGAGTACTGGTAGACCCTCGGCATCTCCTGCACCGGCCCGTGGCAGGTCTGGCAGGTAATGCCCGCCGCCTTTACGTGACGCATGTGGGGGAAATGCACGAACTGCGGAAGATTGTGAACCTTGACCCATTCGAGGGGCTTGGGTGGCGTCGCGAACATCGCGTCGCGCACCTTGGCGACCTCCGGGTTGTCACCCCCGACCACCGAGTGGCACCCCATGCAGGTGCGCAGCGTAGGCATGCCCGGGTGCGGGCTCGTTTCGACCGCGTAGTGACAGTACCTGCAATCCATCTTGTACTGGCCGGCGTGGACATCGTGGCGATAGAAGATCGGCTGGACCGGACCCCGGAGTCCCGCGGTATCCACGGTCGCCGCCGCGATGTAACCGGGGGGCGTGGTAGTCGCAGGCGTTCCCCGTGGGTCGGCGCGACATGCCGACAACAGGAGGAGCATCCCGACAGCGGTGGACTTATGCGCTCCGGACAGCGGCATGAGTGTGAGCCATGCCCCCTTGAGCGAGGATCCGTCGTGCTGTGAGTGATCTGCCTTGAGAACGCGGTCGCAGGTTGAGAACGGTGAAAGAATTCACTTGCGACCGACGGCATAAGATACGCATAACCTTCGATAGGGCAATGTCATCCGGCCCCGTCAAAACAGGTCGGCTATAAGCCCCACCCGTTCGTCGGGCTCGAACACCGGACGTTTTGATGGGACCGCCATCGTCCCGTCGGGGGCCATCGTGAGCGGGACCAGGTCGGTGCCGGCTTCATACCAACGATCGCTCGGTTCGATGTCTGACGGAAAGACGAAACCGGAGTGCCCGCCGAGCGCGAGCATGGCCTGCGCGCCGAGGCCGGTCTCCGGCATCGTCCCGCCCCAGAGGCGCACGCCGGCTCGAACCGCGCGCGCGTAGATGCGACAGGCTTCCTCGAGACCACCGACGCGCTGGATCTTGATGTTCCAGATCCCCGGGCCACCCATTTCCAGGACCTGCCGGGCGACCTCATCCGAGGTGAGCGACTCATCGAAACAGATGGGGGTCTTCAACTGGCGGCCCAGCTCGCACGAATCCCATAGCGCGTCCTCGGGCAGTGGTTGCTCCAGAAAAACGAGCCGCAGATCGTCGAGACGGCGGAGGGCGGACAGGTCGCGGTCCAGCAGGTAGGCGCCGTTGGCGTCTACCCATACGGGAAGATCCTTCCCCGAGGCGCGCAGTTCTTCCTGGGTCACCCGCACGGGTTCCTCATCCCACCCGGGGCGCACTTTCAGCTTGATCCGGCGATAGCCGGCACGGAGAGCGTCCCTGACCCACTCCCGCAGCACGGCCCCGCTATTCCCCGGCGGAATGCCGAGTGCCACGCCGCAGTCGATGACCGGCCGCCGGCTGCGGGTCGCTCCCGCTATCCCCAGTGCCTCGAGCCGGCGAGAGACCAGGTCGGCAAGCGAAACGCCTTCTCGAGACGCCTGCAAGTCCCACCACGCGGTCTCGACGCCCGCCTTCGCCATCCGGTTGCCGCGCGCGAGGAGGTCCAGCCGGTCACGCGTCGCCGATGAGGACGCGAGATCCTGTCCGATCACCGATGGGAGCAGCAGTGCCTCGAGGCAGGCCCGGGCCGAGGCGGTCGTCTCGCTCGAGTAGAAGGGCAGCTCGAATGGCGCCGATTCGCCGTAGCCGCGATTGCCGGAATCGTCGGTGAGCTCGACGATCAGCGACCGCCTTACTGCCATCGTCCCGCCGCTGATCGTGAACGGCTCGCGGAGCGGCAACGCAACCTCGAAGAGGCGGGCTCGGATGACCTTCATCGAGACACATCGAGAAAATGGAGATTGCCGTCGCGTGCCTCGAACGTCCCGGTCTCGTTCAGGTGCCAGAGCCACGCAACGATGCCAAGGTCGGGATGCAGCATCAGCGTGTGGAGCGCCCGGGCTGTCCGGCTGCCGCCAGTGGCGGAGTATTCCGAAAGAGGGAGCTGGAAGAAGGTGTGGAGCTGGCCGCTGGTGGCGCCCCGCAGGGCATACTCGACCATCATCTTGCCCGAGCAGATGTTGCCCGTCGCGGAGATTGGCGGCAGGGCGCGATCGCGCACGAGGTCGAGCACCCGCAGGTTGCGATCGCTCAGGTCGTAGCCGCCGTAGGCAACCTTCCGCTCCGGGTCGAACAGTCGGTTGAATGCCACAAGGAAGGATGGGCCGGCCTGGGCGGCGGCCTTCACCATGTCCACCTGGAAGGCGTCATCAAACAGCGCATTCATGACCTTCACGCCGATGCGCGCTCCCGGCGCATGCTTCGCAACCAGGCCCGGCACCTCCCGCAACCACCTGAGAATCGATGCCTGCTGGGTACCCCGGTCGTCCCCGGCGAGCGTGGGACTGAAGTCCTTCTCGATCGGCATCGGCTCCTGCCCCCGCGCCCGTTCCCATATCGCGAGCAGAGACCGGGTCGCATGCGCATACTCGCCTTCCCGAAATGACTCGTCCACGGCCGGAAGGTGGTACTTCACCGATGGGATGACCGGCATCGCCGGCGCCGCACCCAGTGCATCCCGGAAGAACCCCAGGTATTCGGCGAAGGTCCCGTGCCATCCCCTTCCCTTCCACGTCACAGTCCAGCCATTCCGGTGCTCTACCTTCATGCGAGTCTCGCGGACTGTCCAGGCACTCATGGACTGGCTGCCCTGCTCATCCTCCGCGATGACCGTTTTGAGGACGGCGAAAGCGAGACCCGCCTCCACGTCAGACTCGACCTGCTGAAGTGTGGTCGAAAGCTGTCCTGAGCCTTTGCCGAATGGATGCGGAATGGAAAACCCGGCGTAACTCGCAGCGAGGTCGATCTTCAATTCATCCCGGATAATGGCGGCGAGATCGGCGGGAGGATTGCGTCGGGTCAGCTCGCCAATCCTGGCCAGCTGCGCCAGGCGAGCGGCAGAGACGACCGGCCGCTCCGGTAGCATCAACTCGCCCGGAGCGCCCGCACCGCTTCCACGACTTGCTCACGCTCCCCTTTGGCCAACTGGGGCGCCCAGGGGTCGCGCGCTCGCTGAAGCATCCCGTCCGCCTCCAGCGCCCACAACATGCGCTGCACGTAGCCCTCCATCGGTGCGCGGAAGGTCGCCTCGGCAAAACGATCAATGGGGGCGCTCAGCGCATGGAAACGCGGGAGGTCCTTGCGGATCCATGCCGACATCAGCTCGACCATCACATCCGTACACGCCGCGGCCATGCCAATCAACGCGCACTGCGCACCCGCCATCAGCGAATACCCCAAGAACCGGTCTTCGCCGGTGATCAGCAGGGCGCCGGGCATCTGTTTGACCACCTTCGCCACATCCTGGTAGGTCATCACGCTGTCGAGGGTCGCCAGCTTGATTCCCACGACTCCCTCGATCGACAGGAGCTGTCCCACGGTTTCCGGGGCGTAGCTGATCCCACCCGCCGCTTCATAGAGGTAGAACGCCAGGACCGGCAGCCCCACCGACGCGACCGCACAGTGCAGATCGATGACTCGCCCGTCGAGATCACGCAGTGACCGCAATGCTGTCGGCGGGTGCACCATCACCGCGGCTGCGCCCCCATCCCGCGCCTCGCGCGCAAGGCGCACGGTTTCATCAATCACCTGGTGGGTGCAGGCTCCGGCTGCTGTCTTCAGTCGAGCGCCCCGCGGAACCCCAACGCCACAGATCACTGGCTTCGACGGGAGCGCAGCGCGCCAGTCAGCCAGGACGCTCGCGCGTTGCTCATCGTTCAGCAGCAGCCCGCGCCCGGTGTGTGCCCACACGGCTACGCCCCCGACCTGCTGGGCGGCCATCCATCGAGTGTATGTCTGCTGGAGGGAACGATTGATGCGGCCGCGGGGGCCGAAGGGAACCGGAACGGCGGGGATGACCGTTCCGCGAAGCCGCTCAGGCAGGCTGTTCACGCCACGCCTGCAGGTTTCCCGAGAGAATGCGTTGCCGCTGGCCATTCCGCAGATCGAGCAGGTCCAACCGCGCGAACGGCGTGTCCGGAATCCGCAGCGGCATGCCGGTGCCCAGCGTAAACCGCTCGATCCCCATCGTCTCGATCAACAGCGCGAGGTGATCCTCCGGCGGTCCCCACACCCACGCAATGTCCCAGAGGATCCGGCGCGACTCTTCCGGCGTCAGTCCCCAATGGACTTCCTCGATGAACGACCGCTCGGCGTGACTGATGATGAGCTTCACCTGGGCATCGCTGCGCACCAGCGCACGCACCGCCGCCGTGGGCAGGTCCCCCGCCTGGTCCAGCGGATGACGCTGGCGGAGATCCTCCATGCGAACCTGGAGGAGGATCGGCATGCCGGCCGCGCCGGCCGCCGCCGCGAGAACTCGCATCTCGCCGCCCGCCGGATCAATTCCCAGCCAGGTCGGGTGAACCCGGATCGCCGGGGCACCGGCTGCCGCCGCGCTGTTGAGATCGTCTTCCCACTTCGGCAGGGCGGGATGTAACGTAGGAACCGGCAGCAGCCGTTCCTTGTGC
>CAMDCH010000102.1:0-8658 GCA_945889655.1 bacterium HR33
GATCAACTGCAAGATTGTTTACTACGGGCCCGGCCTGGGCGGCAAGACCACCGATCTCGAGCACGTCTACGGCAAGGTGGCGCCGGATGCCCGCGGCAAGATGGTTTCGCTGGCCACGGAGACCGAGCGCACGCTGTTCTTCGACTTTCTGCCCGTGGACCTTGGCACCATCCGGGGTTTCAAGACCCGGTTCCACCTCTACACGGTGCCGGGGCAGGTGTACTACAACGCGTCCCGCAAGCTGATCCTCAAGGGCGTGGACGGCGTGGTGTTCGTGGCGGACAGCCAGGTCGAGCGCATGGAAGCGAACATCGAGGCCATGCAGAACCTGTACGACAACATGGCCCAGTACGGGTATGATCTCACCAAGGTCCCGTTCCTGATCCAGTACAACAAGCGCGACCTCCCCAACGCCGCCGCGATCAAGGACCTCCAAGGCCAGCTCAACCCGGGCTGGCCGGTGGAAGACCCGGCGAAGCAGAAGCCGTCCCCCGACCCATTGCATCCGGGGGAATCGCTGGTCAACCAGCAGGATGGCACCTGGGTGGAACGGGCGCCGTACCTGGAAGCGGTCGCCGTAACGGGTGAAGGTGTATTCGAGACGCTGAAGGCGGTGGCCAAGATGGTGCTCAAGACGCTCGGGTGATCGTGGAACGGGCCACCATCTGGACCCTCCCCAACATCCTGACGCTGTCCCGGATCGCGCTGGCGCCCGTCATCGCGCTGCTGCCCCTGATCAACGGCTGGACCCCCAAGCTCCTGGCATTCATCGTGTTTCTCGCCGCGGCCGTCAGCGACATCCTCGACGGCAAGCTGGCCCGTGATCGCAAGCAGATCTCGGACTTGGGCAAGGAGCTCGATCCGCTCGCCGACAAGCTGCTCCTCGTGGCGGCGCTGATCCCGATCTACTGGATCACCACCTACAACATGAAGCAGTACGAAATCCCCTGGTGGGGCAGCGTGCCGCTCTGGGTGGCCGGCATCCTGGTGGGCCGGGAAGTCGTGATGACCATCTTCCGCGTCATGGCCCGCCGGCGCGGCGTGATCATCGCCGCGATGGGCCCCGGCAAGCTCAAGACGGTCGCCCAGAACATTTTCCTGGGCGCCACTATCGGGTGGTTCGCGTGGAAGGACATGCGCGAGCACTTTGGCTGGCAGCGCTGGTGGCTCGGGATCCTGTGGGAAAAACTGCACGGCTTCATCATTGCGCTGACGATGGCCGTCGCGGTCATCCTGACCGTGTACTCGCTGATCGTTTATCTCCACCGGTACCGGTCACTGGTCCGCAGCGGGTCTGATCCGGGGCGGTCAGACGGGTAGGCGGCTAGCCGCTCTGGTAGTTCGGGACGGCGGGGCGGCCGGACGGCGGGACGGTGGACATGCAGGGAGCCACTCGCCGTCTCGCTGTCTCGCCGTCTAGCTGTCTATGGATGTCGAGATTCTCACCATCGGCAACGAGCTGCTGCTCGGCTTCACCACCGACACCAATGCCGCACACCTGTCCCGCGAGCTCGCTGCTACTGGCGTGCGGGTGAGCCGCCGAGCCACCGTGGGCGATGATCCGGCACAGATCCGCGCGGCGGTGGACGAGGCGCTGCGCCGCACCGGGTTCGTGATCACCACGGGGGGACTGGGTCCCACCCGCGACGACATGACGAAGAAAGTCGTGGCCGACCTCTTCGGGATGCCGCTCGACCTGGACGAGACCTACCTCGCCGCGCTGAGAAAGCGTTTCGAGGCGTTTGGCCGCGGACCGATGCCGGCGTCCAACCGCTCGCAGGCCGAGATCCCCCGCGGTGCCGTGGTCCTTGAGAACCGGTGGGGAACGGCGCCCGGGCTATGGCTCGAAGGCAAACCCGGCGTGGCGGTGCTTCTCCCGGGCGTTCCCCATGAAATGAAGAACCTTCTCCAGCACGAAGTGCTGACTCGGCTCCGGGAGAAAACCGGCGGGGGCGCCGGGAGCGCCATCCGGTCGCTGACCATTCGGACCGCCGGAATCGGTGAGTCCGCACTTGCAGAGCTGATCGAGGGGGCGGAGGAGCGGATTGCCCCAGTGACGCTGGCGTATCTGCCGGGGGTCGAGGGAGTCGATCTGCGGCTCACGGCCTGGAACGCGGATGGCGACGCAGGCCAGGGGCTCGCGGCGGCCGCAGAGGCGCTGCGCCACGCCATCGGCGCCTTCTGCTACGGGGACGATGAGACTGACATGGCCGAAGTGGTCGTAAGTCAGCTAAAACGACGTGGTTACCAACTTGCGGTCGCTGAGTCGTGTACTGGAGGATTACTCGGCGGCCGGATCACGGCCATTCCCGGATCGTCCAGCGTGTTCGTCGGGGGCATCATCAGCTACGCCGACCGGGTAAAAACGGTCGAACTTGGTGTGAATGAGTCCTTACTCATGACGCATGGGGCGGTCAGCGAACACGTCGTTCGAGACATGGTCCAGGGAGTGACGCGGAAGTTCGGCGTAGAGGCCGGGATTGCCGTTACGGGTGTTGCCGGGCCGCACGGTGGAACCCCTGAGAAGCCGGTTGGTACGGTATGGCTCGCGGCATCGCTGAACGGAAAGGTGTCGGTCTCTCGGCGGCTGTTTGTGGGCGGGCGCCAGGAGATCCGGCAAAGGAGTACGCAGATCGGGCTGGACCTGCTCCGGCGGTTGTTGTCCGAGGAATAAGGCGGGAGTGGTCCCACCCCGCTCGGCCACTTCCGATGCGCCACTCCTGCGCCCCCGGTTAACGTTTGTTCCTGTCCCCGCGTAGTTCTAGCGGGACCCCTTTTACGGAGGAAACACCGATGTCCCGCGTCTCAGGAATGTTGGTCGCCCTGCTTGTTGCGACAGCCTCGACGGCTGCCGCGCAGGGCGGTGGAAGAGGTATGGCCCTGCCCGATCACTGGCTGTCCGCTGATTCACTCTCGAAGGCCGTGGGTGGTGATGCTGCGCTGGCTGCGAAGGTCGCGCCGCACCTGGCCGAAGTGGACAAGGTATTGAAGGCCGCGGCGGACGAGCGCGGGAAGATGATGGCCGGTGGTGGCCGGCCCGATCAGGCGACGATGGAAGCCATGCGGACGAAGGCGGCCGAGTGGCAGAAGGCGATCGACACGCACCTCGGCGTCATCCGGAGCGGTCTCGATGCCAAGCAGCAGGCTGCATTCGATGCGTTACAGAAGCCGCAGGTGATGGGCGGCGGTCGGCGCGGCGGCGGCGGCGGTGGTCCTCCCAACTAACGGGGAGCGCGAAAGAGGGAAGGGGGAAGGGTCGAAAGACTCTTCCCTTTTTCTTGCCGAACAGCGCGAAACCTGGGGTGGCGATCTGCCGTTACGTACCGCATGACTTCGAGTAAGGTTATAGTTCTCAAGCTCCTAACTCGTTGAGCGATACGCACTAATGACAAAGACACCGAAGAAGAATGGTCCGGTCGAGATCAACGAAGCCGTGACTGCCTCGGAGCCAGCGGAGAAGGCGACCGCCGCACCCGTGGTAGGCCTGGCCGAGCCGGCGGAAGAGCAGATTCGCCGGTTGACGGAGGATCTTGCCCAGTCGAAGGACCAGTATCTCCGGATGGCGGCCGACATGGATAACGTCCGGCGCCGCGCAGCCAAGGAGCGCACCGAGACCTGGGCGCGGGCGCAGACGGACGTGGTTTCCTCGTTTCTCGACGCGCTGGATGACCTGGGCCGAGTGGCGCATCTCGACCCGGCGAAAACCAGTGCCCAGGATATCGTGGTTGGCGTGGAAATGGTGGAGCGGAAGATCCTGAAGGAGCTGGAGGGGGCGGGACTGGAGCGCGTGGGAACCGTGGGCGAGACGTTCGACCCCACGAGGCACGAGGCTGTCTCGACCACGCCAGCCGAATCGCAGGAGCTGGACCAGAAGGTGTCTGCGGTGTTCCAGCCGGGCTACCGGTTTGGCGGGGCACTGATCCGGCCGGCGCGAGTACAGGTCAAGACATGGGCGGGTGAGTAATCGGTGGCTAGCCCAAAGGATTATTACAAGACGCTGGGCGTAGCGGACAGCGCGAGCGCGGATGAACTGAAGAAGGTTTACCGCCGCCTCGCGAAGAAATACCATCCTGACGCCAATCCCAACGACAAGGCCACGGCGGAGCGCTTCAAGGAGATTTCCGAGGCGTACGCCGTGCTTTCCGACGCGGACAAGCGCAAGCAGTACGACATGATGCGCAAGTATGGAGCGTTCGGGAGCGAGACTCCGCGCCCGCGCCCCCGCCCCGGGGGCACCGGCCCGACCACGGGCGGCGTCCGGTTCGAAGACATGCAGGACATGAGTGGCGGTTTCGGCGGGCTGGGGGACCTCTTCTCCAGCATCTTCGGGCGCGGCGGACGGAACGAAGAGCCCGAGCCGATCGAAGTCACCGTGGAGATCCCGTTCCGCATCGCGGCGATCGGCGGGAAGGTGCCGGTGTCACTGCCGGTGAGGGATCGCTGCCCGACGTGCGGTGGGTCCGGCGCGGCGACGGGCGCGAAGGTCAACATCTGTCCCGAGTGCAGCGGCAAGGGCTCGGTGAGTTTCGGCCAGGGTGCCTTCTCGGTTCAAAGGCCCTGCCCGGTCTGCCGCGGGAAGGGGAAGGTGCCGTCCACGCCCTGTCCCGCGTGCCAGGGGCAAGGTGAAGTGCAGACGGAGCGGCGGCTGATGATCACGGTGCCATCGGGGACAGACTCGGGTCACCGCGTGATGCTCAAGGGGCAGGGGCAGACGGCCGGTGCCGCCGTGCCCGGCGACGTAGTGGTGAATTTCCAGGTGACGCCCGACCCATTCTTCAAGCGGGAAGGGCTGAACGTTCACTCCACCATCCCCGTCAACCTCGCGCAGGCGCTGCTGGGAACGAAGATCCGCGTTCGCACGCTCGACGGGAAGAAAGTGATCCTGAAGGTCCCTGCCGGCACCCAGCCGGGGCGCCAGTTCCGGATCAAGGGGCAGGGCATCGAGCGCAACGGATCACGCGGGGACCAGTTCGTGGAGATCGCGGTGGAGCTGCCGGAAAAGCTGAGTGCCGAAGATGAGAAACGCTTTAAAGACTTTGCGGACGGGGCAGGTTTAAAGCACTAGCAAGTTAGAAGTGAGAGGTGAGAAGTGAGAAGGCGCTCCAGTCTGGGGCGCTCTTGCTTCTCACTTCTTACTTCTTACTTCTTACTTCTCACTTTAACCAGTTGTCGGCCTTGTCCTCCTTGATCTTCCCAATCCGGTCCGATACGAACGTGGGCTCACGGCCCGGGGCCGACCACGCAAGCACCTCTCCCGTCTGATTCGATATCAGGTACACGATGAACGTGCCGTTTCCCGGCACGCCAGCGAGCACGTAGATGCGCCCCTGCGCGTCCACCGTGATCTCGCTGACGTAGGCGGTGCTGGCCCAGGGCCATTCCAGCCGCCAGCGGATGTGTCCGAATCCATTGTAGAGCGTGATGTTCCGGTCCGGCACGCCATGCAGGACTCCGCCGGCGGCGCCGAGCACGATGCCAGGCCTGGGCGACTTGTCGCTCAGCGCGAAGACGCTGACCGAGTCTCCCTGGAGGGCAACCAGCGCGCCTTCCGGTGACTCGAGCACGATGCGTCCATCGGGCAGCACGGCGAACTGGTGCGGGGTCTTGGTAACGCTCTCGAGTGGAACGCGCCGCCGGAACGCACCCCCGTTGTCGAAGACCGCGATGGAGGCTTTCCCGTTCTCCACGTCGGAGACGAACCATTCGCCGGCCAACCACTGGATATGGCGTGGACTGCGCAGCTCGGCGGCGCCGAATTCGCGCGTATCACCGCGCTTACGGACCAGGATACCGGTGGTGCCCGAGCTGGTCACCGCGAGCAGGCTGTCGCCGGCGGCACTCACCGAGCGGCCCGCGATGAAAATGGGGTTGAATGCGAGTGCACTGCTGCATGCGAATGCCGTGATGGTAGCCGCGACGAGGAGCGCGCGGGAACGGGTCATCGAGTGATCCCGAAGACAAAGAAGGCGGGGACGAGCAGGTCGTCGAAGCTGGCGAGGATGACGTCCACGCGATTGAACATGGTGACCAGCGCCAGGATCTCGGCCGGCGTCAGGATCCGGCCGCCGGACGGGTTGAAGACCTGGTCGGTCTGGTCAGTGTCGGTGAGTGTTGCCAGCGTGGAGCCGTTCATCTTGACCGTGCCCGTGCTGGAGGCGGCCGTGCCGTTGGCGGTGATCTCCAGCTTGTCCTTTGCTTCGGTGACCGTGAGCGTGGCGTTCTTGGCTCCGCCGAGCTTCCCGGTCAGCAGGAAGTCGATCTGCATGTTGCCCTGGGTGGGTGACGTGATCTTGTAGTCCACCCGCGTGTCGCTGCTCGTGACGTTCACGGACTGTGTGAGGTCGAAGTCCAGCCGTTCAGTCCCGCTCGTGACATATCCCTTGGCCGTCAGGAGGAAGTTGCCGGTCGTGATCGACGCGTTGGCGTTGTAGTCGAGCACGGTGGCGTTACTGACAACCGCCTTGACGCCCAGCGTATTGCCGGCCTTGTCGGCGAGATCCAGCGTGCCCACCTGCTGGAGCGGCGTAACGACGACGCGAGTGACCGGGTTGACGGCATACAGCAGGTACCGGACGGCATCGGAAGGCGCGCCCGTTGCGTCGGTGGGCTGGTACCGGCCGGCCTGGGGGACGTACGCAAAGGTCCGCCCGAGGCACTGGGAACAGGGGATGATGCCCGCGGGAACCACGGCCACAGCGGTCCCCGGGTGGGGCGGCGCGGTCATGGTGAAGGTGAAGGCGCCCGCCAGGATATCCACGCTCTGGACCGCCGCGTTGCCGAGGGCGCCCATTGCCGCGTCGATCTTCTGGTTGGTGGCAACCGGGTTAAAGTTGCCCGTGTCGCCTCCACCGCACGCCGTTGTGGCGACGAGCAGCGTCACCGCCATCGTGCTCAGCCTCACTTTACCTCCCGGGACAGGGTGGGGCGCTCCCCAAGATAGTTCTACTTTGTCCGGCTTGACCATCGTCCGCTGGTGCTGGCACATTGCCGCGTGCCGAACGTGCCGTCCGGATCCTTTCAATCCGCACCTGTCCTGGCTGCCGACGCTGAACTCGAGCGCGCGGTGGACGCCATGCTCGTCCAGCGGCTTCTCGGCGAGAGTCCCCTCGCCGCCGCCGCCCACGTCGCGCTGGCGATGGTGGCCGGGTTCCTGGTCCACGCCGCGGGTTACCCGCTCTACGGGTTCGGCTGGTGGGGCGCCGTCACGGCCGCCACCGGGATTCGTCTCGTCCTCCGGCAGCAGGCACTGAAGGACACCTCACCCGGCGTCGCCCTCGTGAAGCTGCGGGCGGGGTTGTTCGTGGTGGCACTCGCGTGGGGTCTCGGCGGGGTGGTGACGGCGCCGAAGCTCGAGATCTCGCAGCTCGCCCTGGTCCTGGTCCTGTTCTCGGGCCTCGTGGCCGGCGCCACGGTGTCGCTGCTGGCGGACTCGCCGTCGTTCCGGCTCTTCCTTGCGACCCTGCTGGTTCCGCTGGCATTGGGTTTCTGGCTCAACGGCGAAACGCAGGAGCACATCGTCGCCGCGTCGCTGATAGCGGTTTATGCGGCGTCGATGCTGGGCTTCCACGGCCGTTCGCACGCGGCGCTGCGGGAGCACTATCGCACCGCCAGGCGACTCGTGTTGTCGGAGCACGAGGCGCAGCGGGAACGACGGCTCCTCGATACGCTGATCACTGACGCACCGAGTGCCATTGCGGTCATCCGGAATGACCGGCGCGTCCTCCGCATCAACGAGAGCTTCGAGCGGCTGTTTGGGTACACGATCGCGGATTTCGCCCCCCGGACCCTCGGTGACCTGCTGGTGCGGCCCGGGCGCGAGGCCGAGGTGGCTGACCTGTTCGAGCGGCTCTGGAGAGGCGAGACCGTGGTCGCCGAGCTGCTGCTCCGGCGGCGCGACGGCAGTGACGTCTCGGTGCGGTTCGCGGCCGCGCAGGTGGATGTCGCGGAAGAGGTGCTGGCGTTCGTGATCCTGGACGACATCTCGGTCCAGGTGGCGGCGCGCGAGGCGCTGGCGGCGGCGCGGGACGCGGCGGAGCAAGCGACGGCCGCGAAGAGCGCCTTCCTCGCCAACATGAGCCATGAAATCCGGACCCCCATGAACGGGGTGCTGGGCATGGTGGAGCTGCTGCGCGACACGGAGCTCACGCCGGACCAGCGGCGCTCGGTGGAGCTCATCGGGAGCTCCGGCCACGCGCTGCTCGCGATCCTCAACGACATCCTCGACCTCTCCAAGATCGAGGCTGGCCAGCTCGACATCGACGAGGCGGAGTTCGAGCTGCCGCGCCTGATCGACGCCGCGACCCGCCTTCTCATGGCGCGCGCGCACGAACGCGGTCTCGAGCTGGTGTGCGACGTCCCTCCCGAGGTTCCCCACCGCGTCCAGGGCGACCCGACCCGCCTGCGGCAGGTGCTCGCGAACCTCGTGGGCAACGCCATCAAGTTCACGCACGAGGGCGAGGTCGTGATGTCGGCGACCGTGGTGGAGGGTTCCGCCCGCGAAGCGAGGATCCGGTTTGCCGTGAAGGACACGGGCATCGGGATTCGTCCCGAGCAGCAGGCTGCGATCTTCGAGCCGTTCCGCCAGGCGGACGTGTCAACCAGCCGGCGGTACGGCGGGACGGGGCTGGGGCTCTCGATTTCCCGCCGGCTCGTGGAGAT
>CAMDCH010000103.1:0-8645 GCA_945889655.1 bacterium HR33
AGCGCATCTCGCCGGTCACATCGCCGCGGGTGTTCCGGAGGGGGTAAACAGCGTAAGCCGAGAGGTGCGCCACGGGAGACGGCGAGAGGTCCAGCTGTTCGAGCACCGTGAGGAGGGCGATGGCGGCCGACCAGCCGTGGCCATCCTCCACCTTGATCCCGACTCCGAGGCCGCGCGCCGGGAGTGCAGCGGCATAGACGCCTTCCGCACCTACCTTCGCCAGCACCTGCCCGTGGTAGGCTCGCATCAGGGCCGTGCACAGGCGGCCTCGTCCTGCCACGAGTTCCGCGTGGTCCATCATCGCCGAAGTAACGGCTCGCGCGGAAGGATCCGCCGAAGTCGCCAGCGCGGCAAAGGCGCGCGCCATGCGGTCGAGCGGCAGCGCGAAGCACTGGACGCCGCATCCGTCAACGGCCGCGGGAACGCCCAAGGGGGAAACATCGGCCCACCGCGCGACCTCGTGCAGGCAGCGGCGCTGCACCTGGTGGTCCGGCCGCTCGTAACCTGCGGTGGGCCAGCCCGAGTGCCGCGCGAAGGCCAGCATGCCGGTGTGCTTGCCCGAACAGTTCGAGGCCACGCGGGTTCGCGGCACTTCCTCGAGACCCCGCGTTTCCGACGGGAGTGCGAGGTCACGCCACAGGGGACGGTGCGGTCCGCAGGCCAGGTCCTGCTCCCCGCACCCGATCCGTTCCAGCATGGCCTCCACGCGCTGCACCTGCTCGGGCTCGGAGTTGTGCGACGCGCAGACCAGCGCCAGCTCCGCCGGGGTGAACCCGTATTTCGCGGCAGTACCGCTCTCGACGATCGGGACGGCCTGGAATGGCTTGGCGGCGGAGCGCAGGAAGGTCAGGAAATGCGGGTCGCCGGCGCGGGCGACCAGCCGGCCGGCGGCATCCGTCACGGCCACGGAGACGCGATGCACGGATTCCACCACGTTTCCGCGCCGCGTTTCGACCACGAGCGTAGTCATTTCCGCTGCCAAAGCTAGTAGATTGCGCGCCGTGATGCGGCCCGCGCTTTTCACCGCCTGTTTCCTGTTCATCCCCCGCCTCGTCGCCGCACAGGGATCACCGTTCGTACCGGTGGACGCGAATGCGATGCCGCTGGTCGAGCACCTGATCCGCGCCGGCGTGATCGCCGACCCCGACCCGTTGACCCGGCCGCTGCGCCGGGCAGCGCTGCTCGATGCGCTGAGCCGTGCCGACACTGCGGGCGCCCCGTCATCCATCAGGGCATCGGTGCGAGAGCTCGCCGCCAGGCTGGGCCAGGCGAAACCGGAGCCGGATTTTCGGGGGCGCCTCTATGCCGGGGTTCGATCAGGGACCCATGCCCGGCGGGACCCGCTTCGCGAGGCGGGGCCCGGAACCACAACGGTCGCGGGCGGCATGCATCTCACCGCGACGTACGGGCCGGCAGTGATATCCCACCACGTCATCATCGATCCCAATGTCCGGAAAGACCCGGACTATTCCGGCCGTACGGACGATTCGCTGCCATTCCCGGGGTACTTCAACGATTCGTACGTCAGCTACCAGGGCCGCGTGGGCGAGTTGTTCCTGGGCAGCATGCAGCGCAACTGGGGACCGACTGGCTACCCGGCCGAGATGACATCCCCGGAACCGTATCCGTACAACCACATCATGGGGCGGATCGGCGGGGAGAAGCTGCGGCTGGAAGGGCTCTACACACAGCTCGATGTGTTTCCCGGACCCGGTGGCGTGCCCACACAACGCCATTGGGCCACGCAGCGGATTTTTCTGAAGCTCTTCAAGCCCATCACCGTCGTGCTCACGTCGGGCACGCTCTGGTACGGCCAGGGACGCGGAATGGAGCTGCGGTGGCTCAACCCCATGATTTTCTCGGCGGTCACGCGCTGGCAGGACAACCTGGGCGACTCGGCAAACGTGATGCACGGCGGACAGATCCTCGTTGATCTTCCCGGCCGCGCACGGTTCCAGGGCGCGTTGCTGCTCGACGATTTCAACAACTCGCTGATTTCCGGCAGCGTGCAGTACGCTCCGGCCCGGATCGTCGGGACCTCGATACTGGACGTGCCGTTGAATCGCTCGGTCGCACTGCGGGCCCTCTACGCCGGCGTTTCGAACCTGGCGTACCGTGCGCCACTCGGGCTCCAGGAATCAATCATGTGGAACCGGGTCGGACTGGGACGGAACCACGCGGACTACACTCAGCTCACCGTGAGCGCGACGGTGGTTCCCCACTCCATGACCGTGCTCACGCCCGAGGTCACGCTCCTGAACCAGGGTGAAGGCGACTTCCGGCTTCCCTTCCCCAACCCGGCCAACACGCACCCGTTCCTCTACGAAGGCGTCGTCGAGCGGACGGTGCGGCTCGGACTCGCGGGACAGTTCCTGCTCCGCGGCCTCGATATTTCCGGCGACGCGGGAGTGCATTTCATCAACAATCGCGCGCATGTTGCCGGCAACAGCGCGACCTGTTTCGTCGGGACCATCCGGGTTCGTTACGAGCTGCGGGGACCAATCCCGCTGCCTTTCCTCTAGCCGCGGTGCGCGCTCCGGATCTCTCCTCCGTCACCTCCCTGGCCCAGGATGTCCGGAAAGGGCGGATCACCCCGGAGGCCCTGGTCGACGCGTGCATCACCCGCATCAGCGGCCTCAACCCCCGGCTCAACGCGTTCCTCTCGCTGAACCCGCGGGCCCGCGCGGAGGCTCTGACGTTGCGAGCGGATCGGCGCGCCCCCTTGTACGGCGTGCCCATCGCCATCAAGGACCTCATTCTCGGTGCCGATGCGCCGGCGACGGCGGGCTCGCGCATCTTTGGCGAAGGCCTCACGAGCGACCACGATGCTCCGGTCCTCCGCCGGCTTCGGCGAGCCGGCGCCGTCATCGTCGGCCGGACGAACCTGCACGAGTTGGCCCTGGGCGTCACGAACCTGAACGAACACTTCGGCCCCGCGCGGAATCCGTGGGACACCACGCGGGTCCCCGGCGGTTCATCCGGCGGCTCAGCCGTGGCGGTTGCGGCGCGGATGGTGCCCGCGGCGATCGGATCAGACACGCGAGGCTCCATCCGCATTCCCGCAGCACTCTGCGGCATCACCGGGCTCAAGCCGACCTACGGGCTGGTTCCAACCGACGACGTCATTCCCCTCTCCTGGTCACTGGACCACGTGGGACCGATTACCACCAGTGTGATCGATGCGGCCGTACTCCTCGGAGCAATGACCACGCCGGCGGCCACGCGGGCCTACACCGCGGCGACCCGCCGCTCCATCAGACGACTGCGGGTGGGCGTCTGCGAGTACTTCCTCCGCGATCTGGCTCCTGACGTGGAGCGCGCGGTTCGCGCGGCAGTTGACGTACTCGCCGCTGAGGGAGCGCGGGTGGAGGAAATTGCCCTGCCACAGATCGACCCGTCGCACGGCGTATCCGCCACGATCACGCTGGCCGAGGCCGTGACGTACCACGAGCGCGCGTTGCGCGAGCGGCCGGAGGGATTCGGGCCGGCTGTGCGAGGACGGCTGGAGCGTGGCTTCAACCTGACGGCGGTCGAGCTGGTGCAGGCGCAGCGCGCGCGCGTGGAAATCACTGCCGCGTTCGACCGGGTTTTTCGCGACGTTGACTGCGTCGTGGGAGCCACCGTTCCCGCCGTCGCGCAACCCATCGGGCGCGACGAGCTTCAGCTTCGCGGGCGCACCACGACATTGCTGGCCGAGTATCCGCGGCTCACGTCGCCGGCAAACCTCGCAGGGATCCCGGCGCTCTCGGTGCCGTGCGGATTCGACGCGAACGGCTTGCCGATAGGGTTTCAGATCATGGCGGCGCGGCGGCGGGATGCGGTGGTGCTTGCGGTGGGTGCGGCATACCAGCGGAAAACAAAATGGCACCTCGCGGTGCCGAAACTCTAGGGGAAAGAGGACAGGGGAAAGGTGAAAACATGCCGGGGCTTCGTACGCTTCCCGGTTCCCCTTTCCCGTTTCCCGGCTTTATGGATGGGCGGTACTGGGATCGAACCAGTGACCTCCGGTATGTGAGACCGGCACTCTAACCAGCTGAGCTAACCGCCCGGAGCCACGGATCACGCTGATTGACAACGGATCTGCGCAGATTACTTCCTGCCCACCGTCAAGATCTGCGCAAATCCGTTGCTAATCTGCGTGATCTGCGGCTGGTGGGCCCTCTGGGATTTGAACCCAGGACCTACGGATTATGAGTCCGCTGCTCTAACCAGGCTGAGCTAAGGGCCCTCGTTGCGAAACAATATAAACGCGGATGACGCGGATTAGAACGGATTGCGCGGATGACCATCAGCCGACAACTCGTGCTCCCGGTACTCCTTGGCCTCGCCACACCCACGGTCATGAAAGGCCAGTGCAGCGGTGTCAAAGGCGGGAGAGTGGGCGCCATCGCCGGCGTGTTCGTGGCGGGCGAAGCCCTGGCCATCGGCGTCCGGCACAACGACTGGTGGACACCGCCCCGCCGCTCGTTCCACGTGATTTCCCGCGGCTCGCCCAGCAAGGGACAGGACGCGTTGCTGCACGGGTCCATTTCCTACCAGGCCTCCCAGGGGTCGGCGCTCGCGTGGGACTGGGCATGCGTACCTCACACCACGGCGGGTTGGCTGGGCGCGGCGCTCGGCTTTGCCCTGGGCATTCCCAAGGAAATCGGGGACGGCCTGCACCAGAACGGGTTCTCGATTCCCGACATGACCTGGACGGCCGCCGGCTCCCTGCTGCCGGCGTTCCATCGCCAGTGGCCTGCCACCCGCGCGGTGCAGCTCAAGGTGTTCTACTGGCCGTCCGAGGAATACCGGAACCGCACCGGGAAGTATCCCCAGCTCGAGAATGACTACGCCGGCCAGCGCTACTTTCTTTCATTCAATCCCGGACGGGCGGACGTGTCCTGGCCCCGCTGGCTCGGCGTGGCTGGCGGTCACTCGGTGCCGTATTGGACCACACAGCCGCCGATTCACGAATGGTACCTGGCGCTCGACCTGGACTTCCGCGGGCTGCCGATTCACGCGCCATGGTGGAAGAGGGTGGCCACGGTGCTCGACCAGGGACATGTACCGATGCCGGGGGTCAGGATTCGAAACGGAGAGGTGGGATTCGGATTGTTCTAGGAGTGAGAAGTGAGAAGTGAGAAGTGAGAAGTAGTGATGCCCTTCTTACTTCTTACTTCTCACTTCCTCGTAAAGTGCCAGGTGTGCTTCGACGTTTCGCTTCAGCGTGAAGCGCTCTTCCACCCGCTTCCGTGCCGCAGCGCCGAACCGTTTTCGCAGTTCCCCATCACCCGCCAGTCGTTGCATCGCGACTCGCAGGGCTTCGACATCATTGGGCGGCACCTCGAGGCCGGTCACATCAGCGGCGTTGACCTTCGCGCACACCGGTCGGGAGCGACGTGGAGATCACCGGCTTGCCGCAGGACATGGCTTCCATCAGCGCGATGCCGAACATCTCCGCGGGTGAATTGCTGGGAAACACGAAGTAGTCGGCGGCGTGGAAATAGGCCATGAGGTCTTCCTCCGTGACGCTACCCGCGAACCGCAGGCGATCACGGAGTCCAGCCGCTCGCGCCAGGTCCTCGAGCTGGTCGCGGAGCGGACCATCACCAACCAGTACGACCGAGAGGTCGGTACCGGTCATCGCGCGAATGAGGACGTCCAGCCCCTTGTAGCCAACCAGGCGTCCCACGAACAAACCGACCGGACCCGTGGCGGGAAACTCCCGCGGACGTTCCGGGTGCGCGCGGGGTGCAAATCGGGTCACGTCCACTCCGAACGGAATCACCCGCACGCGATCCTCGTAGCCGCGGAGCTCGGATGAAACGGACAGGTGCGCGGGGGTGGCGACCACGACCGCTTTCGACCGCCGAAGCACACCACGCAGCAGCGGCCAGTAGAGCGGTTTCGCGAGCGTCTGCCGGCGGACGTCGGAGTGATGCGTGATGACGATCGGCGCGCGAACACCCATGAGCACCGCGAGGTCGGCGAGGGGATGCGGGTGGTGCACGTGCACGACGTCGGCAGGCCAGCGCGCCGCGGCGAGATACCCGGGAGCGATCGGCTGCGACCAGAGGATGCCGTGAGTGGGCAGGCGCACGACCGTCACCCCGCCCCGCGGCGGCTCGGTGATGCGGCGGCCGGGCGGCCGGACCCAGCTCGATCCCGTGGCGCTCACCACGCGGACCTCGTGACCCGCGGCCGCCGCGCCTTCGGCGAGTACGGATACGACCTGCTCGAGCCCGCCCTTGTCGGGGGGATAGAACTTGCTGAGATGGAGGATCTTCAAGACGTCGGGACGACTTCGGCGCTGATAAGGGCCGCGGCCTGTGCCAGCGCAGGCTGGAGCACCTCCATGAGGAGGTTGACGTCCAGCAGCAGCGAGCGGCGGCCGAGACGGCGGCGGAGATGCAACTCGCCGTTCCAGCCCGGTCCCTGGAACGGACAGACAACCTCCCACTCGTCCACTCGGCGCCGGATGGTGTCTTGCACGAACTGGCCGGACACCAAGCGCCAGGTTTGCGAGGCGCCGCGGCGGTCGCCGGACGGCGCGATGCGGAGGATCACCTCGTCGAACTCGGAACGCGTGAGCAGGAGAGCCAGCGCTTCGCGCAAGTCGTCGAGGGTGCGCACCTGCTCCAGGCGCTCCGCGGCCCGGCGCAGCTGCACGTTGATCGCTATCGACTTGGCCTTGAGCACACCCCGCTGGGCCACGCGGGCCAGCTCGTTCAGCTCGTGGAGCCGGAGGTAGCGGACGATGAGAAAGACCGCGCTCCCCAGGACCACCATGACGACCGCGTACGACCGCACACCCGGATTGATGAACAGCATCGAGACGATCGCGAAGGCCGCGCTGGCGCCATACACCACCCCCAGCACCTGCCGCGGCGACAAGCCCGCGCGACGGAGGCGATGGTGCAGGTGGTCCTGGTCTCCCTCGAACGGCGACTGGCCACGGACGATACGGCGGAAGAACGCCGCGGTCGTGTCGAAGACTGGAACGGCGAAGGCGAGGAGCGGAACCGCGATCGCGACGAGCGTGGGACCCTTGGTGGACCCCTCGATGCCGAGTCCCGCGAGCAGGAATCCGGTGAACAGGCTCCCGGCGTCGCCGAGATAGGCACGGGCCGGCGGGAAATTGAACGGCAGGAAGCCAAGCAGTCCGCCCGCCAGGGCCGCGGCTACCAGGCCGATGGCAGGGTGGCCGAGCGCCACGGAGATAATGAATACGGCCGTCGCCGAGAAGAACGCCGAACCGGCGGCAACGCCGTCGGCGCCATCGAGCAGGTTGAAGGCGTTGGAGAGACCCACGAGCCAGAGGACGGTCAGGACGGGTGACAGGATGCCACCCAGCTGGACCGAGCCAAGAGGCAGCGACATGGCCCCGACCCGTACACCCAGGAGATAGACGCCGACCGCGATCGCGATCTGGATCAGGAACTTGAGGACTGCCGGGAGCGGCTGGATGTCGTCGATGGTGCCAAGCAGCAGGATGGCGAACGACCCGGCGGAAACAGCCACGAACGGCTCGCGAAAACCGGCCAGCGTCAGGCCGGTCGGGGCGAAGATCACCCCCACCAGGAGCAGTGACGCCCCCGCCCCGAAGGCGATGGCCCACCCCCCCACGCGCGGCAAGGCCGGCTCACGGGTGTTGTCCAGCGCCCCCACCCGGTGGCCGAGCCGCATGAACAGCGGGCTCGCCAGTACGGACGCGGCGGCTGCCAGGAAAAACACCAGGAGGTATGAGCCCACGCGCTAGGCCGTCCGTTTCGCTGTAGTTTGTACGCGCCGAATGTCACCTATACTACGGAACGCCATTCACTTCGCCAAACCCGGATGACGGGCGTTGGAATCCTGTCGCCGGGGTTCCCGCATGCCGCCGGAGGCGTCACGGACCTCACGGCCAGGCTTGTCCGCCATTGGACCGATCTGGGCCACCCGGTTTCCGTCGCCAGCGACGTACGTGAAAATACGGACCGGCTGGTTACCCGGTGGCATGCCGGAGGCATCCAGGCCGTCCTCCTTCACTATGTCCCTTTCCTTTACGGCCGTCGGGGGCTGTCGCGCTACCCGGAGCGCCTGTCGCGCGCGCTCCGGCAACGCGGCATCCGGGTGACCGTGGAAGTCCACGAGCCCTGGGTCCCTCTGACGCGCCTCCCCTGGCTGATCCTCAGCCCGCTGCAGCGCCGGCAGCTCAGGCGACTGCTCGCCGTGGCCGATGCGGCCACCACTCCGGTACCTGCATGGCAACAGCTGTTCTCAGCCCCGCCCTCGCTCGTCTATGTCGGCAGCACGCTCGGCGAGCCGGGAACGGCGACGGTTGCCGCGGGCGACCTTGAAAACCCCGTGGTGTTTTCCCCGTTTGCCGCGGGACTCCGGTGGGACTGGATCGCCACTGCCGTCCGCGCCATCGGCGCGCCGCGCGGCCTGACGATCATCGGGGGGGACGAAGGGGGGGCGCGCGCCCGCGCCGACATCGCGCCGTGGATCGCGCCGGGCTGGGACTGGCGCGGGCGACTGCCAGCCGGCGACATCATTCAGCTGCTCTCCCGCGCGCGGCTGGTGCTGGCGCCGTTCATAGACGGCATTACGGGACGCCGTACCTCGATCTGCGCGGCGCTCGGTCCGTGCTGGAGGCCATGGCGTCCGGTATCCCGGTGGTC
>CAMDCH010000104.1:0-8623 GCA_945889655.1 bacterium HR33
CTGTGCCACCGCGAACTCCACTCTGAACGGACCTGGCTCCTGGGCCTCGGGGGTGGACATGGGCCATCCGGCGTGGCCTGGACGAGCGGCAAGATCCCCGCGCGAGAGATCGCCGACAGCACGAAATACGGTCACGGCGATCGCGTCTCCGAGCAACTCGTATTCAAAGCACCCGCGCGCGAAAACCGTTGTGCCGCCCGCGCTGACGTACCGGTGCATGGGCTCGGTAGATACCGGCCATTCCTGCGGAAAGCCCGATCGCTCGAACTGTCTCCGTTCACGAGCCACGGGGCCATACTGCATGTCGGCCATGGCTGCCGTCGCGGCCCCCGCGACCGGCACGATGAATCGCAGCCGATGGTTGCCCGCCAGGTTGTCGCCCTCGACCACGTACCGCACCATCTCCGATCCCGCATCCGCGCGCGCGAACACCGTGAGGCGGACCCGTTCGCTCACATCTCCATCGCGCGAGACGGCGGCGACAAGTGGCCCGGGCCATACAACGCGCGGTGCTGACCACGTCGTCCTCAGTGGCCGGTCCTTTTCGACCGGCTGGAACGTGTACGTATCCCCTTCGTCACGGTCGCTGACCAGGTCCACGGCTTCCAGCGCCGCGAAAGGCGGGCGGACCGCTTCGCTGGATGCCAACACTGGGCGAACCCGTCCCCGCTCGGGCACGACCTTCAGCGCCTGCAGCCCCAGCGCCGGAACGTCCTGTGCCCGGATCGCCACCCGGAACGCACGCACCCGGTCCTGGTCGGGATAGTCATACGGGCTGTCCAGCCGCTCGAAGGCATCCCACCGGCCGAGAACCTGGCGCGGGACTTCGTTGCCATCAGGTCCCACCAACGACGGAGCGACGACCGGGGGAGTGGGCGGCGCGGTCCGGTTCGCGGAGCCCGGCCCCACAGGCACATGATCCTGGAACACCGTCAGGGTGGCTTCGACCACTCCTGAAAACGCCGTGGGCCGGGGATTCACCAGCACCAGCGACGACTCCCATCGGCCCGGCTCGCGCCGGGCGACGGTCCGGTCCTGCCTGAGCCTCGCGTGCAGCGCGTCCGACAGCAGCCCCTGGGCCTGCGTCACGACGGAGCCGGCCCGAGCCGCCACGTCCCGCGCCACCGCGTCCGTAACGCAGCCGCCGAGCGAATCGTGCGGATGGTTGAGCAGGTGCTCACGCCAGGCGGTCCGTAACAGCGGCAGCGACTGTTTCAGCGACGCTAGCGCTATCTGCGGCTCCGCCCAGTCCACGAGCAGCCTGTCGCCTTCCGCAATGCGGCGCTTGAGACCCGCGCGCGTGGCCAGGACGCCGGGCAGCGTCCACGCATAACGGTGCGAGAATCGGAGCTCGCCCCGCAGCTGCGGAGCGTCGGTGGTTTCCCCGATGGTCGCGAAGTAGTCGAGAGGCGATGCAATCCTGAACTCGTGACCCGTCACCTGCTGCAACGACGCGAGCAGCCTGGGCAGCTCGACGTCCATGCCGTGGTGGTCGGCGCCCACCGTGACTAGCCGCGGACGCTTCCCCGCCCGCGGCGCGAGCACCGTGTCGAGTCGTGCCCAGCGCTCAACCAGCTTCCCCGGGTCTCGCGGCAGTCCTGAACCAGCTTCGTACCCATCCGGCGGCAGGTGATGAAACGTGACCGACGCGCCGTCTGGCCCTACCCAGCGGAAGAGGTCACCTTCCTGCCCCGGCTCGCCACCGTAACCGCGCCAGAGAATGCCGTGCCGGATGCCGAAACCCGACAGGACCGTCGGCAGCGCGGCGGGATGACCAAAGGCGTCCGGGCTGTACCCCAGCGGGAGCCAACCGCCCATCGCGCCCGCCACCCGTTTCCCCGCGAGAAGGTTCCGTACCAGGCATTCGTCCGAGGAGATGAATTCGTCGGAGAGGACGTACCACGGCCCCACCAGCAGGCGGCCGGAGCGCGCCAGTCGCTCAACCGCAGGGCGCCGCTCGGGGCGCATCTCCAGGTAGTCGTCGAGGATCGCTGCCTGGCCGTCGAGCAGGAAACAGGAGTAGTCGGCGTCGCGGTCCAGGACATCGAGAATCTCATCCACCACCGGTACAAGGCGCTGGCGGAATCGGGCCGCCGGCTCGTACCACTCCCGGTCCCAGTGGGTGTGAGGAACGACGAATACGGTCGTCACGGGTGGGAAGTTAATGGCGGCTACTTGATCCCAAGCTCAGTGCGCACTTCGATGGGCAGATAAGGAACGATCTCGGCCATCGGCACCGCGAACCCGAGCCCCGCGGCCTCCTTGAGCCCGGACCGGTGCAAGGCCACCACTTCGCCGTCGGCATTGAAGACGGGACTCCCGCTCGAGCCCCCCACAGTGAAGCCGTCGAACTGGATCCGCTCCGGCGTCACCTTGCTGAAGATCCCGGCGCTCATCGAGGTCTGCACTTTCCCCGCGGCGTCGAGCGCGAGCGCCGCACCGGCCGGGAATCCGATCAGCGCGGCGGGCTCACCCTGCCGCGCATGTGCGGCCGACCAGTCCACCTTGGGTACCACCGGCCCCTTGTAGTCCCTGATCCGGATGATGGCCACGTCAGGACCGTCCATCGGCGCGACCGACGCCGGGTCCGCGCGCACCATGAACTTCTGGTCGGCCATCGTGACGAAAATCGAGTCCGCCTTCTTGCCTTCGGGTTCCGCTACGTGCCGGTTGGTCACGAAATAGCCGGACTTCGTGATCGCGAAGCCGGAACCGTCATAGACCTCACCCTGGATGTACGCCGTCACCAGGCCCACCGCCCCGCCCGCCGACTGTGCCAGCGCCGGGAGATTGACCCCCTTCAGCCCCCGCATCTGCGCATCAACGGCCTGCGTCTTCCGCTCGGCCTCGCGCATAGCGGCCCGCAGGCTGTCCAGCAAACCTGTCGACTGTGACGAGGTCCCGGCCTTCGACAGCTCGGTACGCAGCCGACCCATCTCCGCCACCGCCGCCCTGCGCGTAGAGTCCCCCGTCGCCACCTGCTGGGCCATCTGGGTCTCTGCCCGCTTGAGCGCCCCTTCCAGCGCCTCTGTACGACGGGAGGCTGAGCTCAGCGCGTTGCGCAGGCTGTCCAGGAACGCGCCGGGAGCCGACGACAGCCGGGCGCTGTCGAGCTGTTGCTGGAGACGCGCATAGTCAGCCGTGGCCACCCGCCGGATCGAATCATCCACCGCCTGCTGCGCCAACAGGGCGTTCCGCTGCTCGGCCAGCGCGGCAGTGGTCGCGCGGTCGCGCTGGTCGGTGTACCAGTAGAACGCGCCCACCAACCCCCCCAGCACGAACACGAACGACCAGACCACCCAGCGCAGCCGGCTGGTGCTCTTCCGCTGTGACTCTTCGACTATTTCGCGGAAGAAGACCGTCTTGCCTTTCCCCGCGAAGCTCCGGCGAATTGCCCGCGCGGCCTTCTCGACCGCCCCTTCAGCCCCCGGTCCACCATCTGGAGCCGTGCGCGCGGTGGAGACTTCGCTCGACGCCCGCGTGGCCCCAGGCAGCTCGAGCACGTCCACCAGAAGATCAGGACCGCCCTCGCCGAGCGTGATTTTCTCGCCGGGCCGCAGGGGATGGTCGCCCACGATCACGCGGCCGTTCACGAAGGTCCCGTTCCGGCTCTTGGCGTCACGCAGCATCGCCTTGCCGCCGGGCATCAGCAGCACTTCCGCGTGAACGCGCGACACCGACGTGTCACCCGGCACTACGGGCCGGAGCTCGCACTCTTCGCCACGGCCGAACCGGATGCGGCCGCCGGTCGCCTCGTACTTGGCGCCGCTCCGGATGTCGTGCACCACCATGTGGATCACGTTCTTGACGGGCCCCTTGGGAGCGGCCACCGCCGGTGTGGGCTCCGTCTTCCCGCCGGATCCGGGAGCGGACGCCTTTGCCGCCGATGCCTTTGCCGCCGGCGCCTTCGCCGGCGGCTTGGACGGCCCCAGTCCCGGCACCGGCAGCGTGCTGTCGTTCAGGGCCTCCAGCGGCATCGTGGGGGCAGAGGGTCGAACGGCACGCTGCGGCTCGATCACCGTGTTGACAATCGATCGCTTCTCGACCGCCTCCACCTTGAACTTGGGCCCGCGATCGCCGAGCCCCACGATCATTCCCACCGAGACCGGCTGGGGCTGACCGTGCGAGACATGCTTGTCGTTGACCGACGTCCCGTTCCGGCTGCCGGCGTCCTCGACGGACCACTTCCCGTTCTGGTGCAGGAACCGGGCATGGTAGCCGGAAACCACGTTGGCCCCCTCCCCCAGCACGACGAGCTGGCACGAGGGATCCCGGCCGAGGCGGACCTCGCCCACGTCAAATTCGTGGAGCGTTCCGGTGGCAAGATTTCTGAGGGAGATGAATGCCATGCGTGCCCCAATATGGACGGCGAGACGGCCAGACGGCTAGACGGCTCGGCCTTGGCGTCTTTGCCGTCTTTGGCGCCTCGCCGTCCCGCCGCCCCGCCGTCTCGCCGCCTGGCCGTCTATCTTTCCGGCCGATGTCCCCCGAACCACTTCCCGAATCCGGCGCGTCCCCGGCCAGTCTCTTCTCGCTCGCCGAGGAGGGCCTGGCCGATCTCCTGGCCATCGAACGGCTGGTTTCGGCCAGCGATGAGCGGGTGCTGTTTGTCGCCCGGGACAAGGTGCTGAAGCGGAAGGTGGCACTCCGGATTCACCACCTGCCCGGGGCGCCGTCCCGGCGCTGGTTCGAGCGCGAAACCGAGCTGCTGGCCGCCCTGGACCATCCTGCCATTCGCCCGGTATACGCGGCCGGCCGGCGCGGGGACCTCGCCTGGCGCACCAGCAAGTGGATCGAGGGCGAAAGCCTCTTCGATGCCATCCAGCGCGGAGCGCGGCCCATCCAGACCGTCGTCCAGATCGCCCGGGACCTCACCGCGGCGCTGGAGTACGCCCACGCCGAGCGCATCGTGCTCCGCCGCATACTGCCGACCACGCTCATGCTGGACCGGTCCGACCGGGCACTGATCACCGATCTACGGTTCGCCAACAACTGTCTCGACGTTTCCGGCCCCGATACCGATCCGAACACCGATCCCTTTCTCGCCCCCGAAACACGGGGCGGAAAGCACGGCGAGCCGGCGAGCGACATCTACACCGCGGGCGCCCTGCTCTACTACGCGGTCACCGGCACCATGCCGGCCACTGACCCAGCCGCCCTCCGCAAGCCGCGGGACGTTCGTCCCACCTGTCCCCAGGCCATCGAGCGGGTCATCCTGCGCGCCATGAAAGCCAACCCCGGCGAGCGCTATTACACCGCGGCCGAGATGGGCGACGATCTCGCTTCCGACCTCGGTGACTACGACCTCCCGCAGACGGTCGCGCCACCGCTCGGCACGGGCACGGAGGATTCTCGCGCGTGGGAGAAACGCCTCCGGCGCGCCCTGGGCGACGAATACGAGCTGCTCAACGAGCTCGGCTCGGGTGGCTTCGGCCGCGTGTACCGGGTGCGGGACCTGCGGCTCGAGCGCGAGTCGGCCCTCAAGATCCTGCACCCGTTCCTCACCGCAGATCCCGCCGTCGTAGACCGGTTCCGGCGAGAGGCGCAGATGGCGGCCCGGCTGGACCATCAGCACATCGTGCAGATCTTCGACATCGGCGGACGGGCGGGGCTCCAGTGGTACATCATGGAGTTCGTCCCGGGAAAGAGCCTGGGCCAGATCGTCCAGAACACGGGACCGCTGCCGGTGGACCGCGTGGTCCGGCTGATGCTGGAAGCCCTGGACGCGCTCGCCCACGCGCATGCCCAGGGACTCGTCCATCGCGACATCAAGCCGGAGAACGTCCTGATCGACGGCGTGGATGGCGCGGTGCGGATCGCCGATTTCGGCCTGGCGCTCGCGTTCCAGGGGCCCGACCGCTTCGGCGGCGCGTCGTCATCCCGCGCCGGCACCCCCGAGTTCGCGGCACCCGAGCAGCTCCTCGGCGAGCCCGTGGATGCGCGCACCGATCTCTACTCGCTGGCGCTGGTGGCCTACTTCGCGCTGATGGGGGTGTCGCCGTTCTCGGGGGGAACCATGGAGTCAATCGTAGCAAGGCAAACAGTGGGGGAGCTGCCCGATATGTCCCAGCGGCGGGAAGACGTGCCTGACCGCATCGTGGAGGTCTTTGCGAAGGGGGCCCAGGCCAAGCCGTCCGACCGCTGGGCTTCGGCAGCGGAGTTTGCCCTCGCCCTGAAGAAGGCGAACCGCGATCCGCTCAAGTGGTTCCGGGAGATCGTCACCGGATCCTGATCAGTTCCGCGCCAGCCCGCCCCGCTTGGTCGTGATGATCACCACGCCGTTGGACGCCTTCGACCCGTAAAGCGCCGAAGCCGACGCCCCCTTCAGGATCTCGATGCTCTCGATGTCATTCGGATTGATGTCCGAGATCCGGTTGAGCGCGTTTTCCTGGCTGGAAGCAATCAGGCCGCGCTCTCCCTGTGTCACCGCATTCGTCCCCGGCGGAATCGACACGTTGCTCACGATGATCCCGTCCACGATGAAGAGGGGTTCCGCGCTGCCCATGATGGACGTGATGCCGCGCAGCCGCACGGCAATCCCGCCGCCGGGCGCGCCGCCCTTGGACTGAAAATTGGCGCCGGCAACCTTCCCCCGAAGGGCGTCATCGATCGAGGCCGTGGGCACCCGCGAAATGTCTTCGCTGCCCACCCGGGCCACCGAGTTGGCCAGGTTGCGCCGCTCCACGCCTGTGCCCTGCCCCGTCACCACCACCGTGGAGAGCTCGAACACGTCCCGGGCGACATTCATGACCACCGTTTCGTCCCGTCCGGGAACCCGCACTTCCTTGGCGCGGTAGCCCTTCGCTTCGAACGACAGCGTCACTTCGCGCACCGGCACGTGGAGAATGAATGTCCCGTCCACCCGCAGTTGCGCCTGGATCGGCGTCCCGAGCACGCGAATGAGCCCCGTGTTGAGCGGCTGGTTGAACGTCGAGTCGTCTACCCGACCCACGATCATGCGCGTCTGCGCGTCGGCGGCCGTTGAGACGGTTCCGATCGCGATGGCCACTGCCAACCATGCCTGTCTCATTCTGAGCCTCCCTGGCCCATGCTCGTCCACACCGCTACTACACCGCAATGCCCCGCACCGAACCGCGCAGGCGTGGTGGCCGGTCCGCTGTAGGCTTCAATCGCCACCACGGTCCCTACGGGGATATCGTCAATTCGCTGGCCGGACCGGACCCCGTCAACCCACATGTCCTGCTCGCAATGCTCCACGGCCATCTGTGACGTGCCCTGCATGCGGCTGTTCTTCGCCGTGCAGTCACTGGGCAGCGGGGTCGCCTCGGGACGGTCCACGAACCCGTAGACATCGTTGCACTCCGTCCGGCCCTTCACGGTCCGCTCGAGAAGGCTGCTGGTCTTCCGGGCCCGGCTGGCGATGATGTCATCGGGACCCAGGAAGAACCCGCCCCCGCCCAGGCGCCGCCGGCCGTAGAACTCCTCCAGCTGCGGATAGCGGCGAAGGTCCTCGGTCTCGATCGCGATCCGGTCCAGACGGGTGGCCATGGGCCGGAGGACAATGGTCCCGAGGTCGACCGGACCGGTGGAGCGCGGCACGGCGACCACCGCCGGGACATACCCGATCCGCCGTATGACCGCGCTGTCTGCCGCGGGGGCTATGCTGATCCGAAACCGCCCATCCGTGCCCGACACGAATTCTCCGGCTGCTCCCCGGAAGTAGACCGTGGCCCGGACGAGCGGCTGTCCAGTCACGGAATCCACGACCTTCCCGGTCACTGCCTGCGCCGCCAACGACGCCGGCAGCAGCAACACGGCCATGAGGTGCCTCAATTCTGCGCCTGGCCGCCATTGGTCCAGATCGCTACCACGCCGCAGTGCCCGCTCGCATACATCGGCGGCGTCGTCGCCGGTCCGCTGTACACCTCGAGCGCCACGATCTCCTTCACCGGTATCTCGTCGAGCTGGAACGGACTCCGCTGGCCATTCAACCAGATGTCCATTTCGCAATTCACAACGGTCACTGCTCCCCCAACTACCGCACCCTGCGGCCTGCTATTCAGGGCCGTGCAGTCGAACGGCGCGCCTTTCTGCCAGCGGCCCGCGCCAACGTCATTGCACCCCGTTTTGACCCTCACCGTCCGCTCGACCAGGTTGCTCGGCTTGCGCGCGCTCGCGCGAGCAATTTCCTCAGGGGTCATGAAGAAGCCGGTGAGACGCGCGCGCCGCCGGTAGAAGTCCTCCAGCTGCGGATACCGCTTCACCTCTTCCGCTTCGATGGCAATCTGGTCGAGTTTCGTGGCAACGGCGCGCAACCGGATGGGTCCGAGGTCGATCTCGGACGCCGATGCCGAATACGGTACGCGGACACGGGTCGGGACGTATCCGATCCGCCGCACCACCAGGATCGTGTCGGCGGGAGTGGGCCGGTCGATCCGGAACCACCCGTCGGCGCGGGAGAAAAGATCAACGGTCTCCCGGTCGAAATAGATGACTGCGCGCTCCAGTGGCTTCGCGGACAGCGAGTCGACTACCCGCCCGGTCACCGTCTGGCCCGTGGAAACCCCGGGCGCGGCGACCAACAGGAGCGCGGTACCCCACGCGAGTCGGCTCAGATACCCTCGCCGGCGTTGGTCCAGAGCACCACCACGCCGCAATGGCC
>CAMDCH010000105.1:0-8621 GCA_945889655.1 bacterium HR33
TTCGGCCTGAATCACCAATTGACAGTCGAGGGTGTCATGCGCACGCGCGTGCAGGCCGACACCGCGTACTTCTACCAAATGTCGCAGCGAGTCCGTATGCGGCACATTAAGGTGACGTTTTACTCGACGGTCGGTGCCGAAACATCGACCGTGACGGCGGATAGCGGCATATACGAGTGGCGCACGCAGAACATGCAGGCCCTGGGGAACGTGGTGGCGGTGACGCCGGACCAGCGGCGACTGGAGACGTCGGTCCTGAACTACGAGCGCAACACGCACACGATTACCGGCCCCGAGGCGTTTGTCTTCGATGCGCCGAGCCGCCACCTCAAAGGAGACGGATTTACGTCGGACCCGGAATTCAAGAACGTGGTGACGCAGCGCGCCCGCGAAGGCACCGTGGGCAGGGTACAGCTCGAGCCGTGAGGCCGGTTATGGTGCTGTTCGCCGTCGCCGCGCTCGCGGTGCCCGCCGCCGCACAGCCGCGCGTTTGCGAGGTCGTGCTGGATGAAAGCGGCATGATGGCGATGAAGGAGGTCCGTCCCGGTGTCACCAACCTGTTCGGTGGCGGCGGCGTGCTGTCGCACTGCAAGGACGACCCCACGCGGATGAAGTCGGACAGCTTCGCGTACTACGCGGAGACGGAGCGGGTGGATCTCGTCGGCAAGGTGCGCTTCACGGATTCGATGGTGACGCTCGACGCCAACCGCGCCACGTACTTCCTGCGCGACGAGCGGCTCGAGGCGTACCAGAACGTGGTGCTGGTGAACCGGAAGACCGGATCGAAGCTCTCCGGCCCGAACCTCATCTACCGCCGGCGGGCACCGGGCATCCGCGACACGACCGAGCTGTATGCCACGCAGCATCCGAAGGTCGAATACCGGCCCGAGAGCGAAGGCCCGCGGGCGGAACCCTACATCATTAATAGTGATCGCGTGCGCCTGGTGGGAAACGACCGGGCCTGGTCGGGTGGCAACGTCACGATCGACCGCAGCGACTTCTTCGCCAAGGGCGACAGCGCGTTACTCGACATGGCCGCGGGCCAGGGTGAGCTGGTCAACCATGCGGGCCTCGAGGGGCGCGGAGGCGCGAAGTACACGCTGACCGGCCGCTACATCCAGTATCACATGCAGGAACGGAAGCTCACCTGGGTGCAGGCGCGGGGCGCCGCCGAGGCGCTGAGTGCCGAGTGGCGCCTGCTGGCGGACACGGTGGAGTTCGATGTCGCGAACAACCAGATCCAGGGCGGCCGCGCATGGACCGATACCGCGCGGGCCCGCGCGATCTCCACGACGTACACGATTCTCGCGGATTCGCTTGCCATCGACGCGCCGGGACAGCGGCTGACGGAGCTCCGTGGCTTCCGGCGGGCAACGGCCACATCGCTGCCGGATTCCACCAGGACCGAATCGGACTGGATGTCCGGTGATACGCTGCTGGCGCGCTTCGATACAACGGCACTGGGCCAGCGGATTCTCTCCCGGCTCACCGCGCACGGGAACGCGAAGGCGTTCTACCACGTGCCCGATCCCGACAGGCCTGCGGGGCCTCCGGGGGTCAGCTATTCACGAGGGCAGCGAATAGCGGCGCGCTTCACGCTCGTGGGACTCGATCGCGTGGACATAGTGGGGCAGAGCGACGGCCTGTATCTCGCGCCCGGCGCGCCGGTTCCGGCGGACAGCACCGCGAAGCCGCCACCACCCGTGGTGACTCCCGCGCTTCCACCCCGGACACGCACATGATGGAACAGGTGCGGCAGCTGCTCCAGGGGAGCGATTCGTCGCTGCCGCTCGCGGTGGCCGCGCTGGCGGCTTCGCCGGCCAACGACGGTTCCTCGCCGTTTGGTGTGCTGGCAGTCGCCTACCGCGAGGATTATCTGGATCTGAATCGCCGCGTGTTCGGCGACGCGGGACAGAGTGGCCAGCTCTCGGTGGATGAAGTACGCCGCTATCTCCTGGGCTCCGTGCTGCCTCGGCTCGCGATGCAGGGGATCATCGAGCCGGTGGACGGAACGGTGGAGGACTCCACCACCGTCCGGCTTCGGCCCACTGTCTGGTACGACATCGGGCTCGATCCCGCGGGGGCGCGAGCCGCGCTCATCGAGATGGCGTCGGAGGCCTTGCGGGAAGCGGAAACCCCCGCGGCGCCCCAGCCGGCGACGGGGTCCGTGCTCTCAGGGAAGGACCTGACCAAGGTCTATCGCCGCCGCACCGTGGTGAACAACGTGAACTTCAGCCTGCGGCAGGGTGAAATCGTGGGCTTGCTGGGTCCCAACGGGGCGGGCAAGACGACCACGTTCTACATGGTGGTGGGCCTGGTGCGCCCGGACGAAGGCCGCATCTACGTTGACGAGGAAGACATCTCGGGGTTGCCGATGTACCGCCGCGCTCGGCAGGGGATCGGCTACCTCTCGCAGGAACCGTCGGTCTTTCGCAAGCTTTCGGTGGAGGAGAACGTGCTGGCGATTCTCGAGACGCAGAAACTGTCGTCGCGTGAGCGGGAAGAGCGACTCGAAACCCTGCTGGACGAGCTGTCCATCAAGCACCTGCGCCGCACCCTCGCCTTCCAGCTCTCCGGCGGCGAGCGGCGCCGGCTCGAGATCACGCGGGCACTGGTCACCCAGCCGCGGTTCATGCTGCTGGACGAGCCGTTCGCCGGCGTGGACCCGATCGCCGTGCATGACATCCAGACGATCGTGGCGTCGCTGCGTCGTCGGGGCATCGGCGTCCTGATTACCGATCACAACGTGGAACAGACACTCGATATCGTGGACCGGGCATACATCCTTTTCGAAGGCCGGGTACAGGTGGCGGGATCCGTGCGCGAACTCGTGTTCGATGACCGGGTCGCCGATCTCTATCTCGGTCCGACGTTGACGGCGCGCCTCCGGCAACGATTGGGGGCTGCAGCATGAAGACGTCACTCCAGCAAAGCATGGTAATGCGGCAGGATCTCCGGATGAACCCTCGCCTGTACCAGGCGATGGATCTCCTCTACATGCCGCTCCTCGACCTCCAGCAGCACCTCAAGACCGAGCTGGAAACCAACCCGTTCCTCGAGATGCAGGAGCCCGAGGAGGAGGAAGCGGCGCCGGAGTCCACGGTCGAGAAAAAGCAGGAAGCCGCGGGCGACGACGAGCAGTCCGAAAACGACTGGGAAAAGATCATCCTCGACGGCTTCCAGGTCGGCGCGTCACGCGGCGAGTTCGAGGAGAGCGAATACTCGGAGCGGGTGCGCGTGCAGGCCACGGGTCTCGACGACCACCTGCGCGACCAGCTCCAGATGCTGAACCTCGCCGACCGGCAGCGGCTCCTGGCCGAGGAGTTCATCGGCAACATCGGGGAAGACGGCTATCTCCACGCGCCCCTCGAAGAAATCGTCGCCGGCGTCAACAAGATCCTCGAGGAACACGCCCGCGGTGACGAGAACGAGCCGGAAGAGTCGGATACCACCGGCGTGCCGCTCTTTACCCTGGCCGAGGTGGAAGAGATGCTCAAGGTGGTCCAGCACCTGGATCCACCGGGCATCGGCGCGCGGGACCTGCGGGAATGCCTGCTCCTGCAGCTGGAGGAGGCGGGCCAGCTGGAAAGCCTGACCTACCGCCTGGTGAAGGAAGCCTTCGACGACCTCATCGCCCACCGCTGGAGCGAGCTGGCGCGGCGCTACGGCCTGGATCCGCGCGCGGTGCAGGACGCGGCCGACGCACTGGCCAAGCTGGATCCCAAGCCGGGCCTGCGGTTCCTGCCGTCGGATGACAACTACGTCATGCCCGATCTCGTGGTCCAGAAGATCGAGGGCCAGTACAAGGTTTTCCTGAATGACACGGCCATGCCGCGCCTGCGGATCAGCAAGGTCTACCAGGAGCTGGCAGGGGACAAGAAGAAGTTCGTGGGTGAGAACCGCGACTTCGTCACGCAGAAACTCAACAGCGCCAGCTGGCTGATCCAGGCCATCGAGCAGCGCCGCCAGACCATGCTCAAGGTGATGAACTTCATCGTGGACCGGCAACGGGAGTTCTTCGAGAAGGGCGTGGAGCTCCTGAAGCCGCTCACGTTGCGCGAAGTGGCTGACGTGATCCACATGCACGAATCCACGGTGAGCCGCGTGACCAACCAGAAGTACGTGCAGACGCCCCGGGGTGTCCTGCCGCTGAAATATTTTTTCTCCAGCAGCCTTGGTACCACCACCGGCGAAGATGCCAGCGCCCGCTCCGTGAAGGCCCTGATCGGGAAGCTCGTGGGTGAAGAGAGTCCCGGCTCGCCGCTGACCGACTCGGAGATCGTGACGGCGCTCAAGGCGAAGGGCATTCAGATCGCGCGCCGGACGGTGGCCAAGTACCGGGACCAGCTGAGCATCCTTCCTGCCCGCATGCGGAAGCGAGTATGACACTAGCGAACAAACCCGGAGCCGTAGACGTCAGCGTGCTGGTCCCCGCCAAAGACGAAGCTGAAAACCTCGAAGAGTTTGTACGGCAGTGCAAAGACGCCTTCGCACCCCTTCCATACCGGTGCGAAGTCGTCGTCGTCAATGACGGCAGCGAGGACGGAACTGCCGATCTGCTGGCCCGCCTCCAGGGGGAGAACGCCTTTCTCCAGGTGGTCCACCATCGGGGCCAGCGGGGCATCGCGGAGGCGCTGCGGTCGGGCGCCGATGCGGCGCGAGGACGGATCTTCGTCTTCTATCCGGCCGATCTCCAGTTCCTCCCTTCGGACATCCCGGCGCTCGTCGAGCCCATCCGCGCGCGTGAAGCCGACATCGTCACCGGCGCCAAGCAGGGGGTCTACGAAAAGGCGTTCGTCTCCGGGATCTACAACTGGCTTTGCCGCTACCTGTTCGGCATCCGCGTCACCGATCTCAACGCGGTCAAGGCGTACCGGCGGGAAGTCATGGATTCCGTCCCGTCCCGCCCCGACTGGCATCGCTTCATGGTTGTCATTGCCGCCGCGGATGGATTCCGCGTGACCGAGCGGCCCGTGACACTGCACCCTCGGCGGGCGGGGAAGTCCAAGTTCGGCATCGGCCGGATTCCCGTCGGCTTGCTCGACCTGCTGTCCGTGTGGTTCCAGCTGCGCTTTGGCCGCAAGCCGATGCTGTTTTTCGGCCTGTCGGGCGGAATTCTCTTCGCGCTGGGCCTGTTCGTTGGCCTGGTGGCGCTGATCCTGCGCTTCGGGTTCGACCTGGGCCTCCGGCCGCTGCTGTACCTCGTGATCGTGCTGGTGGTCTCGGGTATCGCGCTCTTTGGGTTCGGCTTCGTGGGGGAGATGGTGGCGGGAGCGAGAGAGGAAACCCGGTCGCTCTCGCGGGCGGTCGAGCGGCTTTCAGCCGCACTCGAGCGGCGGAAGGACTAGTCGCGAGCCAGGCGGATTCCGTACCGGCCCGCGAACTGGATCAGCTCCTCTGCAAGCGGGCCACCGTCCCGGCTGCGAGTCCGGCCCGCCAGGTCCAGCCAGGAAACACCCCGCGCGCGGTAGTCTCGTTTCTCCTCTTCACTCAGCGCCACTTCCGTCATCACCGTGTCGCCCGCGCGTACGCCGCTGATCCCGGTACCCGCCGTCTTCCAGTGCAGCCGGTGTTCGCGGGAGGTGTAGTGGTAGGTCCGGACCGCTCCGTCGATCGTGATGCGGACGTCCTGGTACTGCACGAACCGGTCGAACTCCCCCATCATCTCCTGGACGAGTTTCGCGCGCTCTTCGGCAGTGGGTGTCTTGGGAAAGGCGGGCGCCGAGCGGATGACCTTGGCAGGGGAGCCCACGGCGAGACTCATCGGTGGGATGGCACCCGAGACGAGCGAGTTGGCGCCGATCACGGAGCCATCGCCAATGGAACTGCCGGGCATCACGAAGACACGCCAGGGGAGCCACACGCTCTTGCCGATCGTCACCGGCTGGTACGTCACGGGATAGCCGTCCAGCCCGTTGGCCCACACCCCGTGCGTGAAAATGAGGCAGTGGCCGCCGATACCCGTGTCGTCCCCGATGATGACCGGCTTGGTGGGATTGATGGATGTCAGCTGGAGGACGATCGTGCGGCTGCCGAGCACGAAGCGCGATTCCGGAAGCTGGGGCCCGCCCACCCAGACCTGCTCGCGGATCTTGGCGTCCTCTCCGATCTCGATCGCTTCGCAGGAGACGTAGCTCATCATGCCGACGCTGGAGTGCCGGCCGATGCGGATGGTCTTCCCCTGGACAACCGCGAACATGCCGATCTCGACGTGATCACCCAGCTCGACGGAGCGGCCAACCACCACGCCGCCGAAACTGAAACGGACCCCGCGGCCGAGCTTGTATCCCAGGAGCCGATAGACCAGCACCTTCAGCGGACTGGGCAGCCACCCCAGCAGGAGGAGGTGGGTCCAGGGCATCCGGTTTTTCGGGAGAAGGGTCGCAGCCATGCCGGACGGGAAGATAACGCTGCTCGGAGCCATCCGTGCCCGGGAGCGGTATATTGCCCCACCCGCGCATGATACTCCTGCCGCCCGCTACAGCGTTGTCCGGCGTAGAACAGTTCGGCCTGGACATCCTGATCGATCTCTCCCGGCTCCTTCCCGCGCACCGCCCGCTCTCCGAAGAGATCGTCAGGCTCGAGCTTTCCGACCGCGAACCGGAGTTTCTCGACCTGAAGGGGTGTGCAGCGCGTGACTGGTATTTCCGGCGGGCCGAAGGCGTGGTCTCGGTGCCGCGCGCGGTCCTGGGGTTCATCGGCGGAATCGCGGGAGCCGTGGCCGAGCAGAAAACGCATGCCGCCGACAAGCACGGACGCGTGCCCTCGCTGGAAGCGCCGGTGGTGGTCGCGGGCGTTGAACGGCAGGCGGTGATCTCGCGGGCGGGCAAGGCGCTGCGGGAGGCGGTGGTCGCTTCCGCGCAAAGGCGCCCAGTCCGGCTGGTGACGCCATGGCCCGAGGCAAGGCGCTGGGCGGTGGCGCTTACCCACGATCTCGATCTCGTCTCGCTCTGGCCGCTGGCGGCCGGCGCTCGCGTGGTCGAGCTGGCGCGGAGAGGCCGGCTGGGGCTGGCGCTCAACGCCGCGGCGCACGCGCTGCTGGCAATAGGGAGCAACCCCGTCTGGCGGGGCGTGCAGGCGGTGCTCGCGCCCGAAGGGAACTTCTCGGCGCGGTCCACCTGGTTCGTGATCTGTGAGACGCCCACGCTGAAGACCGTGTTTTCCGCCGACGTCACGTATCGTCCCGAATCAGACGCGGCCCGGCGGATCTTCCGGGACATCATGGGGCGCGCCGAGATCGGTCTCCACGGCAGTTTCGCAACGTCCACTGGTGACGGCGTCTTCGAGCGGCAGCGCGACCGCCTCACAGGGCTCACGAGTCAGAGCCCGTCCGGCATCCGGCAGCACTTCCTCCGCCTGCGTCCCGACTCGACTCCGGCCAAGATGCGGGCCGCCGGTTTCCACTACGACTCCAGCTATGGATTCTCGGACCGCAACGGCTTCCGCCTCGGCGTGGCTGATGTGGTCCCGCTGTGGGATGCCGCGCGCGGCGAGCGCGTGGGTATGGAGGTAGCGCCGTTCTGCTGGATGGATCGTGCCCTGAGCAAGTACCAGGCGGTGGAAGATCCCGGCGCGTGGGTGGATGACGGCCTCGAGCTCGCCACGGAGACCCGGCTGGTGGATGGCGTGTGGGTCGGTGTCTGGCACCCGAACATTCATCCTTCGCTCGGCTTTCCCGGCGCCACGGTCGCGTTCGAGCGGCTGCTGGCCGAGATCGCCGCGCACCATCCGTTCTTCGCCAGTCTCTCGACCATCGTCCACTGGCGCGCCGCACGGCGCGCCGTGCGCGCGACCGCGATCGCTCCCGACGGCTCGGTGCAGGCGGACGGGCCGGCGGGCGCCCATTTCCCGTTGTTTCTGGAAGACGCGCAAGCCCACCGCCTGGAGCTGGTGCGCACGCAGTGAAGGCCCTCTTTCTCGCCCACTCGTTTCCGCGGTTCGGGGCGGACCCGGTGGGGTCCTTTGTCCTCCGGCTCGCCGTGGCGCTGCGGGACGCGGGCGTCGGGGTCGAAGTCGTAGCTCCCGCGGCCCCCGGGATCCCGGCTACCGAGGAGATGGAGGGAATACGGGTCCATCGTTTTCGCTACGCGCCCCGCGCCATGGAAACGCTGGCCTACGGCGGAACAATGCAGGACCAGGTCAGGAGCTCGTGGAGCGGCAAGCTGGCGCTCGGTCTGCTGGTCGCCGCGAACGCGAGGAAAACCTTCCAGGTGGCGCGCGCGTTTCGCCCGGACCTGCTTCACGCCCACTGGTGGTTTCCCGGCGGACTCTCAGCGCTGATGGCAAAGACGCTGGCGGGTACACCGGTCGTGACCACGCTCCACGGCTCCGACCTGAAGCTGGCGGCGAAACCAGGTCCTGGCCGTGCCCTCGCGCGATACGTGCTCGGCCGCTCGGCCGCCGTCACGACCGTCTCGAAATTCCTGGCGCGCGGCGTTACCGACGCGGTGCCGGGCGCTCGGCCCATGGTGGCGCCGATGCCGGTCGTCGCCGATCTCTTTCACGCGGGCGGCGAGCGGGAGAAGAATCGGTTGCTGTTCGTGGGGAAACTCAACGAACAGAAAGGCATCAATCACCTGGTCCGTGCGCTCGGCATCATGAAGCAGCGCGCCACCCTGGAT
>CAMDCH010000106.1:0-8596 GCA_945889655.1 bacterium HR33
ATTATCTTGCCCTTATATGGCCCTTTGGCACGACTCGTCGTGCTGTTGACCGACCTGCTGACGCCCGATCGGATCAGAGTTCCGATTGTGGCCCAGGACAAGCCGGGAGTGTTGGTCGAACTCCTGGACCTGGTGGTCGGGAGGGGGCAACCGGAGTACTTGGATATATTGCGGGCTGTGGAAGAACGAGAACGGGTCCTGTCCACGGGGATCGGGCATGGTGTCGCGATTCCCCATGGCAAGTCCCACCGGATGCAGGATCTGCGACTTGCAGCAGGCGCGACGACCGCGCCGGTGGCCTTCGACGCACTCGACGGCCAGCCGGTGCGGCTTTTTTTTCTGCTGGTCGGTCCCGAGGCAGGGGCCGGCGGCGACGTGAAGACCCTGGGTCGCATCTCCAGGCTCATGCGGCGGGCGCCGCTGCGCGAGCGGCTCGCGGCTGCGGCGAGTCCCGCCGAGTTCTATCGGCTCCTGGCGGACGCCGAGCGCCAGGTCGCCTGATTCACCCCTCCCTGACCCTCCCCGCCTCCCTGTGGGCAAGGTGTTCCCGTCATGAGTGACGTCACCCACCGCCTGTCGGCCGAAGGCGCCGATCCGCTCGCCCTCGCCGGGGTGAACGACCGCAACCTCCAGGAACTGGAGCGTTCCACCGGGGTCCGGGCCGCGCTCCGCGGGGACCAGGTGACGATCGCGGGTGAGCTGAACGCCGTGGAGCGGGCGGCTCGCGTGGCGAGCGCCATGATCGACCTCGCGCGCATGGGGACGGAGCTGTCGTCGGACGATGTCCGCCGCATGGTGGAGGAAGGTGCGCAGTCGGCGCCGCACCCCAGCGATCCCGATATGCGGATCACGCTCCCCGGCGCGAAGCGGGTCATCCAGCCCAAGACGGCCGGCCAGCGGGAGTATCTCGCCGCCATGCGGCAGAACGACATCGTAATCGGCATCGGTCCGGCGGGCACCGGGAAGACCTACCTGGCCGTTGCCATGGGCGTCGAGGCGTTGAACCGGAAAACGGTGAAGCGACTCGTGCTGGCGCGGCCCGCGGTCGAGGCAGGCGAGCGCCTGGGTTTCCTCCCGGGGGACCTCCAGGCCAAGGTGGACCCCTACCTGCGCCCGCTCTACGACGCGCTGGAAGACATGATGCCACCCGAGCGCGTCCAGAAATCGCTGGAAACCCGCACCATCGAAATTGCGCCGCTCGCGTACATGCGCGGCCGGACCCTTGCCGATGCGTTCATCATTCTCGATGAAGCGCAGAACGTGACCGGCGGCCAGATGAAGATGTTCCTGACACGCATGGGCGTGAATTCGCGCTCGGTCCTCATCGGGGACAAGACGCAGATTGACCTCGAGAACCGGGAGGACTCCGGGCTCATCCAGGTGGAACGGATTCTCCCCGGCATCGAGGGCGTGGCCTTCTGTTACATGGAAGAGCGGCACGTGGTCCGGCACCGCCTCGTGCGTGACATCATCCGCGCGTACGCGGAGGACCAGGGCTCGTGAACGCGAGGCGCTCGACGAGGTCCACCGGCCCCGCCCGTGCGGCGAATGGCGGCGGGATCGCGTTCCACGCCGCGCGATGGGCGCCCGTCCTCGCGCTCGCCGTGCTCACGTACGTGCTGTACCCGGTGGCCCGCGTCGTCGACGCGCGCGTCATGGAGACGGGGCAGGTGGCCCGGCAGGAAGTCCTGGCGCCATTCGAGTTCGTCGTGGTCAAGACCGCGCAGGAGATCGCGCGGGATGGTGAAGCCCTCGCCGCCACCGTCCGGCCCATCTACGAATACGTGCCCACCGCCCCCGATTCGGTCCGGCGCCGGGTGGATTTGCTGTTTGCGCAGCTGGATACCGCCACGTCGGCGGCGGGCCTCTCGGCCGTCGCCGCGCGAGCGGGCATTCGCCTGAGCGTCGAAGAAGCCCAGTACCTGGATCCGCGCGCCCGCCGGCAGGCCTTCCACGCCGCCCTCCTCCGCTTCATGCAGCGACAGCTCACCCAGGGCGTGGTGCCCGCCGGCAGTATCGAGAAGGAGCTGTCCCGCGAGGTGGTGTTTCGCCGGGAGGCGCGCGAGCGCGTCGTACCGCGCGACTCGCTGCTCACCTATTCGGCGTTTCTCGACCGCCGCACGCGCGAACACCCCGCACCCAATTCGTCGGTGGGGGACCAGCTCTACCTCAAGCTGATCAACGCCACGTACCAGCCGAGTGTCGTGGCGCGCGCCACGGAAACGGAAACGCTGCGCGCCGAGCTCCGCGCGAGCGTCGACACGGTGAAGGATGTGGTACGCGCCAATGAGCGGATCGTGAACGCCCACGAGGTGGTCTCCACCGAGACGCATGCGCGTCTCGTGGCGCTGCAGGCGGAGGTGGTGCGGCGTGGCCGGGCGGGTGCGGCCAACGTGCCGGGGATGGTCGGGCAGATCCTGACCAACGGCGTGATCCTGTCCGTCTTCTGGCTGCTGCTCCTGCTGTACCGCCGCGAGACGTACTCCGACCTGCCAGAGATGCTGACGCTCTCCAGCCTGTTCGGTCTCGTGATCGCGGGGGCGGCCATCAACCGGGCGGTGATCGCCGGCGGGCCGGAACTGATCCCGATCCCGTTCGCGGCCATGCTCATCACCGTCCTGTTCAGTGGGCGCGTGGCAATGCTGGCGGCGATGGTGCTGGCCGTCCTTCTCGGGACCCAGGCGGCCTATGCCGACCAGGCGGGTCTCTACCTGTCCATGCTGGGCGGGGTGGCGGGGGCGCTGGGCGTCAGGGTCATCCGCCGCCGCACGCAGGTGCTGACCGCCTCGGGGATCATCGCAACGGCATACCTGCTGGGCGCGGTCACCGTGGCGCTGCGGCTGGACTGGTCGCTGGCGGAGGTCGGGCTGTCGGCGGGGCGGGGCGCCGCGAACGCCATCGTGTCCGCCGCGCTCGTGATGTTCACGCTGCCGCTCTTCGAGTCTGCAACCGGGCTGACGACCGACCTCAAGCTGCTGGAGCTGTCTGATCCCAGTCATCCGCTCCTGCGGAAGCTGGCCACGGAGGCGCCCGGCACGTACGCACACAGCGTGGCGCTCGCGAATCTCTGCGAATCGGCGTGCAATGCCATCGGCGCCAACGGATTGCTCGCGCGCGTCGGCTGCTACTTCCACGACCTGGGAAAACTGAAGAAGCCGCATTTCTTCGTCGAAAACCAGGCGACTACCGGGAATCCGCACGACCGCCTGGAGCCCGACGTGTCCGCGGCGATCATCCGCAACCACGTGCGCGACGGCCTCCAGCTGGCGGAGGAGTATCACCTTCCCGCCGTGGTGAAGGCGTTCATCCCCGAGCATCACGGTACGGCCGACATCACCTACTTCCGCGAACGCGCGCGGGCGCAGGGCCTGGACGTGGAGAAGGACGAGGAACGCTACCGGTACCCGGGCCCGCGGCCGCAATCGGTGGAGACCGCGGTGGCGTTGCTGGCCGATGGCGTGGAAGCCGCGCTCCGGGTGCTGGACGATCCCACCGAGGAGCGGATCGCCGAAGCGATCGACCACCTGTTCCGGCAGCGGATTGAATCCGGCCAGCTGGCCGATGCCCCCCTTACACTCGCGCAGCTCGGCCGGGTCCGGGAAGAATTCATCCGGGTGCTCGCCGGGATGCATCACAACCGGATCGACTATCCGACGACCAGTGGCGGGATCACGGCGGAGTGGGAGCCCGCGTCGCGGGCATGACATCCGGGTGGACTCGCCGCGAAGCCGCGGCGGTCTTCCCGCGACGGTCGTGAGGCGCGTGGTCACCGCGGTGCTGGACGGCGAAGGCGCCGGGCCGGCAGCCGTGAGCGTCACGTTCGTCCGCGGCCCTGGCATGCGCCTGCTCAACCAGCGGGCGTTCGGGCGCAATGCGACCACCGACGTCATCGCGTTTCCGCTTCCCCATGACAATTGCGTGACCGGTGACATCTACGTTTGCCCGGACGTGGCGCGCGTATCGGCCCGTGAGCTCGGTGTCCCCGAACGCGAGGAGCTGGTCCGGCTGGTCGTCCACGGAACCTTGCACATTCTGGGTTACAACCACCCCGAATCGGCGCAGCGGATCCGTTCCGGCATGTGGAAGCGGCAGGAGCGTTACGTGCGCCAGCTGGCGAGGAAGCGGGCATGAGCGGCGCGCTCACGCTCGCGGCGCTGATCACCGCGCTCGCTGCGGCCGGCTGGGCGGGATTGCTCGCCCTCGCGGAGCAGGCGCCGGACTCGGGTGCCCCCGGCAGCCAGCCTTCATTCGGTTCACTGCCGCTTCCCCGCGTCCTGCACGTGAGCCGGCTCGCGCTGCTCGTGCTTGCCGGGGTCGCCGCGTCGGAGAGCGTGGGCTGGTGGAATCGCCCCGTCGTCGAAGGGTGGGGACTCGCGTTGCTGGCCGGCGCCTTCATCTACATGGTGGCCGACGCGCTCCCGCGCGCCATCGGGGCCCTCGCCCCGGATGCAGCGGTGGCGGGCGCCGGGATCGCCCGCCAGACGCTCCTCCCGTTCCGCCCGCTCCTGAGCCTGGTGATCGTAGCCGAGCGCGCCATCGAGGACGCCGTGCCGATGCCGGGCGGCTCCGGAGCGGCGATGGGACCGGCGCACCGCGACATGCTGCTGGGTGTCTTCGCCCTCGGCGACATGACGGTCGAAGAAGTCATGACCCCGCGGCTGGATATTGCCGCAGTGGAAGCCGGGGCCACCTTCGACGAAGTGCTCGCGGCGCTGCGCCGCACCGCTCACGCTCGCGTGCCGGTGTACTCCGACACGCTCGACAACATCGTGGGCATCGTCCACGCCAAGGACCTGGTGCCGTGGGTCGCGGCGCTGCGCGACGACCCGGACGAATGGGCGAGCCTGGTCCGGCCGGCGGATTTCATCCCGGAGTCCAAGACCCTGGCCGCGCAGCTTCGCGATTTCCAGCGGGGCCCGTCGCACCTCGCGATCGTCGTGGACGAGTTCGGCGGCACTTCGGGGCTGATGACGCTCGAGGACATTCTCGAGGAGATCGTCGGCGAGATCCGCGACGAGCGTGACACCGAGGAGGTGCCGCTGGTGAACCGCGATGGGAACGGGCGGTTCTGGGTGGATGGCGGCGTATCGCTGGAGGAACTCTCGACGCTGCTCGGTTTCGTTTTCGACCGCGAAGAAGTGAGCACGGTCGGCGGGCTCATCTATTCCGAGCTGGGGCGCGTGCCCGCATCGGGCGAGCAGATGGTGATCGGAGATTTCCGTGTGGTGGTGGAGGAGGTCGTGAAGCGGCGGGTGCGGCGCGTCTTCTTCGAGCGCATGACACCGGCTGCGCCGGCGGTGGCGGAGCAGGTGGAGTGAGCGCCGGGCTGATGCTGCTCCTCGGCGTCGCGCTCGCGGGCGCCGGGTCGGCCATCGCCGTGGCGGCGGCGGCCGTATCACGACTCGAGCTGGCACGCTGGATCGCCAGGCGCCTGCGCGGCGCGGCCATTGCGAGCGCGCTCCTGTCCACGCCGGGCCGCCTGCTCGGAGCCGCGAACGCGGTGGCCACGGCGGGCCTGGTGCTCGCCGCGATGGGCGGGCATGCCCTGCTGGCCTCCGTGTCGCCGCTCCTGCGGTCGAGCCTCCTGGTCCTGCTGCTGGTCCCGGCGCTGATCGTCGTCACCTACGTCCTGCCACGCGCGTTGGCGCGTCGCTGGCCGGAACGCGTCGTTCAGCGCGGGGCGCCGATAATGGAATACCTCTCGCTGGTGATTTCACCGCTCCTGCCCGCCGTGGATGGATCGCCCCGCGGCGAGGTGCGGACGATGCTGGACGCGGGCAAGAGGGAAGGCGTCCTTGCCACCGACGAGCTGACGGTCTTCTCCGGCGTCGTCGCCTTCGCGGAGCGCACGGTGCGCGAAGTGATGACGCCCCGCACGGAGATCCTGGCGGTGCCGGACCGCGCCCCGCCGGTGGATGTCGCGCGGCTAATGGCGGAGTCGGGCTACTCCCGCCTGCCCGTCTACCGGGAGACGCTCGACAACATCGTCGGCATGGTGTACGCCTTCGACATCCTCAAGGACGGCACGGGCGGCACGTTGCCGCTGCGGCCGGTCACCGCCGTCCCGGCCACGAAGCGTTGCGCGGATCTCCTGGTCGAGATGCAGCGCGAGCACCGGCAGTTCGCGGTGGTGCTGGACGAGTTCGGCGGGACCGCAGGCATCGCGACCTTCGAGGACCTGCTGGAGGAGCTGGTGGGTGAAATCTTCGACGAGCACGACGTGGGCGCGGCGACGGAGCCCGTGACGGTGACCCTCGTCGAGGTGGACGGTTCCACGGCCGTGTCCGAGCTGGCTGCGCGGCTGGACGTCCCGCTCCCCGGGCAGTCGGGAACCGTGGGCGGGATGCTGGCGCGGGCGGTGGGTCGCATTCCGCAGGCGGGCGAGCGTTTCGTCGCCGCAGGACTGGAATTCGACATCCTCGCAGCCACTCCCACCAAGGTGGAACGCGTCGCGGTCCGGCGGGGATCGGTGGCGCCGACGGCTATCTCTGTGGCGCCATGAGCGACGACCTCGACGAAGCGCCGACCACCGCGGCCCTCCACCTCTGGGAGGAGTGGCCCGCGCTCAGCGAGGCCGACCGGGTAGAACGCTTCCGCGGGTTGCCGCCGGAGGAAGTGAACGACTTCTTCCTCACGCTGGATCCGACGGAACAGAGCGCCCTCGTGCACGCACTGCCGCTCGCCGAACGCGTGCTCTGGATCCGCCTGCTGGATCCGGACGACGCGGCGGACCTGCTCCAGACCTGTTCGAACGAGGAACGAAACCGCCTGCTGGACCTGCTGGACGAGCAGACGCGCAGCGAAGTGCGCGCGTTGCTGGCCTACGCCGAAGATCGCGCGGGCGGCCTGATGAGCCCGCGCTTTGCCCGTGTCCGTCCCGAATTCACCGTGGACGAAGCGATCCGTTACTTGCGCAAGCAGGCGGGCCAGGTGGAGACGATCTATTACGCCTACGCGCTCGACGGCCAGCAGCAGCTGAAGGGTGTGATCTCGTTTCGCGAGCTGTTCCAGGCGCCCGACGAGAAGCTGGTACGGGACGTGATGCACACGGAGATCATCTCGGTCCGCGAGGACCTGGACCAGGAAGCGGTGGCCCGCATCTACGTCGAGCAGGACCTGCTGGCGATTCCGGTGGTGGATGCCGAGGGGCGCATGAAGGGCATCATCACCTTCGACGACATCGCGGACGTCGTGCGGGAAGAGGCGACGGAAGACATCCAGAAGATCGGTGGTACCGAGGCCCTCCAGATGCCGTACATGTCCTCCCCCATCCAGGACCTGATCAGGAAACGCGCGGGCTGGCTCGCAGTTCTGTTCATCGGTGAGCTGCTCACGGCGTCGGCCATGGCGTTCTACCAGGACGAGATCGCCGCCGCGGTCGTGCTGGCACTCTTTCTTCCGCTCATCATCAGCAGCGGCGGGAATTCCGGCTCGCAGGCGTCGACCCTCGTCATCCGTGCGATGGCCCTTGGCGAGGTCCGGATCCGGGACTGGTGGAAGGTGCTACGGCGAGAGGTCGGCGTCGGTCTCACCCTTGGGGCCATCCTGGGCACGCTCGGCCTGGTGCGGGTGGTCGTGTGGGAGAAGATCTGGCATTCCTACGGGGAGCACTATCTCAAGCTGGGAATCACCGTCTCGCTCAGTCTCGTGGGCGTGGTATTATGGGGATGCGTGACGGGATCGATGCTGCCGTTCGTGCTGCGCAAGGTCGGCTTCGATCCCGCGAGCGCTTCGGCGCCGTTCGTCGCGACGCTCGTGGACGTTACCGGCCTGATGATCTATTTCACCGTGGCCAGTATCGCGCTGCGGGGAGCCTTGCTCTGACCGACCTGCTGGAAGGATTCCGCGCCCGGAAGATGCCGGCCCTCGCCCGCGCCATCTCGCTGGTGGAGAATGGCCGCGATGGATTCGAGGACCTGCTCTCCGTGCTGTATCCGCGGGTGGGCGGGGCGCACCGGATCGGCATTACGGGGCCACCCGGGGCCGGCAAGTCGACGCTCGTCGAAGGCCTCGTGAAGGGCTACCGCGAACAGGGGCAGACGGTCGCGGTGATCGCCGTGGATCCCACGAGCCCGTTTTCGGGAGGCGCGCTCCTCGGCGACCGCATCCGAATGGAATCGGTCACGCTCGACCCGGGCGTCTACATCCGTTCCATGGCAACCCGGGGCGCCCTCGGCGGCCTGGCGACCACCACGCGGGAAGTGTGTGACGTGGTAGACGCGTTCGGGTTCGACCGGATCATCGTCGAAACGGTGGGCGTCGGGCAGTCCGAGCTGGAGATCGCCGCCACCGCGGATACCGCCATCCTGGTTCTCGTCCCGGAGTCCGGTGACGGGGTCCAGGTCCTCAAGGCCGGTGTCATGGAAATCGCGGATATCTACGTCGTGAACAAGGCGGACCGCTCCGGCGCCGACAAGTTGCGGCAGGAGATCGAGGTCATGCTCGGTATCCGGCAGGGGAACGCGCTCGTGAACGTGAAGGCGCACCACGGCCGACCGATCGCGAAGGCCGGTCACCCTGAGCGCAGCGAAGGGTCCCCCTGGAATCCCCCGGTGCTTGCGACGGTTGCTGTGAAAGCCGAGGGAATTCCGGAGAT
>CAMDCH010000107.1:0-8496 GCA_945889655.1 bacterium HR33
TGGCGACCTCCGCAAACGGGTGCAACGATGATCCTCGCACGGACGGTCGTCTACGCAACACTCTTTATTTCTTTCGTGCTGGTATTTGTGCCCGCACGGATACTCGAGTGGTCCCACCTTGCCCGTCCCGAAACCGTGGGGATTCCACAGATCATCGGCGCGGCGCTGGTGATCTCCGGCGGGGCGGTTGCACTCTGGTGTGTGTTCACGTTCGCGTTCATCGGGAAGGGGACGCCCGCGCCGTTCGATCCACCACGGAAGCTGGTGGTGCGGGGGCCGTACCGGTTCGTGCGGAACCCCATGTACATCGGGGCCGGTGTGGCGATGATGGGCGCGGGCATCTTCTACGAGTCATGGTCGCTGGCGGGCTACGCCTTCATGCTTGGACTCGTGGTTCACATTTTCGTCACGACGTACGAAGAGCCAACCCTGGCCCGCACCTTCGGTGCCGACTACGGCGAATACCGGAAGCGCGTCCACCGCTGGTGGCCGCGCAATCCCGGACCGCAGGTCTGAATAACGGGAAAAGGGAGAAGGGAAGCGGGAGAAGTACTTCTCCCTTCTCCCTCATCCCTTTTCCCTCTTGGATCTAGCGGCCCCCGCGAACGGCCGATGCCCGCTTGGCGGTTGACGTGCGGGTGTGCCCCGAACGGCCGCGCGCCGCGGCCCGCGCGTTGGCGGTCCGCCCGGCGCCGCGGCTCGACGTGACGTTGCGGGCCCGCTTGTTCTTCAAGCCCGTCATGGAGGTCTTGGTCTTGGTGCGGCCCTGGCCCTTCGGGGGCGTGCCGACGGTGGCGCCGCCGCGATTCTTACCCGACTCCTGGCGGCGGGCTGCGCGGTTCTGGCCGTTCGTGGCGCTCTTCGACTTCACTGAGCCTCTATTGCTGGTGGCAGTCCGCTTGGAATCAGTCGGTGCTTTGCTGCCATTGCTGCGGCTCGAAGTCTTTGGAGTACCCTTACCGCGGCCCTGACCGTCCTGCTGCGCCGAGCTGTCACCAGACGAAGGGGCGCCTCGGCGGGAGCGCGAAGACGTCCGCGACCTCTCGCCCAGCTCGATCTCCTCAGTCTCATCTTCGCTTTCAGTCTTGTTCTCCACGTCCTTGCCCGCGTCGTCGTCAGGGTTGGCACGAAAGGAATCCTCCGTGTTGCGGCCCCGGGACTGGCCGGCACCTACCGCCTGCTTCGAACGGGAGGATGAGCGTCCCCCGCGCGCGGTGGTCGCGTCGTCCGCATCGTTGTCCTGCATATCCTCGCGGTCCTGCTGATCAGCCTGGCGCTGGCTCATGGACATCTCCCGGGGTGTGGTAAGGTTGGTGCTGCGTGACCCCGCGTACCTGCGCATCGAACGGGCCAGCAATGCATGTCGCCGCGCGGTGTTCACGTGGTCGCGCGGCCCCGCGGACGAGAAAAGGAGGAAAGACGATTGGAGCCGGGTGTTGCAGGGATGTTGCGGTCGCTCCGACACGGCTGCGGCGGGGCCGCCACGAGCGGGGACGCGTAAGAATCCGGCCCTCGAACCTCACGCCTACGCAGGTGCGCGCGGCACAGGTTGAATCAATTGCGACGCCAGCGCGCAGCGTTGGTACGCCAGGGACCCGCGTCCCCCGGTGAGTGTAAATCCTCTATGAGCGAGACGCCCGTCAAAGAGCCTTTGCCGCAGCCAGATATGTCGACTACAAAAGAAGCTCCGCGACGCCGCCCCGGCGCGCCGCGCCGGCGTGAGCCGGTCGCACCCGCCGGCTTTCCCGAGTCCAAGCGAGACAGTATCTGGACCGCGACGGCCAAGATGCCCACCCGCCGGCGGCTGGAACGCGACCTGGAGACCGAGGTCTGCGTGATCGGCGCCGGCATGGCCGGCCTGAGCGTGGCGTACACGCTGGCCAAGGCAGGGAAGTCGGTTGCTGTCCTGGAGAGGGCTTCGCTGGCCGGGGGCATGACCTCGGTGACGACCGCGCACATCACCGTTGCCGCGGACGACCGCTATTTCCAGCTCGAGAAGTATCACGGTGAGGCGGCCACTCGCCTCGTGGCGGAGAGCTATGTGGCGTCAATCGATCGCATCGAGCAGGTGGTCGAGGCGGAGAACATTGACTGCGACTTCCGGCGCGTGGACGGCTACCTCTTCGTTCCACCCGGCGATACGGTCGATATCCTGGACCGCGAGCTTGCGGCGGCGCACCGCGTGGGCCTGACGGACGTGGAACGGCTCGAGCGCGCACCGATCGCCAGCTTCGAAACCGGTCCGTGCCTTCGGTTCCCGCGCCAGGCGCAGTTCCACCCGCTCAAGTACCTCGCGGCGCTCACCCGCTGCATTGAGCGGGCGGGAGGACACGTCTTCAGTCGCACCCACGTGGACGAGATTGTCGGCGGGCATCCCGCCCGCGTGCTGGCCGGCAAGCGCACCGTGACCGCGGAAACGGTCGTGGTTGCCACTAACGCGCCGATCAACGACATGGTGGTCGTCCACACCAAGCAGGCGCCCTACATGACCTATGTCATCGCGGGAATGATTCCGAAGGGATCCGTGACCGAGGCGCTGTACTGGGACACCGCGGAGCCCTACCACTACGTCCGTCTCCAGTCCTTTGATGAGCACAATGACCTGATCATCGTGGGTGGCGAGGATCACCGGACCGGCGAGGCGCAGGAAACCGGCATCCGCCACGGCAAGCTCGAGACGTGGGCCCGGGCGCGTTTTCCCATGCTTCGTGACGTCCGGTACCGCTGGGCGGGGCAGGTGATGGAGCCGTTCGATTCCCTCGCGTTCATCGGCCGCAACCCCTCGGACGACGACAACATCTACATCGCCTCCGGGGATTCGGGCCAAGGCATCACGCATGGCGCGATCTCGGGGATGCTGATCCCGGACCTGGTCCTGGGCCGGGAGAATCGCTGGACCGAGGTCTACGACCCCTCGCGCAAGACGATCGCCGCGGCCATGCCCTACGTGGCGGACGCTCTCAACGTGGTCTCACGGTACGTGGAGCACGTCACGCCGGGAGAAGTGGAAACCGTCGAGGAGATTCCGAAGAACACGGGTGCGGTGATGCGGCGAGGCCTGCAGAAGCTCGCCGTCTACCGTGACGAAGAGGGCACGGTCCACGAGCTGAGTGCCAACTGCACGCACCTGGGCTGTATCGTCGCGTGGAACGCCGCGGAGAAGAGTTGGGACTGTCCGTGTCACGGGTCGCGCTACGACAAGCTCGGCAAGGTCTTCAACGGTCCCGCGGTGACCGATCTCCGGCCGGCCGAGCCTGTGAAACGCCACGGCTGGCGCCGGGGCTAGCTCTTCGCCTGTAGTTTTTCCAGCGCTTCGTCTGCCGATTTCCAGGCGCCCTCGCGGTCACCACCGCGGCCCTTGGCCATCGCGTTCTCGAGGCTCTTTACCGCGGCCGCGAGCTTTTCATCCCCGGGTTCGTCCTTGCGGGCTGCCTCGACGTGCGTGAGGGCCTGCTTGGCGTGGTCCGCCACGCCGGCGGCGCTTCCATCCTTGCCTGCGTCGATGGCGGCCTGGGTGTGCTTGATGGCCAGGGAGCGGTGCTCGGATGTCGCTACGACCGCAGCAGGCCCGGGCGTGTCCTGGGCCAGCGCATGCTTCGCAGGAATCGCTGCGAGCGCAGTGGCGGCCAAGGCAATCATTGCGAAGTTGCGCATGGTGCTCCTCGAAAGTGTCTGATAAGTAAACACCGACTTACAGTGCGCAGGTTCCTTGCCGTGGCCGGTGAAGTGTTGCGAGCGCGCCACGCCGGGATACCTTGATCGCATGCTCCTTCGCTGGATTCTCGCCGCCCTTCACCTCCTTGCCCTGGGCATTGGCCTGGGCTCAATCATCGAGCGCGCTCGCGGCCTCGGCGCGGTCCAGCGGGATCCAGGGGCAGTTTCGCGGGTCCTTTTTGCCGACAGCCTGTGGGGAGTGGCGGCCCTGGTCTGGATCGTCACGGGAGCCTGGCGCGCGTTCGGCGGGGTGGAGAAGGGGTCGGCGTACTACCTGGCCGAGCCCTCGTTCCATGCGAAGATGGGGTTGCTGCTCGTCATCCTGCTCCTCGAGCTCTGGCCGATGATCACGCTGGTCCGCTGGCGTATCGCGCTCGGGAAAAGGCAGGCGCTCGATCTCTCCCGCGCCCCGCTCTTCGCCCGCATCAGCTGGATCCAGGCGCTGCTCACGGTCGGGATGGTTTTCGCCGCCACCGCGATGGCCCGCGGCATCCGGTGGTAAATCCACGCGCGCTCGCCCTGGCGGTCGGATTGTTGGCGCCTGGGAGCCCGATCGTCGCGCAGCAGGCGGATGCCATCCCGCCCGAGGTGTGCGACTCGGTTCGTACGCTCCTCAAGACCAAAGGGGACTCGCTGCTGGCGCTGGAGCCGCGCCGGTGGAAACCCGATTCCTCCGCCCCCGGCCAGGTGGAAGGAGCGCGCGGTGCCGATGTCACGGTACTGGTCCGCGTCGATACTCTCGGCAAACCGGATATTGGTTCGTTCAAGCCTGTGCGGTGGCGGACTTTTGCGCTGATCCCGCTGGCGCGGACCGAGCTACAGCAGATGGAGCCAATGCCCTACGACGTTTTCCATGGTTGTCGGGCGGCGTACGTGCTGACGGTCCCGTTTCGCTTCCGCAATCTCCGCTAGCCGGGATCCCGAAGCGCTCGCAGGAACCGCTGTGGATTCTCGAGAAAATCGCGGGTCAGTTTTACGTGTTCCAGTTCGTCGTAGGGGACCTCGCGGATCGGGGCGTTGTCGAAGCTGTAGATCGTCGCCCCGGGGAAGGCGAGCAGGATCGGCGAATGCGTCGCGATGATGAACTGTCCCTCCCGGCCCAGCGTGTCGAAGATCATGGCAAGCAAGGCGAGCTGGCTCTGCGGTGACAGCGCCGCCTCGGGCTCGTCGAGAAGGAAGAGACCCTTCGGTACCAGCCGCGCCTTGAAGAGGTTGAGAAATGCCTCGCCGTGCGAGCGGCCATCCGGATTCTTTCCGTACGTACCCTCGATGGCACCGAGCGACATCGCCACCGGTCCGGCGGCCAGTCCGCGCGCAAGGTCCGGGGCATTCGCGTACTCGACTTCGATCTCGGCGAGCCGGTCTTTCAGCTCCCGTTGCTCACGCTGCAGCCGCTTCTGAAATCCAAAGAAATCTTCCGCGCGGAGAAAGAACCCGCGCCGGGTACGGTACTTCCAGGTAAGGCGGAGGGACTGTGCCAGGTCGCGCTGCGCAGCGAGGGATTCGTCTGCCCCCGTGTCCGCCGCGCCGACGACCGGCAGGCCTGCCGCGGCCGCAATGGCTTCGAGCAGGGTGGATTTCCCCGAGCCGTTCTCGCCGACGAAGAGCGTGACGGTCGGGCCCACGGAGATGTCCTTGAGCGTCCGGATGGCCGGTATCCCGAACGGGAAGCCGTCCGCCCGGCCCTTGCGGTCCTTCCATGCGACGCGCTGCAGGTGGGGCATCCCGGGAATTGAACCACTCGACTAGCCTTCGTCCATGGAATTGATCGTCAGCGTCGGGGTGCTCAGCGGCATCGTCATGATCGCCGACATTGTCCTGGCCATCCAGGGCAACTTCCCCAAGATCATCCGCGTCACGCTCGCGGCGGCCTCGTACGTCGCGGTGCTCGGCTTCCTGCTCAAGTCCATGGGCCGGTTCGGCGCCCCGCCGTCGCGGCTGCCTCTCTGGGTCTTTCTCGCGGCCGGCGCGGCCGCGGGGCTGGTCAGCAGTCTGGTGCGCACGGAATTCTTCTCGGTGGTGTTCATACTCTCGTCGGTCATGACGCCCACGCTCATAGGGGCGGTCCACTGGATCGGCCTCCAGCGATACGCGTGGCTGCGGTCGCGGATCACGGCGCGTCCCGGGACCGGCAAGCCGTGAACGGCACGACACAGGAGGCCCGGTTCGCCCCGGTATCGGTGGTGAAGTTCGTGGTTCTCTCGCTCTGCTCGTTCGGCATCTACCAGGTGGCGTTGGTCTACCGGCAGTTTCGCCACGAGCGGGACCAGGGTGGGGCACAGCTGAGCCCGTTCTGGCGCACGTTCCTCGCACCCATCTGGCTCTACGATCTCCTGCGAAGGATTGCGCGCACGGCAGAGGAGGCTGGGGTGCGGCCCTCGTGGAATGCCGTGGCTGTCACGGTGGTTACGGTCATCCTCTGGCTCACCTCGCTGCTCCGCCAGCCTTGGGGCCTCATTTCCATGTTCGCCTTCGTGCCCTCGATTCCCGTGCAGCTCACGGTGAACGCCATCAACGCCCGGCTCTCGCCCGATGCTCCTCGCAACGACCGGTTTACCCCGGCGAACATCGTGCTTGTTGTCGTCGGGGGGCTGCTGCTCGCCCTCGTGATCTGGAGCCTCTTCGTCATGCCGCTGGAGATCGGGCAGGGAACCCTCGATGCACAGGAAGCGTTCTGAAGGCGACCGCGGCAGGCGCGGCCGATCCCATCAACCGGAGTCCTGATGACTGCGCAGCGTGAGCTGGCCACCGTGGCCGGCGGCTGTTTCTGGTGCCTCGAGGCGATCTACGACCAGCTCAAGGGTGTCGAGAACGTGAGCTCGGGCTATGCGGGCGGGGCGAAGAAGGATCCCACGTACGAGGAAGTCTGCACCGGTAGCACCGGCCATGCCGAGGTCGTGCAGGTCACGTACGATCCGGCCGTGATCTCCTACCGCGACATCCTGGACATTTTCTTCACGATCCACGATCCGACCACCCTCAATCGCCAGGGGCCGGACACCGGGACGCAGTATCGCTCCGCCATCTACTATCACTCTCCCGAGCAGGAGAAGGTGGCGCGGGACGTCATTCGCGACCTCCAGGACCAGAAGGCCTGGGATGATCCGATCGTCACGCAAGTCGAGCCATTGAAGGTGTTCTACCCGGCCGAGGAGTATCACCGGGACTATTACGAACGGAATCCCGACCAGGGGTACTGCCGCGCGGTGGTGGGGCCCAAGGTCGGGAAGGCGCGCAAGGCGTTTTTCGAGCGATTGAAGCGATAGCGGGCTATCTTTTTTCGACTTGCACATGGGGATTCTGTGAGGGGAATGCGTTCGCGTAGTGGAGTGATGGTCGCCGTTGGCCTGTTCGCCGGGGCGGTTGCGGTGCCGGACCTGGCCGCGCAGGGCCGCCAGCAGATCGTCAATGTCGGTGGTGGGCTGTCCCACTACGACATCGGCGGCGTGCGGGACAACACCTGGGTCCTCACCGTCCGTTTCGACGGGCGATTCGGGCCGTACGTGGTGTTCGAGCCCGGAATCGCGGTCCTGCGGATAGAGCAGCAGATGGGGTCACGCAACTACCTCCTTCCCGAGCTTTCCCTCCAGTTCCAGGGCTACCTGGGTCCGGTGCGGCCGTACGTCGGTGGGGGCTTCGGGTTCGCGAACATCGCCACCGGTGTCACCGAGAACCAGTGGACGCTGCACGCGGTCACGGGCCTGCGGGTGCACCTCGGAGGTCCCTGGGGCATGCGGGTGGAAGGGCGCGCGCGCGCCATCGATCCCTGGTATGGCCACACCCTCGACTACACCATCTCGATCGCGAGAGTCATTCCTTCGTACTGACCGTGGCGCGCTTCCGGCTGTCCCTGCCCTCGCGCGAGCGGCTCGTGGCCATCGCTCGCCAGCGGTGCCCCAACTGCCTCCAGGGCCCGGTGTTCAAGCGCGGCATCACGATGAATGATGGCTGTTCTGTCTGCGGTCACGAGTTCATGAGGGAACAGGGCTACTTCCAGGGCGCGATGTACATGAGCTATGCGCTCGGCATTCCTCTCATGCTGTTCATGACCGTGGCGTTGATGCTCGTGCTGCCGTCACACTCGCCGACGGTCGCCCTGTTCATCTCTGTGCCGATCTTCCTTCTGCTCGTCCCGGTGATGTTTCGGTACTCGCGAGTCCTCTGGATGCACCTCTTCTACCATGCGTTCTGATCTGAAGGCTGCCCTTGAAGGGATCTGGATCAAGCGGGCGCATGGTGGGCGGATGGACGCCGCACCCGCGGCCACGCTGGTTGCAGGTCGCGGAATCGTCGGGAACGCCGACCAGGGACGCCGTCGGCAGGTGACGATCATCGAGCGGGAAGCGTGGGACCGCCTTATGAAGGAAACGGGTGGATCGATCGACCCCTCGCGCCGGCGCGCCAACCTGATGGTGAGCGGATGTCCGCTGGCCGACACGCGTGGGCGGGTGCTCCGCATCGGAGCCGTACGTTTCAGGATTGCCGGCGAGACCAGGCCCTGCGAGCAGATGGAGGAAGCTCATGCCGGCTTGCAGCGCGCGATGTTCCCCAATTGGGGTGGCGGTGCATTTGCTGAAGTGCTCGATGATGGCGAAATCGCTGTAGGCGATCCCGTGGAATGGGAGCCGGCGGCTAGTTAGTCAGGGGGCCAAAGCGGAAGGTGGTGCAACCGGGAGTCGGACCGGCGTTCCCTGGGCAATAGTAGGAAAGAAACTGGACTTTCAGCTGGCGGCCCTCGCGCGTCTTCAGAACATAGACATCCGGTTTTGGCTCGAGCAGATG
>CAMDCH010000108.1:0-8444 GCA_945889655.1 bacterium HR33
GCAACGCCGCCCGCGCCGACGTCTTTGACTACATCGAACGCTTTTACAATCCCACACGGAGGCACTCGACCCTCGGCAACCTCAGCCCGATCGCGTTCGAGCGGGCCGCGGTAGCTTAACTCCCCGTCCACCAAACCCGGCGCAGCACATAGAGCCGGCGCAGCGCGAACGTGTCGCAGGCCTTCTCCGCACCTTCGAACGGCGCGCCATAGTCCAGCACCACGCGCGTGAGCCGGTCGGGCTCAGCGGCGAGGGCTTCCACCTCGCGGCGGACGGGCAGCCACTCCGAAGGCGGCAGATCGGAATCCGCCTGCGCGCTGCCGGGCACCGGTTGCGGAAGGATGAAGTGAATGCGCTGGCAGCCAAGGGCCTCCGCCAGGTCCGCGGCTTCGCGAATCTGGTGACGGTCCCGCTTGTCGATCACGATCGACAGGGAGGATGGAATCCTCCGGCTGGTCAGCAGTGCGACACCCAGCAGCACGCGGTCGAAACTGCCCTGGCCTCGATGGGCATCGTGCAGATCTTCGGTCGCCCCGGACAGGCTGAGCCGCACGCCTTCCGGCGGACACGCCTGGAGGAGCGGCATCACGCGCTTCAGGTGCCAGGCGTTGGTCACGAAGCGATACGGCACGCCCCGCCCCGCCAGGAACCGGATAATGCGATCGAAGTCCGGATGCAGGAGTGGTTCGCCGCCAGTCATGCTGACCGTCACCCGCTCGTACAGGTCGAGCGCCTGCGTGACGGTGGATTCAATGAGATCCACGCCGAGATTCCGCACTGTCGTCACGTCGTCCCTGATGCAGTGAGGACAACGAAGATTGCAGTGCTCGGTCAGCGCGAAACCCAGCAGCATGGGCCCGTGGCCCGGAGTGTTCAGTGCGGGCATCTAGAAGACGGTGCTGCCGCCGCCTCCGGTGTCGCCGTCGCCCGTGATACTCTGCAGCGTCAGCTCGGTGAGGCGGGGGAGCTCGGTCACCGCGGGCGCTGTCCATGCCCGCTTGGTCGTGGCCTGCTCCGGACTGCTCTCTGGTGCGTCCGGCTGAGCGCCGGGATCGTTGTGCATACTGTCCCTTCCGAAACGTGAGAGTTTCCCCTGGGTGGTACGACACGGTCCAGAATATGCGACTGGTTTTACAGTGCTGTCAAAGCGCTCATTTACTTAGGCAAAGACCCTTCGTTCCGACCCTTACTGGACGGGCTCCAGCCTCGGGTTGGGCCGGTACCGTCGTCCGGCCTTCGACACGGGCTTGCCGTCCACCATGACCACGTCTGCGGTGAAATCGAAGCGGCCCTGGAAGAGCCATGAACCGACGCCGTAGGCGTCCACCGGGACCTTTTCCTTCTCGAATTGCCGGATCTTGTCCGCCGAGAACCCGCCGGATACCACGATCTTGACCGCCGGGAACCCCGCCCCGTCGAGGCCGCGGCGGACGTTCCAGACCAGCTGCGGGTTCACCCCGGTCGGCTTGAAGTGGCCCATCTCGGGGACAATGGACCGGTCCACCATAGTCTCGGACGTGTCGAGCCGCACACCGTAAAGACGCGTACCCAGTGCCCGGGCCACGGCCAGGGATGTGCCTACGCAATCGTTCTCGAAGTCCACCAGAGTAATCAGGCGGACACGTTCCGGCATGTACTCCGCGAATTTCTGCGTGGCGCGCACCGTGTCTCCGCCGTACGCGGCGATCATGGCGTGCGGCACGGTACCGATGCCCTCGCTGCCCCACCACGACGCCTGTGCGTCGGTCGAGACGCCGATGGCCCCCGCGATATGCGCCGCGTACCCGTCGCCGGTCTGCACCAGCCAGTGATCATGCCGGGCGGGAAAGAACATCACTTCCTTGGGCCGCGCGGCATCCACCACCACCCGGGTGTTGGTGCCCACGCGCGTGCGGCGCGCGAGCACGCCCAGGTAGAGCGTCTCCAGGTTGGCAATGGCGTCGTACGGACCCTCGACGGTCAGCACCGTTTCCCACGGGCTGATTTCCTCGCCGTCATACAGGGCGTGGACCACCAGCTCGTCCCAGGACTCGGAACAGAGCTTCAGGATCGCGATGGTTTCGTCGATGCCGCCGAGGTAGCCCTGGGTCTTGCCGAAGACCTGCATCAGCACGCGCGGGCGGTGTCCGTCCTTCAGCAGCACGTCGCGTGCGCGGACGAAATACTTGTCGGAGTAATACCCTGTCCGCATGCGCTCCACGGGCAGGTGAAAAATCGATGGGTCGAGACGAGTGCGTCGGGGCATGGACCGGGAAAGTGAGAAGTGAGAAGTAAGAAGTGAGAGGTGACTCCGCGCAATACCCACTTCTCACTTCTCACTTCTCACTTCTCACTTCTCACTTCTCACTTCTCACTTCTCACTTCTCACTTCTCACTTCGTATCTCAATGCCCGCCTCTTGAGCCAGCGGACGCCGAGCGAGTCCAGCAAGCCCCGCCAGGCGCGGTCCAGGAGCCCGTACTTGCTGACGCCCGCCCGCCGGGGCCGGTGATTGATGGGTGCCTGGATGACGGTGCGTCCGCTGAGACAGAGGAGGGTCGGCAGGAACCGGTGCATGCCGTCGAAGCGCGGAATCGCGACCACGGCGTCCCGGCGGATGACCCTGAAGGCGCAGGCGGAATCACGTACCCGGTCTCCGGTCAGGCGGTCGCGTATCGCATTGGCGACGCGGCTCTGCCAGCGCCGGCCGATCGAATCGTGTCGCACGGCGCGGACGCCGGCGACGGCATCTGGCCGCGACGGGCCCTCGAGCAACTCCAGCAGCCGCGGGATGTCCCGGGGGTCGTGCTGCCCGTCCGCATCCATCGTCACCAGGATGGCCCCGCGCGCGGCTTCGAAGCCCGCGACGGTGGCTGCGCTCTGCCCCGCACGCCGCGCGAGCACGACGATGCGGAGCACCGGGTACTGGGCCACCAGCGCGAACAGCTCGGCATCCGTCCCGTCGTCCGAGCCATCGTCCACGGCGATGATTTCGTGCTCGATGCCCTGGAGCGCGGCGTGAATCTCCCGGATCAGCGGGGCGGCATTCGCGCGCTCGTTGTGCATCGGGAGGATGATCGAGAGGTGCGGGCGTGTCACGGGCGGAACGTACGCGGCGCTACGGACGCCTTCAAGTTGACACTGCTACCCGCTCCGGGCTTTAATTCGCGCCCCATGCGTTCACCCCCCGGATCCGCCGCCTGTTCGCGGGCCGTAGTGCTCGCCGGACTGCTCTTTTCGCTGACCGCGCTTCCCGCGGCGGCCCAGCTCCCGCATCTCATGCCGCCCGGCTCGGCCTGGCTCGACGTCAACTATCCCAAGCTGTTCTGGACGCCACGCGACGGCATCACCGGCGGCGGCTACCTCGCGTTCGTCCGGCAGCTCGATTTCGAGAACGCGGATTCCCCGGCGCCATACAGCGCCGCCATCGCCATCGATGGCCAGCTCTCGACGTCCGGCAGCCGGCAGCTCGTGCTCGAAGGGCGGTTCCCCGCTTTCGTTAACGGCTGGCGCTTTGCCCTGACCCTCGAAGGCCAGCGGCGCGCGCGCGACAACTATTTCGGGATCGGTGAAAACACCGTGAACGACGAGTCCTTTGTGACCAGCGCCCAGCCGCGCTTCTACGAAGCGCGTTACAACCGGATGTTCGCGCGGGGGGAGGTGCAGCGGACGGTGGCGGGCGGGCTCCGCGCCCTCGCGGGATTCCACGCCGAACGGTGGAAGATCCAGACCCCGACGGTTGGCCTGAGCCGGCTCACGCTCGACCAGGCGGCGAACCTGGATCCGAGGATCGGCCTCGCGACCGGAGATGTTTCCTTCCGTTTTGGGCTGGTGTATGACACGCGCGACGACGAGCTGGCAGCCAACCGCGGCGTCCTGATTCAGGGGATCTACGGCATCGGCAACACCGATGTCAGCTACACGCGCAGCACGATCAGCCTGCAGGCGTATCGAATGGTGGGTGAGAACCTGGGGCTCGCCGTGCGCGGGATGGCGCAGGGTATGGGCGGAACGCCGCGGCTGGGCACGTACTACTCGGTGGACGTGTCCGACCGGCCGTATGCCGCGCTGGGTGGATCCATGTCGCACCGGGCGCTCGCCGAAAACCGTTTCCTGGGCCGAGACAAGTTGCTCTTCAACTTCGACGCGCGATATCACGTGGTGAACCTGCCCCGGGCCGCACGCGTTTCGCTGCTCGGTTTCCTCGATGCGGGGCGCGTCTTCCAGGCGGAATCGTTTACGCTGAAGGGGCTGCGTGTCGGCGGCGGGACGGGCGCATTCATCCAGGTGGGCCGCGCCGGCATCGTCGGTACGACGATCGGCTACGGACCGGACGGACTGTCAATGGACTTTACGACGAAGTGGACGTTCTGACTGCGGGGGAAACGGGAAGGGGGAAGCGTACTACTCCACCGTTAGAATTTCGACGCCCCGCTTGCTGAGTTCCGCTACATAAGGGTCGAATGGGGTGGCCTGGTAGGAAACGCAGACGCCCGGCTTGATCGTCCCGGCAACCTGCATCTGCCCCGTAATGGAGAGTGAGTATGCGGTCGTCCGCATCATCGCACTCACCTTCAGGTTCGCGTCATAGTAGTCGAGCACCTGGAACGCGACGCGGGATGCCGTCCCCGCCTTCGTCCCCGTGACATCTACCCGCAGCGCGATGAGATCCGGCTCGGCTCGGCGCAGCAGCGGATCCACCACCGAGATGAACAGGTCCCTGGGTACCACCTGGTTCCCCCGGACGGTCACCGGCTCGGTTCCGATCAGGCCGAGCTGGCGGATGCCCTGCATGATTGCGGCGTGGCCCGGGTAGCGGAGCGTTTTGTACTCCATCGTCCGCACCCCGTCGCCCATGGTCCAGGGCATGGTGGAGACGCCGCCCGCCGTGTGAAAGGCCTCCAGGCGCCCCAGCGGGGCCGGAAACTCGACCTCCTCCACTTCGGAAAGTGCTTCTACCTGCGCCGGTTTTCCTTCCCGCAAAACCCATGACGGCGTGGTGTAGTAGTCCAGTACCCCTTCCAGCGAGTAGACGATGTTGTAGTTGAGGGGCGGGTGAGGATGCTGCGGCAAGCCGCCGACGTAGAGCTTCACGCTCTCGACGCGATCCACTCGGCGCATGGCCTCCGCGGCGAGGATGTTCACCATCCCGGGCGCGACGCCGCAGTCCGGCACGACGGAGACGCCGCGCTTTTTCGCCTCGCCGTCCATCGCTTCCTGCTGCCGCACGATGTCGGTGTTGCCGCCCAGATCGCAGAAATGGGCGCCGGACTCGATGGCCAGCTTCGCTATCGCGACGTTGAGGTAGTAGGGCAGCGCCGAGAGGACGACATCCTGCCCGCGGAACACGTCGCGAAGGCTGGCTTCGTCCTTTGCGTCGACGGACAGCACCGCCAGGCGGCGGGCGCGCCACTCCAGGAGGAACGGTGCGAGACGTTCGGGCGCGCGGTCGGCAATCGTGACCTGGGCGTCCGTAGTGCGTAACAGGTCGAGGGCACAAGCGGAACCCTGCAAACCGGAACCGAGTACGAGAGCTTTCATAGCCTTGCGTGCAGTCGCTGACTCCTTACTCTTGCAAAGAGATGGTCAATCCACCCGCTCCGCCCCCCAGCCCCCCGCCCAGGCGCCGTGACGGCGCCGCGACCCGCGAACGGCTCATGCGCGCAGCGCTCGAGCTCTTCACCACGGTCGGGTATCACGGCAGCACCACGCCGCAGATCGCCGAGAAGGCGGAAATCGCCGAGGGAACGATCTACCGCCACTTCCCGGGGAAGCAGCAGCTTCTCAACGAGGTCTACCGGGTCGCGGTCCAGACATTCACCCGGCTGCTGCGCGAAACACCGAAGGAGATGGCGTGTCGCGAGCGGCTCGAGCGCATCGCACAGCTCTGGCGCGACCTCGCGGCGAAGGAACCTGCCATCGTGCGCCTCGTCTTTGTTTCCCGCCTGAAGCCGCTGCTCGACCCTCGCAGCCGCGACGCGTGGACCGAGCTGCGCAACGCCATCGAGACCGTGATCGCCTCCGGCAAGTCGTCCGCCCAGGTGCGGCCCGGCCCGGTGGAGATCTGGGCCGACATCTGGCTCCAGCTGGTGGGTCTCATGCTCGAGCGAATCGCCAACAAGGACTGGCAACCCGAGCAGAGCTCACCACAGCAGGTCATCGACGCGGCCTGGACGGCCATGAAAACCTAGGGGAAACGGGAAGCGGGAAAGGGGAAGGGTACTGCAGTCACGCTTCCCCCTTCCCCCTTCCCCCTTCCCCTTCCACGGCGTAAACACCGTCCGTCGCCGACGACGGGGGCGGAAGGTTGGTCTCGCGACTGCGGAGTGCCTCTTCAGCGCCACGCTCCACCTCGGCCGTGACCCGGTCCTCGATGTTCTGGAGATCGTCGCGGGTCGCCGTGCCCGCGGCAATGAGATGTTCTTCGTACAGTCCCACCGGATCGCGCTGGCCCCACTGCTCGAACAGCTCCTTCGGAAGAACGGTGCGGGCTTCCTGCTCGTCGTGCGTGGCATGGCCCGCCATGCGGAAGGTGTCGGCCACCAGGATGACCGGCCCACGCCCGTCCCGGCAGCGTTCCGCGGCGAGCCTGGTTGCCGCAAAGGCGTCCAGCACGTTGTTGCCGTCGAATGACCACCCGTCGCAGCCGTACGCTTCGTGCAGTCCCGCGTACGATCCCGGCAGGTGCGCGAGGCCGACCGGTGTCCCCAGCGCCACCTGGTTGTTCTGGATCACGAAGATGAGCGGGATCTTCTGGACCGCCGCGAAGTTGAGCGTTTCGTGCGACGGGCCTGACTTCACCGACCCGTCCCCGATCCACGTGACCACCACCTGCGGCTCCCCGCGCAACTTGAAGGTGAGCGCGATCCCCGCGGCCACGGGGGGCATGTTGCCGATGTTGGAAATGGGCTGGAGCACGCGGTGGGCAAACGAGCCCACGTGGCCGTCGCGACCCTGGGACGGCGAGTCGAAGGTGCCAAGGTAGCCGCGCAGCATATCGGCCACGCTCATGCCCATCTCGCAGCAGGCACCAGCGTTCCGGATCATGGGCGCCACCACGTCTCTCCTGCGGTCCAGCGCATGGACCGGGCCGATCGTGGTGGCTTCCTCGCCGGTGCCCAGCCACGCCTTGGAGATCACGCCCTGCTTCACCCAGCGCTTGAGCGCGACGTCATGCAACCGTGCACGCAGCATTCCGGCGTAGAGCGCGAGTTTCCCGTCGCGCGACAGTTTTTCGACTATCGACCGGCGGGCGGGATCATGGCTCCAGGTGTCGTCGAATCGTCGCAGCTCGGCGGGATCGGGGCGCCAGTTCACATACTCGGGTGGATCGAAGGCGGGGAAACGGCGCATGACTGCGACGGTCAGACGGGCAGACGGGCAGACGGGCGGCTGGTTCGGTTGTTACGTACCGCCCGTCCGAGCGTCCGAACGTCCGCCCGTCTATTGCAGAACATCCCTCACCTTCTCGTAGTATCCCGGCCCCAGTGCCTCCGCCATCGCGATGCCGAACTCGAGCGCGGTGGTGTAGCGGTTGTCGGGGTTGGCGTCGAGGGAGCGCATGAGCGCCTTCTCGAGCTTGGGCGGGAAGTCGGGCTTGTACTGCCGGACGGGGACCGGCTGGCCGCGCAGCCGCGCGATCATCATTTCCTGCGCGTTGCGGCCCTGGAACGGCAGCTTCTGGGTGAACATCTCGAACGCGACGATACCCAGTGCGTAAATGTCGCTGCGGGCATCGAGCGCCTTGCCGCGGATCTGCTCGGGGCTCATGAACTCGGGCGTGCCGAGAATGATGCCGGTCGCGGTGAGCTTCGCGACGCCCGGCTCGTTGCGATTCTCCTTGGCGAGTCCGAAATCCATCACCACCGCGTGTTCGTAGCCGTCGGGCCCGGGGACGAGCATGATATTCTCGGGCTTCAGGTCGCGGTGCACGATGTTGAGCTGGTGGGCCTGGTGGAGACCCGCGCAGATCTCGGCCAGCCAGACCATGCCCAGCTCAGGCGCGATGGGCCCCAGCCGCACTTCGCGGTCGGACAGCAGCTCGCCCTTCAGGTACGGCATCACCAGGTAGATGAGGCCGTCCTCGGTTTCCCCCATGCGGAGAATGCGGCAGCAGTTGGGATGCGTGAGCCGCATCGCCAGGCCGGCCTCGCGGCGCAGCCGCTCGACCGACGTCTTGTCCGCGCCCAGCTTGGGGCTCAGCACCTTGATTGCGACGCTCTCGGTGCTGCCGATTTCCTTCGCCTCGTACACGTACGACATCCCGCCCTCGCCCAGCTTCTTGAGGACTTCGTAGCGGGAATCGAGCATCTGGTTGGACAGGCTGGCGGCGCGCTCGGCGGCGCTGGGGCCGGGCGCCGGCGGCTTGCGCACCATCGTGGCGGAGCCGGAAGGCGCCGCGGGCGCGGTGGTGGCGGCCGGCGCGGCCTCCACCAGCGGGCTCCCGTGCTTGGGGCAGAAGCGGGC
>CAMDCH010000109.1:0-8444 GCA_945889655.1 bacterium HR33
CCATCGGAAGACTGGAGAAGCACCAGGTCCCCGACCGCATCACGGGTGGTCACCGGCGCGCCGGGGTCAGCATAGCGGTCCTCGGACGAGCGGTCGAACAGCAACGTGTGCTTCGTGACGCCGGCCTTCGTCGAAATGATCCAGGTACGCGTCTGGCGGGTGCTGCGCTCTGATTCGCTGACCAGCGCCTGGCCGTCCTTCGCCATGACGATGCGCGTGAAGCGCATGCCGAGCTTCGTGAGCGCGCGCGGCACCGCGTACGGCGCCGCGAGCTCCACCACACGGTCGCGAACGTCTGCGTTCTTCCGCGTGTCGCCACCATCCATTGCTTCTGCGTAGAGAAGGGTGGCGGACTCGCCGGCCTTCCACTGCACCGCGCGCGGCCCCGTGCGCACGCCGTCCACCGGCACGCCCTCGGCCGAGGACACGCGCGCCACCGTCGCGAGCTTCGCGCCGTCGAGGCCCCAGACCTCGATGTCCTGCGCAAACGAGCCGAGCGGCACGAGGTACGAGAAGGGCCGGGCGGTGCGGGAAACGAGCAGCGCGTTCCCGCCGGGCGAGGGATCCGCGTCGAGGTAGATGCCAGGCGTCCCGATGTTGGTGCGCGTTCCGGTGGCCACGTCGATCCGCGTGACCTGCGCGGTCGCATAGTACTGGAAGAGATCCTCGTCGTGCGGCGACGCGATGAGGTCTTGATACGTAGCAGCCGGCGCCGCTCTTCCTTCACTGCGCTGGACGATCGGACCGATCGGAACCTTCGGCTCCTCGGGCGCGGGACCGCGACCGTCGGGAATGAAGTGGCAGATCATCTGCGTGGAGTTCGGCATCCATTCACAGGGATCGCCGGTCACCGCGTTGAGCTTCCGCGGCGTCAGTGCCCGCGCTTCACCGGTGGCCGCCGTGGCCACCCAGAGGTCGATGCCCTCGCTCGTGGTGGTGGTGAACGAGAGATACTTCCCGTCGGCCGACCACCGCGGGAGCTGTATCCGCGCCCCCGCCGGCGTCCCCAGCTTCTTCTCCGCGCCAGTCGCCACGTCGCGCAGCACCAGCGAACGGTACCCCACGGGGCTGTGCGGACCGTTCGTCAACGGGTTGATGCGCAGTCCCGCAAGCCGCAGCATCGGCTGAGCCATGTCCGCGATCGACGGGGGGGGAGTGAGCTCCGCAAGCAGAAAGAGCGACCCCGTGGGCGCCGGGACCAGTGCGGGCAGCCTCGGCGCATCCAGAATCTTCTCCACCACCGGCGGCGGCTTCAGGTACGGCTCCTGGGCGGCAAGCGGCGCGGCCACGAGCAGAACGGTGAAGACCGGGACGGCAGTACCGCGCATGACGTCAGCCTTTCAGGGTCGACTGGAAACTACTTGTACGCTTGGTCGCGGTAAGGGTCAGTGGAAGTCCGCGATGCGCGGCGTGTCGAGCTGCGGGGGCGTCCGTGGCAGGCTGAACCAGACGGCGTCCAGCTCCGCTTTCAGGTCGTCCGGCAGCGCCTGGGTCGTTGCCTTGAGCTGATCGGCGAGCTGCTCCGGCCTGCTGACGCCGATGATGGCGGACGAGACATCCGGATTCCCAAGTACCCACGCAATCGCCGCGGTTACCGCCGAGTACCCGCCCTTTTCCGCCACGTCCTTCAGTCGCACCGACTCGGCGAGCAGGCGGTCCTGCCAGTACCGCGCGCGGTACGTGTCGCCGGTGGAGCCCATGGTGAACCGGCCCTCGGCCGGCGCGGTCCCCGGTTTGTGCTTGCCCGTGAGGAGACCCCCGGCCAGCGGATTGTAGACCATCGTGCCCAGGCCAAAACGACGCGTGAGCGGGAAGAGAGACTCCTCGGCCTCCCGGAACAGGACGTTGTACCGCGGCTCCAGCCCATCAAAGCCCTTCACACCCATCCTCTGCGCTTCGAGCAGCGTGGCCGTTACCTCGTGGGCGCGGACGTTGGAGAGGCCGGCGTAGCGGATCTTTCCTTCCCGCCGCAGGTCCTCGAGCGCACCGATCGTCTCGGCCAACGGTACGGACTCGTCCCAACCGTGACAGAAGTAGATATCCACATAGTCGGTGCCCAGTCGCCGGAGGGAAGCCTCGCAGGCATTTCGCAGGTGTAGACGGGAATTGCCGCGATCAAGCGGTGATGGCCCGACCTGGAAGTACGCCTTGGTCGCGAGCACCAGGTGCTGCCGGTTCTTCCGCTCCTTCATCCAGCGACCGAGCAGTGCTTCGGTCCGGCCCGCCGTCTCCATCTCCAGGGGAACCGGATAGCTATTGGCGGTGTCGAGGAACCGGATACCGCCCTCCCAGGCGGCATCCAGGATCGCATAGCTCCGCTTTTCGTCCGCCTGCCCCGCCAGGGTCATGGTCCCGAGGCAGAGCTCGGTGACCTTGAGGCCCGACGCCCCGAACGATTTCCATTTCATGGCCGACAATCTACGCGAAGGGGGTTACGTTTTCCGAATGCATCAGTTCCCCTTGCTCCGGGACCTCGTCATCCTGGTCACCGTCGCGATTCCGGTCGTCGCGCTGGCCCAGAAATTCAAGATCCCCACGGTCGTTGGCTTCCTTCTCACAGGGATCGCCATCGGGCCGCATGCACTCGGGCTGATCGGCCAGCCGGAACAGGTACAGGAGCTGGCCGAGATCGGCGTCGTGCTCCTGCTCTTCGCGATCGGGCTGGAGCTGTCGCTGTCACGGATCATCAAGCTCGGCCGCATGGTCGTCATCGGTGGCGGGCTCCAGATGGCCGGCACCATCGCGCTCGTTGCGCTCGCGGTTGGCCTGGCGGCCCGCGTCACCGTCAACCAGTCGCTCTTCTTCGGCGCCCTGGTCGCGCTCTCCTCGACCGCGATCGTCCTCAAGGTCTATACCGACCGCGGCGAGCTCGATACGCCGCAGGGCCGGGTGATCATTGCCGTCCTCCTGTTCCAGGACCTCTGCGTAGTGCCCCTGATGCTGCTGGTCCCGGTCCTGGCCGGCGCCTCGGCCGATGGCGATTCACCTGCCGCCCTCCAGATCATCGTATCGCTGTTCGTGACCACCGCGCTGGTCCTGGTGGGGCGCTTCGCGGTGCCCCGCGTGCTCGACAAGGTCGCGGCGCTGCGCAACCGCGAGATCTTCACGCTCTGCGTGGTCGTCATCGGGCTGGGCGCCGCGTATGTCACCGCGAGCTTTGGACTTTCGCTCGCCCTGGGCGCCTTCATCGCAGGACTGGTGATCTCGGAATCCGAGTACGGTATCCAGGCGCTGTCGGACATCCTCCCGTTCCGCGACACCTTCAGCGGGATCTTCTTCACGTCGGTCGGGATGCTGCTCGACCTTCGTTTCACGATCAGCCATCTCGGCCTGGTGCTAGGCGTGACCGGCGGCGTGATCCTGCTCAAGGCCCTGGTCGCCACCGGGGTCGTCCGCATTCTCAAGCGGTCGATGGAAGTCAGCGTGGTGAGCGCGCTCGCGCTGGCGCAGGTGGGTGAATTCTCCTTCGTGCTCGCCGACGTGGCCCGGCCATTCACCAACCTTTTCCCTGGTGACAGCTACCAGGTCTTCCTCGGCGCCTCAGTCATATCCATGCTGGCCACGCCCTTCGTGATCCAGTGGGCCGGGCCCTTCGCTTCCCGCCTGGCCCATCTCGGGCGCCATGCCGTGGATACCACGGGCAGCACCACCGACCAATTCGCCAGCCTCACCGACCACGTCGTCATCGTCGGCTACGGTCTCAATGGCCGCAACCTCGCGCGCTCGCTGAAGACCGGCGGGATCCCGTACGTCATCCTCGAGCAGAACGGCCAGGTGGTGCGCCACGCCCGTCTCCAGCGAGAGCTGATCCTCTTCGGTGACGCGACGCGCGCGGAAGTCCTGGAGCGGGTGGGCATCCATCGCGCGCGGGTCATCGTCTTCGCGATCTCGGCGCCCGCGGAGGAGCGCCGGGGGGTGGCGGTCGCCCGCCACCTGAATCCCGACCTGCAGATCGTCGTCCGCACACGGTATGTCTCGGAAATCGCCGAGCTGGAAAAGCTCGGCGCGGACCAGGTCATCCCTGAAGAATTCGAGACCTCGCTGGAGATCTTCAGCCGGGTCCTCCGCCTCTATGGCGTCCCGTCCGCGCAGATCAGGCAGGAGGTGGAAGGGGCGCGCGGAGAGCACTACGGGATGCTGCGCGGACTGACCGTACCCGGATTGAAACTGGATGCGCTCAAGCACCTCGGCGTCCGCTCCGTGATCGAGAGCGTGGAAGTGGAAGATGCTTCCGCAGCCCTCGGCCAAACCCCGGTGACGCTGGAGCTGCGGAGGCTGACCGGGTGCACGGTGATCGCGGCCGTCCGGAATGGCCAGGCGCATCACACGCCCGACAGCGAGTTCCATTTCCAGGCGGCGGACGTCGTCGTCCTCGTGGGGACGCCGGACGCGCTGGCCAAGGCACTGCCGATGTTCCGCAAACCCGAGCGCGACCGCCGGACGGGCCAGCTGCGCACGACAGGGATGTTCCGGCCTTCAGGCGGGGTGTACTTCAGCCTCGATGAACGGAAAGACGGGGTGCTGGAAGAACGGAAGGAAGTGGAGTAGCACGGTGCTCGGGGTTCGGTGCTCGGTGCTCGGTAATCAATCCCCGAGAACCGAGCACCGAGAACCGATCACCGCTCAGCCGCGCCCAATCTCCGCAGCGGACGTAATGACGTGACCTACCAGTCCATACTTCACCGCGGCATCCGCGTCCAGCCAGAAGTTGCGGTGGGTATCCTGCGCGATGCGCTCAACCGACTGGCCCGTCGCGGCCGCGAACATGCGGTTCAATCGCTCCCGCATCTTCACGATTTCCTTGGCCTCGATGTCGATGTCGGACGCCGAGCCGCCCGTGCCACCCGCCGGCTGGTGCAGCAGGAAGCGCGTGTTGGGCAGGCAGTAGCGCTGCTCCCGCGGCACCGACGTGTAGATCAGTGCTCCGGCGCTGGCCACCCAGCCCGTGCCAACCATCCGCACGTCCGGCGAGACGAACCTGATCATGTCGTGGATCGTGTCACCCGCCTCGACGTGCCCGCCCTGCGAATTCAGGAACATGGTGATCGGATCGTCGCTCTCCGCGCTGAGCGCGATCAGCTGGCCCATCACGTCACCGGCGAGCTTCTGGTTGATCTCGCCGGAGATCAGGATCGTGCGGGCCCGGAGCAGGCGCTCGGTGACGGGATCGAAACTCAGGGGGGCCTGCGGTGGGGCATCCTTCGGTGACATTGCGACTCCTCAGGGAAAGAGGCGGTCGATCGTCCAGCCGCCCCGGTCGTTTCGAGTGTACCGCAACCGGTCGTGCAACCGGTCGGGCCGAGCCTGCCAGAACTCTATCACGGACGGGTCCAGCCTGAATCCGCCCCAGCGTGCGGGGCGCGGGATCGCGCCCTCGCCGTACTTCTCGGCCAGGTCGCGGACTGCCCGTTCCAGCTCGTCCCGCGCCTTCAACACGCTGCTCTGCTTCGACGCGATCGCGCCGAGCCGGCTGCCCACCGCCCGGCTCTGGAAATATGCGTCGGATTCCTCGGCGCCCACCCGCGAGACCGCCCCGGCGACCCGGATCTGCCGCTCCAGCGCGCCCCACCAGAACACCAGCGCGGCGCGCGGGTTGGCCAGCAGGTCCCGTGCCTTGGGGCTCTCGTAGTTCGTGAAGAAGACGAACCCGTGGTCGTCGAAGCCTTTCAGCAGGACCATGCGCGCGGAGGGCACGCCCTCCGGCGTTGCCGTCGCCAGCGTCATCGCGGTCGGTTCCACTAGCCCCGCGCCCTGCGCTTCTTCGTACCAGCGGGCGAACTGGCGGATCGCATCCTGATCCGCGCCGGTCTCGGTCAAACCTTCCCGTGCAGTCTTCCTACTTGCCACTCACCCGCTCCACCCTCGCCACGCGCAGCGCGTAGTCCTCGTACCAGACCCGCTTCCCGGTCTGCTGCGCCACCACGTGCTGCGGCTGTTCCTTCCAGTTCCGGATAGACTCCCGGTCGGTCCAGTAGGAGACCGTGATGCCCACGCCCCCCTCGTGCACGCTCTCGAACCCGAGGAACCCCGGCTGCTTTCCGACGAGCCCGACCATCCGCTCGGCCATCTCGTCATAGCCGCGCTGGATAGCCGTGCGGCGGCTGGTGAAGATTACGGCCCAGTAAGGAGGTTCTGGCGTTGAAGCAATGCCATCGGTCATCCGAGATCTCCGTAATCGCCCAGTGCGGGCCGTCATCCTGAGTCGCGTAGCGACGAAGGATCGCTAGCCCCCGGCGCCATTCTGAGGTACAAATCTAGATGCCCTCTGCCGATCCCGCCCGCCTCGCCGCCCACGTGCGCGCGCTCGAAGGCGAGCGCCACCCGCACACCTCGCCCGGCGCCCTCGCCGCGGCCGCGCGCTACATCCAGCGCGATCTCGCCACGCTGCGCCTGACCGCCGACCTTCGCCCATTCGCGTTCAACGGCCGGACGTACGACAACGTGGTCGCCGTGCGCCGGGGAGCCGCGCCCGAACGGCCACGCGTGCTGGTCGGCGCGCACTTCGACAGCGTGCGCGGTACCCCCGGCGCCGACGACAACGCCAGTGGCGTCGCCGGCATGCTCGAGGTCGCCCGGATCATGCGGGATGAGCCCCTGGGTGCCACGGTCGAGTTCGTGGGATTCAACCTGGAAGAGCTGCAAGGGTGGACTTACCGGGTCGGGAGCCGGCGCCATGCCGCCGCCTCCCGCGGGGCGGGCATCAGCTACGCCGGCGCGCTCGTGCTCGAGATGCTGGGCTACGTGGACCAGGCGCCCAACAGCCAGTACGTGCCGAAGCTGCTGTTCTGGAAACCCGTCCCGCGCACGGGAAATTTTCTGGCGGCCACAGGGGACGGGCAGTCCCGCAAGCTTCTCGCCCTCTTCGAGGAGTGCGTGAGCGCGGCGGCGCCCGACCTGCCGCTGTTCACCCTCCACTGCCCGCTCCGCGGCTGGCTCGTGCCCCACACCCGGCTCTCGGACAACGCCTCATTCTGGGACCGCGGGTACCCGTCGCTGATGATCACGGACACGGCCTTCCTGCGAAATCCCCACTACCACCGGCACACGGATGCCGCCGGCACGCTCGACTACGACTTCATGGCGAAGACCGTGGATGCGGTGGTGGAGACGGTGCGCCGGCTGGCGAACTAGCGCCGGCCGAGGAACAGCAGGACCGCCTCGTGCGCCGCGCGGAGCGCGGGGACCAGGCCTTGCGCGCGCGCCACGTCCCCGGACTTGGCAGCCAGCTCCGCGTCGCGCAGCTGCGCCGAGAGGTCGGCGGCGCGGATCGTTCCCGCTGCCGACGTGTAGGCATGCGCCGCCCGCTCCAGCCCGCCCCGGTTCCCCGTGCGCGCCGCCTCTTCCAGCGCGGCCATCCGGCCGGGCGCGTCCTCGAGGAAAGTCCTGATGAGGTCGTCGGCGATCTCTTCGACACCCGCAGCGCGCAGCTCGGCACGGAGGCCCGCGACATCCACCGGGTCAGTGGTTGTCCCCGGTGGCGCCTGCTCCACCGTCGCCGGCGCCGCCGAGCGGTTTCCCCACCCTTCCGAGATCGCGAACAGGTCATGGGGCTTGAATGGCTTCGCGAGGTAGTCATCCATGCCGGCGGCCAGGCACTGCTCCCGTTCCCCCGAAAGCGCGTTCGCAGTCACGGCGATGATGGGAAGCGCCGCGCCGGCGGCCATGCGGCGGATTTCCCGCGTCGCGCCGAACCCGTCGAGCTGCGGCATCTGCAGGTCCATCAGCACCACGTCAAACGGCGTGGCACGGACGGCCTCTACCGCCGCGCGACCGTTGTCCACCACCGTGACGGCATGCCCACGCTTCCGCAGCAGCGCCGCCGCCACCTCCTGGTTCACCGGGTTGTCCTCGGCCAGCAGGATGCTCAGCGCCTTCTGGCCGCCTGCGGCCGCGGGAACGTGGCGCAGCCCGCTCGCGCGAACCCTCGATCCGCCCAGCACGCCCTCCGCGGCCTCGATGAGATCGGCGCGGGACACGGGCTTCATCAGGAACGCGCCCACGCCCAGCTCCCGGCACCGCTGGCTGTCACCCTGGCGCCCACCTGACGACAGGATCATCACCGCGACCCTGCCGATCACCGGGTCCGCGCGCACCTCCGTGACGAACTGGAATCCATCCATGCCTGGCATGTGCACATCGGTCGCGAGAAGCGCGAACGGAGAGCCGGCATCGGCGGCCGCCCGAAGGCGGTCGAGGCCGTCCGCCGCGCTCGCGGCCGCCTCCACCCGGCTGCCCGCCCAGGCGAACATCTCCTTGAGGATGCGCCGATTGAGGTCGTGATCGTCCACCAGCAGCACCCGCAGGTCGCGCAGGTCGGTGCGCGCCGGCGGCGCGGTTTCGCCCTGGGCCACCACGGGAAAGCTGAGCTCGAAGCTGAACTCGCTTCCCTTGCCGGCTTCGCTCGCCACCTCGAGGCGCCCACCCATCATCTCCACGAGCCGGCG
>CAMDCH010000110.1:0-8416 GCA_945889655.1 bacterium HR33
TCGACGGATCCAAAGTCCGCTGTGCTGCCAATATCCGCAATGTTCAGCTGCACAGATAGAGATGATCGTTGGAGCTGGTCAAATGCTGCGGAGGCGGACGGCCGCCAATGCTTTTCGCAGGCATCCATGACGCCGAGAACGACGAAATGGGCCCGTTGCCAGGCCAAGAGGCTCTTGTGGTTCCTCACGCTGGAAGAGTGGTTCAGGGCAACGGGAATTGAGGCATCAAAAAGGCGCGGCCCGTACCAAATAGCCGCGCCTTCTCACTTCTCACTTCTCACTTCTCACTCTTCCGGGAGTCCTGCGGCAGCACCGAGAATCAACAGCGCACGGTACAGTCCCAGGGCACCGTCCTTGTTTTCGTACCATTCGGTCAGGCGGTGGGGATCGCCGCCCCTGCCGCCGGCGCCGATCGTGATGGCGGGAATCCCCATCGAAATCGGGATGTTGGCGTCGGTGGAAGCAGTGACGAGCGACGGCTCGCGGCCGATGGCACGGGTGGCCTCGATGCTCGCGACCACCAGCGGGTCGTTCTCGGGTGTGACGCCGGACGGCCGGTCGCCGATGATTTCGACCGAAAGGTTGAGCGTCGGCGTTCCGGGTGCGCGGCGCCCGTTCTCCAGCACCAGCGCCTCCCGCGCGCGCGCGAGTACCTCGCGCTCGGCGGCGGCGAGTGCCGCGGGATCCTCGCTCCGGAGGTCGATCTCGACTCGCGCCTCCTCGGGGATGCAGTTGAGCGCGGTCCCGCCCGAGAGCCCAACCACGGAGCAGGCGGTACGCGGCGTACGGCCGCGCGGCCAGCGGCCGATCTGCTCGGCCAGCGCGCCGGCCGCGTGCGCCGGGTTGGGCGCGCCGAACGCCGCCCACGAATGCCCGCCCGGCCCCGCATAGGTCATGCGGAACCGGCGGGAGCCGAGTGCGGCGTGGACGACCCGGTCATCGCCGGCGCCGTCCAGGACCAGCACCGCGCGCGCGTCGAGCCTGCGCTCGAGCATGAGATGCTTGATGCCCTTGAGATCTCCCGCCCCCTCCTCGCCCACGGTCGCGACGAAGGCGATGGGGTGCAGCGTGTCCAGCCGGTGTGTCGCCATGACCCGGCCGAGCGCGAGCATGCCCGCGAGACCGCGGGCGTTATCGGAAATGCCGGGTCCACTGAGGCGATCGCCCGCGCGATGGACCCGGACATCCACCTCGGGCCCGAAGACCGTATCGAGATGGGCGGCGACCACGACCGCCGGCGCCTTTGCCCGGTCGCCCAGCCAGCCGGTCACGTTGCCCGCCTCGTCGGTGGCGACTGCCGCGAGGCCGATCCCCCGCATCCGCTCGCCGACGGAGGCGGCGCGGAGCGCCTCGGCGCCCGTGGGCGCGGGAATCGCGCTTAACGCCGCCTGGTTCGAGAGCGTCTCCGCATCGAACCGGGCGAGGCCTAGCCGCGCCTCCTGGAGGCAGGCGTGACGCATGAGTGTGGCGACGTCGCGATGCATGATCGTAGGAGATTAGCCGGCCAACTCGGAGCCCGGCAAGCGTTCCAGCTTGACGCACTCTCAGCGCGCGGGCAACTTGGACCATGGACGAGTCCGCTCTCATCTATGACTGGAATTCCGCGGACGGCTTCGACTGGAAAACAGCCCGAGTCGATCTGAACGACGAAACCCTCCGCGACGGGCTCCAGTCCCCCTCGGCCATCGATCCTCCACTCGGCACCAAGATTCGCCTGCTGCACCTGATGGAAAGCCTCGGCATCGCCGCGGCGGACATCGGGCTGCCGGGCGCCGGGCCAAGGGTGGTCGAACAGGTTCGCGCGCTGGCGAAGGAGATCGTCTCGGCCAAGCTGAAGATTGCGCCCAACTGCGCCGCCCGGACGGTGGTGGCCGACATCGAGCCGATCGCGCGGATCTCCCAGGAGATGGGAATCGCCATCGAGGCCGCCACGTTCATCGGCTCGTCCGCGATCCGGCTGTACGCCGAGGACTGGACGCTGGAGCGGATGCTGAAGGTGACGACCGAAGCGGTGTCGTTCGCCGTGGGCGAAGGCCTGCCGGTCATGTTCGTCACCGAGGACACGACTCGGGCACACCCGGACACGCTGAAGGCGTTGTACGGCACCGCCATCCGGCTCGGCGCCAGGCGGCTCTGCCTGGCCGACACCGTGGGCCACGCGACCCCAAGCGGTGTGCGGAAGCTCGTGCGCTTCGTGCGTGACGAGATCGTGAAGCCATCCGGCGAGAAAGTGGCGATCGACTGGCACGGGCATCGCGACCGCGGAATGGGCCTGGCCAACTGCCTCGCGGCCATCGAGGCCGGGGCGGACCGGGTCCATGGCACGGCACTCGGCGTAGGCGAGCGGGTGGGGAACGCGGAGATGGACCTGCTCATCGTGAACCTCCACCTGCTCGGCGCGCACCGGCACGACGTCTCCGGGCTCCGTGAGTACTGCGCTGTCGCGGCGGAGGCCATCGGCGTTCCGCTGCCGGCGAACTACCCGGTCATGGGGTCGGACGCGTTCCGCACCGCCACCGGCGTGCACGCGGCGGCGATCATGAAGGCCCGGAAGAAAGGCGACGACTGGCTCGCGGACCGCGTGTATTCCAGCGTGCCGGCCGGGGATTTCGGGATGAAGCAGACCATCGATATCTCGCCGGTCTCGGGCCTGTCGAACGTCAAATGCTGGCTGGAAGACCACGGCTACGATCCCGCCGACGAGGCGCTGTGCCAGCGGCTGTTTGCCGCAGCCAAGTCGGCCGACCGCACGCTGCCTGATGCCGAGTGCCACCGGCTCGTCCGGGAAGGCGCGGGAGTGAAGAGCGGGACGGGCAGTGGCCGCGGTGTCTGAGCTCGCCGGCCTGACGGCCGCGTACCTCGACCTGCGCTGGCACCTGGACCCGGTCAGCGCCACCGCCGCCGGACTCACCGACTACGATGCGCGGCTGGGCGGCTATTCCGAGGAAGAGATCCGGCAGCACGTGGCTGCGCTCAAGTCCACGGCGACGGGGCTCGAAGTCGTCGAGCTGGACTCCGTCGACGACGAAATCGACCGCACCGCGCTGCTCAACGATGTCCGCATCACTATCCATCGCTTCAGCAAGGAGCAGCCACACGTGCGCGACCCGGGGTTCTGGATCTCGCACGCGCTCGAGGGCCTCTACTACCTGTTGGTCCTGAAGGACCGGCCGCTGGAGCATCGCGCGGCCGCGGTCCGGCAGCGCCTCGAGGCGATCCCGGCATTCCTCGACATGGCCGAGGAGACACTGGGGGATTGTCCGAGCGTGTTCGTGGACACGGCCGTGGACATGGTGGGGGGCGGCAAGCTGCTGCTGGCCGAGGTCGGCGCGTACTTCGGAAACGGTGACGCGGCGTTCCACGCGGTCGTGAAGAAGGCCGCGGCGGCCGTGGATGGTTTCGGCGCGTACCTGCGTGACGAACTGCTTCCCGGCGCTAACGGCAGCTACGCGATAGGCGAGGACAGCTTCAACTTCCGCCTGCATTATGAACACGCGTTGCGCGACACGGCTCCAGAGCTGTGGCGCTACGGCAACCACCTGGTGGAGGAGATCGAGCGCGATCTCGAGAGCCTCGCGCACACCATCGACGGGACCGCGCACTGGCCGGACCTGGTGGACCGCCTGAGGGCCAATCACCCCACGGCCAGCGAGCTGGTGGGTGCCTACGCCACCGAGATGGAGCGGGCCTGCCGGTTCGTGGTCGAACGGAACCTGGTCGCCGTGCCCGAAGGACCCCTCGACGTGATCGAGACCCCGCGGTTCCTGAAGCCGGTCATGCCGTTCGCCGCGTACCAGCCACCCGGCCCGTTCTCATCGGACCGCACGGGGCGCTTCTTCGTCACCCCGCCGGATGCGGACACCCCCGCCGCGCAGAGCGAGCGCATGCTGCGCGACCATTGCGTGCACGAACTGGCGTCGACGGCGCTGCACGAGGGGTTCCCCGGCCACCACCTGCAGTTTCTCACGGCGCAGCAGCAGCCGCAGCCCATCCGCCGGCTCATCGGTACACCGCTCACCATAGAGGGCTGGGCGCTCTACTGCGAAGAGATGATGGGTGAAGAGGGGTTCTACCGCGGACCGGAGGAACGATTCTTCCAGCGGGTGCACCTGCTGTGGCGGGCGCTCCGCGTCGTGCTGGATGTCGGGCTGCACACGCGGGGCATGACGTTCGAGGAGGGCGTGCAGCTCCTGGTGGACCGCGTGCATTTCGACCGGCACAACGCCGAGGCCGAAGTCAGGCGCTACTGCGCCAATCCTGTGTACCAGCTCTGTTATGCCGTGGGACGGCGGGAATTCCGGGAGCTGCGCGACGATTACCGTGAGGCCAATGGCGCGAACTACTCGCTCCGCGCCTTTCACGACGCCGCGCTTCGCTACGGCGGACTACCGGTCAGCTTGATCCGGTGGGGGATGGGACTAGGAGAGTAGACGGCGGGTCGGCGAGACGGCTAGACGGCGAGAAGCAACTCACGATTGTCTTGGCCGCCGTCCAGCCGTCCAGCCGTCTAACAACATCTGCTCGGTCCATTCCCGTATCGTCGTTCCAGGTGTCTCGAATAAAAATCTGACCGGGACAGCAGCGGTTCTCCCGGATGTTTCGCGGCGCAATGCTCGGTGTACCGCTCGTAGTCCGGCATCCCCACGACTGCTTTCAGGTTGCTGAGAAATTGCCTGAAACGGGGGTGTACGCTTCCCGCTTCCCCCTTCCCGCTTCCCCTAGTCTCCTGTGGCATATGCACTCTCTACGAAGGGCGCTTCACGCACGACCGGTTCCTTCTTGCCGTTCAGGATCAGGATCCATTCCCGCACCGCGGCAGCCATGACCAGCACGACCACTGACATGAAGATTACGGTGAGCGTGGCATTGAGATAGTCGTTGAAGACCAGTCGTGACGCGTTCGCCGCGGTGCTGTTCGCCAGCGAGCGCGCGTGGGCGAGAAAGCCCAGCTTGGGGTCGGCAGCGAAGACTTTCTGCCAGCCGGCAGTGAGCGTGCTCGTCGCCAGCCAGACCAGGGGCAACAGCGTGATCCAGGCGTACTTCGCCTTCTTCATCTTGATGATCACGGTCGTGCCGACCGTGAGCGCGATGGCGGCGAGGAGCTGGTTGCTGATCCCGAAGAGCGGCCAGAGCGAGTTGATGCCGCCCAGCGGATCGAGCACGCCCTGGATGAGGAAGTAGCCCCACCCGCCCGCGATCATCGCGCTGGAGATCACGATGCTCGGGTACCAGGAGACGTTGCCGAAGGGCTTCCACACGTACCCGCCCAGCTCCTGGAGCATGAAGCGGCCGACGCGCGTCCCGGTGTCGATGGTGGTCAGGATGAAGAGCGCCTCGAAGAGAATCGCGAAGTGGTACCACATCGCGGTGAAGCCCGAGCCGCCGAGCTTGGCTGTGGCGCTGGAGAAGATGTGCGCCATGCCTACCGCGAGCGACGGAGCGCCGCCGGTGCGCGAGAGCAGGGTCGTCTCGCCCATCGAGGCGGTGAGGGCCGCCATGTCGGCCGGGTTGAACGCAAAGCCCCAGCCCTGGATTGCCGCGGCCGCTGAATCGAGCGTCGTGCCGATCACGCCGGCGGGGGCATTGATCGCGAAATAGATGCCGGGGTCCAGCACGCAGGCGGCGGTCATCGCCATGACGCCGACGAACGATTCGGTCAGCATGCCGCCGTAACCGATGATCCGGGCGTCCGATTCGCGGGTCAGCATCTTGGGCGTGGTACCCGACGCCACGAGCGCGTGAAAGCCGCTGATCGCGCCACAGGCGATCGTGATGAAAGCGAAGGGAAAGAGCTTGCCGGCGAAGATGGGACCCGTGCCGTCGATGAAACGCGTCACCGGCGGCATCTTGATCGGGGGCAGGACCAGCAGGATGCCGATCGCCAGCGCGACCACTGCGCCGATCTTCAGGAAGGTCGAGAGATAGTCCCGCGGGCAGAGCAGCATCCAGACCGGAAGCACGGATGCGATGAACCCGTAGGCGATCATCCACCACGCGATGGTGGTGCCCCGCAGCGTGAAGAACGCGCCCCACGTGGGATCCTCGGCCACGATCCGCCCGGCCCAGAGGGCGACCATCAGCAGGATCACGCCTGCGATGGTGGCTTCGACCGTCCGGCCCGGGCGGAACACCTTCATCCAGTAGCCCATGCCCACGGCGATCGGGATCGTGCAGGCCAGCGTGAAGGTGCCCCACGGGCTGTCGGCGAGGGCGCGGACCACCACCAGCGCCAGCACCGCCAGCAGGATCACCATGATCATCAGGATGGCGACCATGGCGGCGAAGCCCGTGGTCGTGTTCACCTCTTCCTTGGCCATCTGGCCGAGGGATTTTCCGTCGCGGCGCATGGACGCAAAGAGGATCACGAAGTCCTGGACCCCGCCTGCCAGCACCACGCCGATGATCAGCCAGATGGTCCCGGGGAGGTAGCCGAACTGGGCGGCGAGCACCGGCCCCACCAGCGGACCCGCGCCCGCGATGGCGGCGAAATGGTGGCCGAACAGCACCCACTTGCTGGTCGGCACGAAGTCGCGGCCGTTGTTGAGCCGCTCGGCCGGCGTCGCACGGCGGTCGTCCAGCTCCATCACGCGGCGCGCGATAAACCGGGAGTAGAAGCGGTAGCCGACGAGATAGGTGCAGACCGCGGCGATCACCATCCACGCGGCGCTCACCGTTTCGCCTCGGTGCAGGGCGAGCATCGCGAAGCCGGACGCGCCGGCCGCGGCGATCACCGCCCACAGCAGCATCGATAGAAGGTTGGGCATGGGCCTACAGATTACGGCATTGGGCGGAAGCCGCAACCCTGTTCGGTTGCGACCCGCGACGCGGGGCCGTAGGTTCGACCGTACCTCATTCCCCCGGGTAGCCGCATCCCCTACGAGCCGCAGGAACCCGATTATCTCGCCTCGTCGAGGCGGAGCGGCCGGTCGTCCGGCGCCACGGTTTCGCAGCCGAAGCCGGCACCAGTCGTGCCCGGCGAGCTGAAGGGCCACGTCGCCCTCATCACGGGCGGGGCAACCGGGCTCGGCAGCGCCATCGCGATGGAGTTCGCGCGCCGCGGCGTGCACGTGGCATTCAACTACCGGGAGATGCCGGACCGCGACATCGGCGCCCAGGCCCTGATGACGGAGACCTCTCTCCGGGCGTACGGCATCAGGGTCTATTGCGAGCCGTGCGACGTGCGTTCGCGCGACCAGGTCGATCATTTCGTCCAGGCCGCCAAGGCCGAGCTCGGCGGGCTGCATTACCTGGTGAACAATGCGGGGATCGCGCACGACGGCGCACTCTGGCGGCTGTCCGAGGAGGCCTGGCGCGAGGTGATGGATACCAACGCGATGGGCGCGTTCAACTGCATCCGGGCGGTCGCCCCGGATTTCCGCGCCCAGCACTACGGCAAGATTGTCAGCGTCGCTTCCCACCAGGCCTTCACGCCGGGTTTCGGCGTCTCCAACTATGCCGCCAGCAAGGCGGCCGTCATCGGCCTGACGCGGTCGGCGGCCGTAGAGCTGGGCGTCTCCAACGTCAACGTGAACGCGGTGGCGCCGGGCTTCGTCCGCACCGAGATGCTGAGCAAGCTCCCGGCCGACGTCATCGAGAAGGCCGAGAAGCATGCCGCGCTCGGCCGCATGGCGGAGCCCGAGGACATCGCGCATGTCGTGCTGTTTCTCTGTTCCGAGGCCGCGCGCCACATCACGGGACAGGTGATCGTGGTGGACGGTGGCCTCACGATTGCGTAATCCGCGCTTCCATCTTCACTCGTCACCGGTTTTCTTTCGGCCTATGCGAAATCCTGCCTTGGCGTTGCTGCTGCTCACAACCGCGTCCTGTGCTCCCACGGGCCTCCGGCCCCCCCCGGGGCCCGTTATCCCGATCCCGGCCGACGCGCTCGCAGGCTCCAACATCGTGGTGTACCCGCTGAACACGATGCGCGCGGACACGGTGCTCGGGTGGGACCGCGAGCTGGGTGACCCCGCATTGGCGCTGAAGCGCGTGGACAGCATCGTTATCGCCATGCTCAACCGCCGGCTGCCACAGGTGAAGTGGGCGCCGAACGCCGATCTCTACAAGGCGGCCGCGCAGGCACCCGGGCTGCTGACGCCTCCGAACGAGATGGCCACCATCCAGCTCATGACGCACGCCACGGACCGCCTGAAGGAGCCGCTCGCGGCGCAGCTGCGCCAGCTCACCGGTGCCACCACGGGCGGGCGGTACGCGCTCGTTCCGGCCAACCTCTGGTTCGAGCGCAAGGACGCCACGCGCGGCAATGCCAAGCTGGTCGTGGCGCTGGTGGACGTGCGCCGCGGCGCCGTCAGCTGGAGCGCTACCATGACGGGCGTAGGCACCAGTGCTTGGGAGGCCATTACCAGCGCGGTGATCATCCTGACCTCACAGGAAGCCGCCCCGTAGCAGCAGCCGC
>CAMDCH010000111.1:0-8281 GCA_945889655.1 bacterium HR33
GGCGAGGAGCAGCCGGTGGACCCGGGCCACACCGAGGATGCCTGGGGGAGAAACCGCCGCGACGAGTTCAGCGCGACGGGTGGCGGCGACAACCTCCGGCGCCCGTAACGGGTGACGCGGCGTGCCTGGGGGCTCGTCGTGGTGGTGGCACTCGGCGGCTGTGCGCGCCAGAGTGACGTCAACCGCGTAGAGCTCCAGGTTCGCCGGCTGAGGGAAGAAACGGCTCGCGCCGATTCGGCGCGGGCCGTTTTGCTGGACCAGATCATCGTCTCGCAGAAGCGGATACTGGATTCGCTGGCGGTCCAGGAGCGCAGGCTGCTCTCAGTTCGCGGCGATATCCGCGCCGATCTCACCGAGGTGCAGCGCCAGCTGGTGCAGATCCAGGAGCTGATGGGGCAGACGCAGGGACGGCTGACCGAGATGCGGGGCCAGATGGAAGCACGTAACCAGGCGCTGACCCAGGCCGCGCGGCAGGCCACGTCGGACACCGGCGCCGCCAACCCGGCCTCGTCGGGGCCGCCCCCGGACCTGCTCTACAGCATGTCGCTACAGCAGCTCCAGCGCGGGAGCCCCGCCACCGCGCGCATCGGTTTCGAGAGACTGCTGCAGGATTTCCCGCAGCACGAACGGGCCGGCGATGCGCAGTTTTTCATCGGTGAAACGTTCGGCATGGCCGCGCCGGACTCGGCCATGGCCGCGTACGACCGCCTGATAACCAACTACCCAACCTCCCCGCGGATCCCCTCCGCGCTCTTCAAGCTCGGCCAGCTCGCCGAGATCAAGAAGGACAAGGCCGCCGCACGACAGTACTACAACCGGCTCATTACCGGTTTCCCGCGTTCAGACGAAGCCAACCTCGCGAAGGACAAGCTCCAGGCCCTGGGCAAGTAGCTCCATATGCGGAAGCTTGATCCCAGGGGCGAGATGCCGTTCCTCGAGCACCTCGAGGAGCTCCGGTGGCGGATTCTCTGGACCCTCATCGCGCTGCTGCTCGGCACGCTCATCGGGTTCTGGCTGGTGGAGCACTTCGACGTCATCGGGCTCCTGAAGCGGCCCATCGCCCCGTTCCTGCCGTCGTCCGGCCGCCTCTATTTCACCCACCCGACCGACGCGATCATGGTCATCTTCAAGCTCTCGATCATCATGGGCATCGTGCTCGCGTCGCCGGTGATCACGTGGCAGGCGTGGGCGTTTTTCTCGCCGGCGCTCTATGCCCGGGAGAAGCGGTACATCATCCCGGTCCTCTTCGGGGGCCTGGTCCTGTTCATCGCCGGCGTCATGCTGGCGTATCTCTTCGTGCTGCCCGCCGCGTTCCGGATCCTGCTGGGATTCCAGCCGGCGGAGTTCGAGCCGATCATCACGGCGGACAACTACTTCGGTTTTGCGCTGCAGCTCATCCTGGCGTTCGGGCTCGCCTTCGAGCTGCCGCTGGTGATCATGGTGCTGTCGCTGTTCGGCGTGGTGACGCCAAAGTTTCTCTCGGACAACCGGCGCTACTGGGTCGTGATCGCGGCACTCGCCGCCGCCGTCATCACGCCAACCCCCGACGCGATGATGATGCTGGTGATGATGGTCCCGCTCCTCCTCCTGTACGAGCTGGGCATCCTGCTGGCCCGCCTCGTGGGCCGTCGCCGCGAAGAGAGCCCGGCAGGCCCGGGCGTCACCGTGGTGCTCTGCCTGGTGCTGGCGGGCGCGGTCGCGACCCCGGCCCGCGCGCAGGTCCGGCCGCCCCCGCGACAAGGAACGGCCGTGGTCCCGCAGCAGCAGGGAGCCCAGGATACGGCCGCGGCGCGGCGCGCCCAGGCGGGGCAGGCAATCGATACCGCGTCGGCGCGGCGCATGGGCCTGCCCACCAGTCCTACCCGCCCGATCCCCGCCGGCGACTCGGTCATGAACGAGCTGCTCCAGCGCAAAGGGTTCCAGGTCATTCGCTACGCCGGTGACAGCGTCACCTTCCACGCGGACACCCGGAACATCGACCTCTCGGGCAGCGCGGTGGTGGAACAGGAGGGAAGCACGCTCGAGGCGGACTCGGTGCGATTCGCCCAGACGTCATGCCAGATCGTGGCCGGGGGCGCGCCCAAGCTGTTCGACCAGGGCACCGTGCTGGTCGGGGAAGGGATGACCTACGACACCTGCCTCAAACGCGGCGTGGTGACGGAGGCGCTGACCAAGTTCAACCAGTCCGGGGTGGACTGGTTCATGCGCGGCAAGCTGTCCATCGATTCGGCGTCGACGCGTATTTACGCGGACCGCAGCACGATTACGAGCTCCGACCTCCCGCTGCCCGACTACCATTTTTCGGCGGGGAAGGTGAAATGGGTCAGCAACACGCTCATGGTGGCGCGACCCGCGGTCCTCTACGTGCGCGACGTCCCCGTCCTCTGGCTGCCGTTCATTTTCCAGGACATGCACCGGGGCCGCCGGTCCGGGATGTTGACGCCGCGGTTCGGGATCAACGACATCGTCCGCAGCAATCCCCGGTACCGGCGGCACGTGTCGAACGTCGGGTACTACTTCGCCATCAACGACTACTTCGATGTCCAGACGGCCATGGACTGGCAGTCCGGACAGTCGATCACCCTGTCGGGGCAGACCCAGTACCGCTGGCTCAACCGGTTCATCGTGGGATCGCTCAACCTGACGCAGGTATACGACGTGGACGCGGCTTCCCGCTCGCTCGCCCTCCGGTGGGATCACAACCAGGACTTCGACATCCGCACGCGGCTCCGGGCGAACATCGACTACGCCAGCAGTGCCCGGGTCTTGCAGCGCACTCGTGTCGGCACCGAGATCTACACCGCGAACCTCCGCAGCGCGGCGAACTTCAGCAAGCAGCTCTCCTGGGGCACGCTGTCCCTGGGAGGCGACCGAAGCCAGGAATTGTCCAGCGGGGTCGTGACCCTGCGCGTGCCGTCGCTGAGCCTCGCGCCCGCGCCCATCAACCTCTCCAACGCCGTCACATGGTCACCCTCATTCAGTTTCTCGAACGATCGGACCTCGCACCAGCCGGCGGGCTTGCTGGTCCTGCCCCCGGTGGACGGCGTCCCGGTGGCGGACTCGGTGTTCTCCACGACCGAGAACAGCAACCTGGCCGTGGGTACGCCGTTCCGGATCGGCCGCTGGAACGTGCCGCTGAACTTCTCGATGGCGCACACGTACAACGACCGGGCTGACAGTGTCCGGCTCCGCGACCCGGGCGATACGACGCGGACCATCACCCGGTACTACGGCGAGAATTTCTCGACCCAGCTCGACTGGTCCACGTCCGTCGGGCTGCCCACGCTGTTCAACGCCAGCTGGAAACTCCAGCCGTCGGTCGGGATTCAGAATTCGGTCGGCGGCGCCTTTGCGATCCGCAATCGCTTCAGCGGCGGTTCGTTCGTTACCCAGGGCAAGCGCCTTTCGTTCTCCGCCTCGGTGACGCCCAGCCTCTTCGGTTTTTTCCCCGGCATCGGCCCGCTCTCGCGCATCCGGCACTCGGTATCCCCGTCGCTCCGTTGGAGCCTGGCCCCCTCCGCTACCGTGCCGGAGGCGTATGCGCGGGCGCTCGATCCTACGAGGCCCCCCGTGCTGACGAGCCCGCGCACGCACACGCTGTCGTTGGGGATATCGCAGACGTTCGAAGGAAAGTTCCGGTCGCCCAACCAGGATTCCACCGCGAATCCCGCGGACGCGCGCAAGATCAAGCTGCTCAGCATCCAGAGCGACGGGATGAGCTACGATTTCGAGAAGGCCAAGCTGCCGGGACAGAACGGCTGGCTCACCCAGGCGATCGGCAACACGTTTACCAGCGAGCTGCTCCCGGGATTCTCCATCTCCACGAACCACGACCTGTGGGAAGGGGTGGTGGGGAGCGACACCTCGCGTTTCCGGCCTTTTCTCACCAGTGTATCAGCGCGGTTCAGCCTTTCGTCGTCCACCCTTCGCGGGCTGGGCGCGTTGCTGACGGGGAAGAGGGACGTGGCGCCGCAGGTCCCGACTCCAGGCGACACGCTCAACCGGGGGATCCCGGCACAGATCGGAACCCCGCTTCGTCCCGGCCTCGGCGTCTTCGACCGACGGCCGACGGCGCTGACACAACCTGGCTCGCGCAAGCCATTCATCGCAGCGGTCACGTTTGACTACTCACGCGCGCGTCCCGGAATCACCGCCGTGGGTCTCGCCAACCGCTCAATGGGATTGGGAGTCGGGTTCTCGCCCACACGCGCCTGGTCGGCAACCTGGGACACCCGCTATGACTTCACGGCGAAGCAGTTCCAGCAGCATACCGTCCGACTGGAACGCGACCTTCGCCGCTGGCGAGCGACGTTCGGCTTCACCCGGGATCCCGTCGGTAGCTTCTCGTTCGATTTTTTCGTGACCCTCCTGGACCAGCCGGAGATCAAGTTCCAGTACGACCAGGAGACCAACAATCGTTAACCATGTCCTGAATAACGGACACAGGTCTTTCGGTCCCGTCAGTTAAGTTATTTATCCGCAATAGCTTGCAGCTATGGTTCCCGTGGCATGCTCCCTGCCAATACAGCGCAATAGTTCCTTCTCTCATGGGGCACCGATGAACCGGACCTGGTTGGTACTGCTGGCAGTCGTCTTTCTGACCGCGTGCGAAAGCTCCACGGCTCCCGATTCCACCATCCCGGCGAATCTCGGGTACCGGCTCGATGCGAGCGGGGACCCCAAGGCCCCGCTCGGCGTGTTGCTCGAGTGGGATCCCGTTGATGATGCCGGCCTCACCGAGTACCGCATCTATTCGCGGGCCTCGGCCAGCGCGGGCTTTGATCGCCGTGCCTCGACCACCTCGACGACGTTCCATGACGTGGGCCAGCCGGACCTGGACTACTACGTCACCGCGGCCCTGGGCAAGAAGGAGAGCGCGCCGAGTAACACCATCCGCATCAACGAGGCCCTGCGCCTCGCGGCGCCCACCGCGATCTCCAGCATCAGTCTGAATGGCGCTGTCCACCTGGAGTGGACCGATAACGCCTACGCCAGCAATCCCAACCGCTTCCGCTGGTACCGCGTCTACAGCACCTCGCTCAATCTCGATGCGGTGCCGAACCCGCTGTGCGGAACCACGTGGACGCTGGAGGGGACCACCGTTTCCTCGTCGTTCCTCTCGGCGAACATGACCAATGGTGTCCCGCGCTGCTTTGGTGTCTCGGCTGAAACCACCGAAGGGTACGAGAGCCTGTGGTCGCCTATCCGCGGGGACACGCCCCGCCCGGACGCGCGGAACGTGCTCCTGTTCCCGGTCTCGTTGAATGCGGCGAAGGCGGGATTCCGGTTCTTCCAGGACGCGAACAACGACGGCAAGGCGACACCGCTCGAGCTGGGGCTGGTGGTCGACGGCAACCGTACCGACATCGATTTCCAGGTCTTCGTCGACGTCAGCAACCGCGTCTGGCTGAAGCCGGTTCGCACGGGCGTGAGCGTGGCACTCTACGGCAACGCGCCCATCAAAGACCTCACCGATATCGACGTGGCGCCGGCGAACAACCAGTTCACGACCCCGTCCATCGAGGCGGTGGCGAGCTGGGGTTACGTCTTCAAGATGCCCGGCGCCCCGTTCCCCACGTTCGGTGCGGTTCGGGTGACCCACGCGTCGAAGGACTACGTGATCCTCGACTGGAGCTACCAGACGGACCCGGGGAATCCCGAGCTGGTGAAGCCAGTAGCGCAGTAAGCAGGTGCGGGGGTGAGAGAAGTAAGAAGTGAGAAGTAAGAAGTGAGAAGGGGCTCCGTTCAGCTGGGGGTCTCTTCTCACTTCTCACCTCTCACTTCTCACTTTACACCTATATTCCGCCATGTCTTCCGTCATTCTCGACGGTGCATCTCTCACGATAGAGCAGGTGGCCGGTGTCGCGCGCGATTTCGCGACCGTGGTGGCGAGCGAGGAAGCCATCCGCCGGGCGGCTCCAGGCCGCGGCGTGGTGGAGCGCGCGCTCGCGTCCGGCCAGCCGGTCTACGGCGTCAATACCGGGTTCGGCAAGCTCGCCCACATCCGCATCTCCCCCGGTGATCTCCAGCAGCTCCAGCGGAACCTGATCCTCAGTCATTCGGCCGGCGTGGGTGATCCACTCCCGGAGGACGTCGTCCGGGGCCTCATGCTGCTCCGCGCCAACGTCCTGCTCAAGGAGACCAGCGGCGTGCGCGCGGTGCTGCCTCGCCGCCTGGTGGAGCTCCTCAATGCGCGCATCCATCCCGTGATACCGGAACAGGGAAGCGTTGGCGCGAGCGGTGATCTTGCCCCGCTGGCGCATCTCGCGCTCGTGCTCCTGGGAGAAGGGGAGGTGCTCACCGCGAATGGCCGCGCACCCGCCGCCGAGACGCTCCGCGCCGCGGGGATCGCGCCGCTGGTGCTCGAGGCCAAGGAAGGCATCGCCTTCATCAACGGCACCCAGGCACAGACGGCGATGCTGTCCCTGATGGTCCACGATGCGCGCGCTCTCTGGCGTTCGGCGCACGGAGCGGCCGCAGCGAGCCTGGAGGCCCTGCGCGGGACCCCCGACCCGTTCGACGAGCGCCTGCACCGACTGCGCCCGCATCCCGGCCAGGTGGAATCGGCCGCCCTGTTGCGCGCGCTGCTGGCGGACAGCGAGATCCGCGAGTCCCACCGTGAGGGGGATCCGCGGGTCCAGGACGCCTATAGCCTTCGTTGCATACCGCAGGTGCTGGGTCCCGTGTGGGACGCCGTGGAATTCGCGGCGCGGGTGGCGGAGGTGGAGCTGAATGCCGCCACCGACAACCCGCTGGTGATCGACGGCGGGATCATCTCGGGTGGCAACTTCCACGGCCAGCCGGTGGCCCTGGCGCTCGACATGCTCGCGATCGTCCTGACGACCCTCGCGGGGATTGCCGAGCGCCGCATCGAGCGGCTGGTGAATCCGGATCTCTCGCAGGGACTCCCGGCATTTCTGACCCGCGATCCCGGATTGCAATCCGGGCTGATGATGATCCAGATCAGCGCAGCCTCGCTCGTCGCGGAATCCCGTACGCTCTGCGCCCCCGCGAGCGTGCAATCGATTCCCACCGACGCCAACCAGGAAGATTTCGTTCCCATGGGAATGGCGGCGGCGTTCAAGGCGCGGCGCATCCTGGCCAACGCGCGCCGCGTCGTGGCCATGGAGCTGATTTGCGCCGCGCAGGGCCTGGAGTTTCTCAAGCCGCTCCGGCCCGGCCGTGGTGTCGAGGCGGTTTATCGGCGGGTGCGGGAGCTGGTCACGCCGCTGGAGGACGACCGCCCGCTGACACCGGACGTAGAACGCGTGGCAAGCGCGCTCGCGCGGGGGGCCATCGCGTGAGCCGAGCGCCGGTGCGCGCGTCCCGCGGATCGTCCATCTCCTGCCGCGGGTGGATACAGGAAGCCGCGCTCCGGATGCTCTGCAACAATCTCGATCCCGAGGTCGCCGAGCGTCCGGAGGACCTGGTGGTGTACGGAGGGACCGGCCGCGCGGCGCGGAGCTGGGAGGCGTTCGACGCGATCTGTGCCGCGCTCCGCGAGTTGCGGAACGACCAGACGCTGCTGGTCCAGTCCGGAAAGCCGGTGGGCGTGTTCACCACCCACGAGGATGCCCCGCGCGTGCTCATCGCCAACGCGAACCTGGTGGGACGCTGGGCCACGTGGGACCAGTTCCGCGAGCTGGAGCGGGCGGGGCTCACGATGTACGGCCAGATGACGGCGGGTAGCTGGATCTACATCGGCACCCAGGGAATCCTCCAGGGAACGTACGAGACGTTCGGCGCGGTGGCGCGGAGGCACTTCGGCGGATCGCTCGCCGGGCGCACGGTCGTCTCCGGCGGCCTGGGCGGCATGGGTGGCGCCCAGCCGCTCGCGGCCACCATGAACGGCGCCGCGTTTCTCGGCATCGAAGTGGATCCCGCGAGAATCCGTCGCCGCCTGGAGACCGGGTATCTCGATGAGGCGACGGAGAATCTCGATGACGCCTGGGCCCGGCTATCGCGCGCCGCGAAGGACGGACGCCCCCTTTCGGTGGGCGTACTCGGGAACTGCGCCGAGGTTCTGCCGGAGATGGTGCGCCGCGGGTGGATTCTCGATGTCCTCACCGACCAGACCTCGGCGCACGATCCCCTGAACGGCTATATCCCCGCGGGGCTCTCGCTCGACGACGCCCGCATGCTGCGTGAACGGGATGCCACGGACTATGTCGCGCGATCGAGCCGCTCGATGGCCGAGCACGTCGAGGCGATGCTCGCTATGCAGGCGGCCGGCGCCGTGACGTTCGATTACGGCAACAACATCCGCACGGTGGCACTGGAC
>CAMDCH010000112.1:0-8212 GCA_945889655.1 bacterium HR33
GATTCCCTCCATCGCCTCGCAGAACTGGTCGATCTCTTCCAGCGTCGTGTAGACGTTCGGTGTCACCCGGATGCCCTTGCACGCCTCGTGGCCGATGGGCGTTGCAAGGATGCGGTACTTGCTCCAGAGATGTGACGTGATCTGCCCGGGCTCGACGCCAGCGATGCCGACATTGGACAATGCGCCGGACATGGCTGGGTCGTAGCTGGTATAGAACTGCACGCCCTTCTGCCCCTCCAGCCGTTTCATCCAGCGGTCCCGCAGGAACCGGAGCCGGGCAATCTTGCGATCCCCGCCGATCCCGTCATGGAAAACCAGCGCCTCGGAAATCGCGTTGTGATTGGCTGCCGGGTGCGTGCCAATTTCTTCGAATTTCCGGATGTTGTCCTTCTGATCCACAGTTGCCGCCATCATCGGCCAGAGACTCCCGATCTTTTCCTGCCGCACGTACAGGAATCCGGTCCCGATCGGCGCCAGCAGCCATTTGTGCAGGGAGGTGCCGTAGTAGTCGCAGTCGAGGTCGTCCCGCTTGAACGGGAAGTGGGCGAACGCATGCGCGCCGTCCACGATGGTCTCGATGCCACGCGACCGCGCCATCCGGCAGATCTCCTTCACCGGGAAGATCAGGCCAGCCAGGTTGGTGATGTGACAGAAGTGCAGAACCTTCGTTTTCGGCGTGATCGCCTTGGCGAACATGTCCACCAGGTACGCCGATGACGGGGGCGGGTTGGGGAACGAGACCTTCTTCACCACGATCCCCTCGCGGCGCACTCGCTGGTCCCAGGTGGTGAGCATCCGGCCGTAATCCTGGTCGGTGGTCAGGACCTCGTCGCCCGCCTTGAGGTCGATGCCCAGCTGCGCGATTTCCAGCGACTCGCTGGCGTTGCGGGTGATGGCCATCTCGTCCGCGCTGCACCCGAACGCCCGCGCCAGTTTCTGGCGCACGCTCTCGACCTCCGGTTCCAGCACCTGCCACATCGAGTACGCCGGCGCCATGTTCTGGAAGTCGATCATCCGCTTGAGGGCATCCTGCACCACCCGCGGGCTGGGAGAGACACCGCCGTTATTCAGGTTGACGATGCTGCGGTCCACCGTGAACGCCTGCTGGATCTCCCGCCAGAACTCCTCTTCGCCCGCCAGGCTCTGGGCGGAATCGCTTCCCGCCTTCCGCGAGATCGCGAAGATGCGTTCGAGGGAATCGTTGCGAAGCGATGGGAGGGCGGCACTGCCGGCAGCCGCGCCAAGGAACGAACGGACGAACTCTCTGCGGCGGAACATGAGGCCTCGAGGTCGGTTTTCTACTGCCAACCTTTCACCCTGCTCAAGCCATGTCAATGAGTACTACGCGGTGCCCTGGCCCGCCGCCTTCGACCGGTTGAGGAACACCGAGCCCACCAGCACGATGATCGCGAACGAGAACCACTGGATTGCATAGCCCAGGTGCGGGCCGTTGGTCAGCTCCGGCAACGGTACGGGCCGCAATGGCGCCTTCACGTTTTCCCGCCGAACCAGGTGATCGGCGAACTTGTACGGATAGAGGGTTGCCAGGGTGGCTGGCGAGATCCGCGGGACGTGCTTGGGCCACAGCCCCCCCACAATCAGCGGGACCGGCGGGCCGGGATCGAGCTGAATCCCTCGCACTTCCACCTGCTCCCCCTCGTTGAGGGAGTCCAGGTCCACCGTGTGGGCGTCGGGCGAGGGCACCCACCCACGCTCCACGAAGACCGCCGTGCTGTCAGGAAGGACCAGGGGTGTGACGACCACGACGACCGGCGCCCCGTTCATGGAGAGGCCATCCACCACGACCTGGCGCTGGTAATCGAACCGGCCGGTGAGGCTCTGTTCCAGCCGGGTTCCCCGGGCGACGGCATTCCGGGCCCGGCGCTCTTGCAGACGGGACAGTTGCCAGAGTCCCAGGCCCACGCAGACCAGGGCCACCGGCACCGAAATGAGGAACAGCTTGTAACGTCCCATAGTGGGCCAAATCTAATACCAGCAGCAAGTTCCCTCTTGCGTTACCCCGGTCCCAGTTGGAGCTTAGACCAACCGGCATTATCTCTCAGACAGACCGAAACTCCCGTATGCGCTCCTACACATGAGGTTGATTTTTGCGACGGCTTCGCATTGGCGTAATTGACCTGGTAGCGAAGGGCCCCACCAAGGCGTTGTGGGGGAAGCTGATGAACGCCAACCTCGCGAGCATCATGCCCCAGATCATCTCGGTCTGGTGCGAGGAAGAGGGTCACCACGTCCAGTTCATCTGTTATACGGGCGCGGAAGACCTGACCAGCGAGCTACCCCATGATCTCGACATGGTCTTCATCAGCGCCTTCTCACAAGCAGCCCAGCTTTCCTACGCGTTGAGCAACATGTTCCGGAAGCGGGGAGCCATCACGGTCCTCGGCGGCCCGCACGCGCGCTGCTACCCTGAAGACTCGCGCAAATACTTCGACTACGTCGCCGGCTTCGCCGACAAGAGTATCATCGTGGAAATCCTGCGCGAGGCCGAGCAGCACCGGCCGTATGGCCGCTACCTGGCCACCGCCAAGCAGCCGGAGAGCCTGCCCGGCGTGCGCGAGCGGTGGAAGTTCCAGGAGCACACGCTGGCCAAGATTCCAATCAGTGTGAAGATCGTCCCAATGATCGGCTCGCTCGGCTGCCCCTACACCTGCAGTTTCTGCATCGACTCCACGGTGGACTACCAGCCCCTCGGCTTCGAGCAGATCACCGAGGATCTCAAGTTCATCAAGACGAAGATGGAGCGCCCCCGGATTGGCTGGCACGATCCGAACTTCGGCATCCGCTTCGACGACTATATGGACGCCATCGAGGCGTCCGGCACCACGGACCAGGTCGACCACATTGCCGAGACCAGCCTGGCCCTGCTGGCCGAGCCGCATCTCAAGCGGCTTCAGAAGAACGGCTTCAAGGCCATCCTGCCCGGCATCGAGTCGTGGTACGACATGGGCAACAAGTCCAAGACCGGCAAGCGGCACGGGATGGAAAAGGTGCAGACCGTCTCCGAGCACGTGAACATGATTCTCCGCTACATCCCCTACATCCAGACCAACTTCGTGATGGGCCTGGACGGAGATGAGGGGCCGGAGCCGTGGGAGCTGACCAAGAAGTTCGTGGACCTCTCGCCCGGCGCGTTCCCCGGTTACTCGCTGCTGACCGCGTTCGGCCAAGCGGCGCCGCTCAACCTCGAGTACCAGAAGGTGGGCCGGGTCCTTCCCTTCCCGCACCACTTCCTGAACAACCATCACGCGATGAACGTGAAGCCGAAGAACTACACCTGGACCCAGATGTACGACGGGATCCTGGACGTCACCAAGTACACCTTCTCGTATCGAGCGATCGCCCGGCGCTTCGCGGCGCTCAAGACTCCGATCCCGCGCTGGATGAACGTGCTCCGCGCGGTATCGTCCGAAGGCTGGGGCCGGATCAAGTACTACACGAAGATCCGGGAGATGCTGGAGACCGACATCCCGGTGCGGCGGTACTTCGAGGGTGAGAGCCACGAGCTGCCGCAGTTCTACGTGAACCGGATCAAGAAGGATCTGGGGCCGCTGTGGGACTACCTGCCCGAGGGCGCTCTTCAGCATGATGAGAACGCGTACCTGAAGAAGGAAGGCGGGCTGGTCCAGCGCGGGACGCCAACCGTGGCAGCGGCAGGCAACTAGCGGGTAGGCGGGTAGGCGGGTAGGCGGGTAGGCGGGTAGGCTGCCAAGAAGGGTCGGTACGGGGAATTAGCAATTGTCCCTGACCGACCCTTCTGCTTTCATGAAGTAGATGTCCCGCGTTTGCGTCCTAGCCCTCCTCGCCACAATTACCGCGTGCGCCAGCCTCGCCCCGCCGCGCTACCGGGGCCCGATTACGGACCACTTCGACGGGGAGCGGTTTCACAACTACGGCCCCGATACAGACGAACAGGTCAGCGCGGGGATCATCCAGGAACTGCACCGGCCTGAAGGCCGGGCCAACTGGGCATTCTGGGAGAACACGCCGCCAAGCGTCCCGCCGAGTCGCGTGGGTAACGGCCGAGTCCTGGTAACCCTCGTCAACCATGCCACGGTCCTCGTCCAGATGGACAGCCTCAACATCCTCACGGACCCCATCTGGTCGCGCCACGCGAGCCCCCTCGCATCGTTCGGCCCGTTGCGGCATCGCCCACCGGGGATCGAGTGGGACAGCCTCCCCCCCATCGACCTCGTGCTCGTGAGCCACAATCACTACGACCACATGGACCTGCACACGCTGCGGCGCGTGTCCCGCCGGTTTCACCCGGTGATCCTGGTCGGGCTCGGCAACGCCGCCTTCCTCGAACGCAATGGCATCAAGGGTGCGCGGGACATGGACTGGTGGCAGACGGTGGAGGTCAAACCCGGGATACGGATCAGCGGCGTCCCCGCTCAGCACTACTCCCAGCGCTCGTTCACCGACCGTTGGCGCACCCTCTGGCTCGGCTTCGTGATAGCGGGACCGTCAGGCCGGATCTATTTCGCGGGCGACACCGGCCTGGGAGGATTCCTGGTCAGCATCCGCGAGCGCTTTGCCCCGCTCCGGCTGGCCATCCTGCCTATCGGGCCCGGCCTCCCCGTACGGGCGATGGGCCCGCAGCACATGTCGGCCGGCGATGCGATCGAAGCGTACAAGATGCTCGGCGTTACCGCGGCCTTCGGGATGCACTTCGGGACGTTCCAGCAGGGAGACGAAACCCAGTCTGGCCCCACCGAATGGCTGAAAAGGGTGATCGACGCACAGGCATGCGAGATCAATTTCTGGTCGGGGACGAACGGAGAAAGCTGGGACGTGCCGCAACGCACAAGCGAACCACGCTGTAGCTAGGGGAAGGGGGAAGCGGGAAGCGTTCAATCCCGCAACGGTCCTTCCGCTTCCCGCCTCCCGCTTCCCCTCGTTTATCGATGGGACTTGACGACTACTCGGGCCTTTCCCATCTTCTCCCATCACCTATCGATGGGACGACCCTCGTGAAGATGCCGCCTGACCTGCTGCCTGGTACGCTCGATCTCCTCGTACTGCGCACCCTCACCCGCGGTCCGCTGCACGGCTACGGCATCGCCCAGCGGGTGAAGCAGCTCTCGCGGGACGTGCTCCAGGTCGGTGAGAGCTCCCTCTACCCTGCCCTCCAGCGCCTGCTGCTCGACGGCTACGTCAGTGCCGAATGGGGCTCCTCGGAGAACAACCGGCGCGCGCGGTACTACACGCTGACCGCCGCCGGGCAGAAACAGCTCGGGGCCGAGCGGCGCGAGTTCGAGCGCATCGTGGCCGCCATCCAGCTGGTTCTGGCGAACGCCTAGGGGCACGGCGATGCGGCTTCTCCGGCGACTCGCACACTGGTTGAGGCTTGGCCCGCAGGAGGCGGCGCTCGAGGAGGAGATGTCGTTCCACCGGGACCGGATTGCCGCCGACCTCGTGGCGAAAGGCATGGCACCAGCGGACGCGGCCGCCGCCGCCCGCCGGTCGATGGGCAACGAGACAACGACGCGGGAAGAATCACGGGGCGTGTGGCTGTGGCCTTCGCTCGAGGCGGTCCTGCAGGATGCCCGCGCCACCCTGCGTGCGCTCCGGAAGAGTCCCGCGTTCACCGCGGGCGTGTTGCTGACGTTCGCGCTCGGCGTGGGGGCCAACGCCGCGATGTTTTCACTGATGGACCGCCTCATGTTCCGCGCGCCACCGCTGATGCGCGACCCGTCATCGGCGCACCAGGTCTACATGTACCGGGTGAGAGACGGCGTCGACCTCGGGACCGGCGGCCAATACGCCATCTACAGCGACTTCGTGCGAGGCGTGAAGCAGTTCTCGGGCATTGCCGGCTACCGGGTGAGCCAGCTTGCGATCGGCGTCGGACAGGATGCCCGCGAGATGCCCGTGGCCGCGGTCAGCGCGTCTTTTTTCGATTTCTTCGATGCCCCACCCGCCGCCGGCCGGTACTACTCGGCGGCGGAAGACGCCCCACCGTCGCCCGCGCCGGTCGCGGTGCTGAGCTACCGGATGTGGCAGACCCGGTATGCCTCACGCGCCGACGCGATTGGCTCGACGCTCCACATTGGCGCCGCGGTCTATACCATCATCGGCGTCGCCCCACCGCGCTTCGTGGGGCTCTGGCGGGAACGGCCGCCGGTGGTATTCATCCCGCTCTCGGCCTACGCCGCCAGTCGTGCCTTCGATGGAACCTGGGCAACCAACTACGGCACGGCGATCGGGGCCCTCACGATGGTCCGCCGGCGCGCGGGCGTGTCAGTGGCCGCGGCGAGCGACGACCTGACCCGCGTGCTCATCCAGAGCTTCCGCTCCCAGTGGGCCGCCCGGGGTCGCTCAGACGACGTCGTTGCCCTCCTCAAGCCGCATGCGCTCGCTGGACCCGTCCAGTGGGAACGCGGGCCCGAGCGGTCCGGAGTGGCGCGCGTCGCGTCCTGGCTGACCGGCGTCGCCGCCATCGTGCTACTCATTGCCTGTGCCAACGTCGCAAGCCTCCTCCTGGCCCGGGGGCTCGCGCGACGGCGCGAAGTGGCCGTCCGCCTGGCCCTCGGTGTGAGTCAACGGCGACTGCTCTCGCATATCATGACCGAAAGCGTGCTGCTCGCGGTCGCAGGAGGGGTTCTCGGGATCGGAGTCGCGGTGGGTCTGAGCAGCCTGCTCGGAACGGCCTTCTTCCCGGGAACCGAGCTGCCACCCATCGCCACCGATCTGCGGACGCTGGCATTCACTGCTGCGGTTACGCTCGCCCTGGGCCTCTCCACGGGCGTGCTCCCGGCATGGCAGGCCCGGCGCCTCACGATCACGGACGACCTCAAGTCGGGCGCCCGGTCCGGTCAGCACCGGTCGCGCACCCGCACCGCCCTGGTAGTCGTGCAGGCCGCGCTCTCACTGGCGCTCCTGGTTGGTGCCGGGCTTTTCGTGCGGAGCCTCCGGCATGTCCGGGACGTGCGGCTCGGCTTTGACGCCGACTCGGTGCTGGTGATCGAGATGGCGATGCGGGATGTGAACCTCGACAGCGCTGGAACACTGGCCCTCCGCCAGCGACTGCTGGCGGCCGCGGGAACCGTCCCGGGAATCAGCCACGCGACCCTTCAGTTCGCCGTGCCGTTTGCCGGGGAGTCGAGCTGGCCGATCGCAGTCGAAGGGATCGACTCGACCTCGAAACTCGGGCAGTTCAACTTGAATGCGGTCTCGCCCGACTATTTCGCGACCATGGGGACGACCATCCTCCGGGGACAGGGGATCCAGCCCGACGACCTGACCGGGTCGAGACGGGTGATGGTGGTCGGCGCTTCCATGGGCGCCGTCCTGTGGCCCGGCGATGACCCGCTCGGCAAGTGTGTAAGAATCGGGATCCCGCCGGAAACGCAGCCCTGCACCGAGGTCGTGGGCATCGCCGAGGACATCCATAGCCGCAGCCTGGGACCCGAGAGCCGGCTCTTTTACTACTACCTTCCGGCAACGCTGATCCGTCCGCAGGATGGCGGATTGTTTGCGCGGGCCGCCAGCGACGCGTACCAGGTCATCGAACCACTTCGCCGCCGGCTCCAGGCCGAAATGCCAGGCTCAGCATATGTGACGGTGAAGAGACTCGGCGCGGTCGTCGAAGGAGAGACACGTTCCTGGGAGATGGGCGCGACGGTGTTCACGGCTTTTGGCGTGCTCGCGCTGGTCCTGACCGCCGTGGGCCTCTACAGCGTGATCGCCTACGAAGTCGCCCAGCGCCGGCAGGAGCTGGCGGTCCGCGTGGCGCTCGGCGCGGCAGCAGGTGACGTCACGAGGCTGGTGGTCGGCAGGGGCGTTCGGTTGGCGGTATTCGGCGTGCTGGCTGGGGGGCTCGTCGCGGTGGCGGGCGCCAGGTGGATCGCCCCCCTGCTCTTCAATCAGTCGGCGCGTGACCCATCGGTGTTCGGCGCAGTGGCGGGTCTCCTCATCCTCGTCGCTACCGTCGCGAGCGCCATACCAGCCTGGCGTGGAGCGAGAGTCGATCCAAATGCGGTATTACGGTCAGAGTAGGGAAGCGGGTAGACGGGTTGGCGGGTAGAAGCGTGTTCATGCCCACCCGCCTACCCGCATACCCGCCAACCCGCCTGCCCGCCGACCCGCCTATGGCTGTCTCCACTTGGCTCCCATCTTGGCGACAAATTCATCCGCGATCGCAGGACCCCACGTGCCAGCCGGGTAGTTGGGGAAATGCGACGGTACCTTG
>CAMDCH010000113.1:0-8194 GCA_945889655.1 bacterium HR33
TCCACGGTGGACTGCCCAATGAGCTGCTTGGCGAGCTTAAGCTCAGTTTCCTTCACGTTCTTCTCGCCCAGCGGGACGTCCTTGATGGATCGTACCTCGTTGGCGTAGTGGAGTTGTTCCATTACGAGTCCGTCTTCGAGCGGCCTGACGAGGATGAGGTATTGCTTGCCGCGCGCGGCGTACTGGCCTAAAGCGGCCAGGCCCGTTTCGCGTAACGCCTCGGCGAGCAGGTGGTAGGCGCGGTCTCCACCCTTGTCCGGGCCAAGGAAGTAGGCACGATCGGTGTAAGTGCGGTCGATCTTGGAGATCGGAACAAACTCTTCGATGAGGATTGCGCCAGTCTTCTTCTCTTCCAGGTTCTTGATCTCTTCGGTCGTGAACTGGACGTACTTTCCCTTTTCGAATTCATACCCCTTGATCATCTGGTCCTTTTCGACCTTCTCCCCCTCCAGTGTCGTATAGTGCTGCTTGACCCGCCGGCCGTCCCTCTTATCCAGCCAGTTGAAGGAAATGGATCCCTGGCTCTCTCCCGCCGCATAAAGCTGCACGGGAACGGAGACGAGGCCGAACGAAACGGTTGCGGACGTCAATGGACGGGCGGGCATAGAAGCTCCGGTGGTGTGCTTGTCTTCCGTAAGTTAGACGGTTAGACGGTTAGACGGTTAGACGGTTAGACGGTTAGACGGCTAGACGGTTAGACGGTTGCCCGGCACGGGGTGAGCCGAGTTGTCGCGCCAAGCGTTTTCAAACCGTCCAACCGTCTAACCGTCTAACCGTCTGATTAGAATCAAGTCATGAGCCCCGCCCGGCCAAACACCCCCGCCGACCACCTCACTACCTATCGCGCCAAGCGCTCGGCCGAGCGCACGCCCGAGCCGTTCGGTGTGGTCGAGCCCGAACAGGGCTTCCGGTACGTGGTGCACAAGCACGCCGCCCGTCGCCTGCACTACGATCTCCGCCTGGAGATGGAAGGCGTGCTGCGCTCCTGGGCGGTGCCGCGCGGGCCGTCGTACAACCCGGCGGACAAGCGGCTCGCGGTCCACGTTGAAGACCACCCGCTGGAGTACGGCGACTTCGAGGGCATGATCCCCGAGGGGAACTACGGCGCCGGCGCGGTGATCGTGTGGGATCGCGGCCGCTGGACGCCGCTCGAGGATCCGCTCGAAGGCCTGAAGAAAGGCAAGCTGCTGTTCCTGCTCGAGGGCCACAAGCTCCACGGCCGCTGGACGATGGTGAAGATCAAGAAGGGGCAGAAGGACTGGCTTCTCATCAAGGAGCGGGACCAGTACGCCACCTCCGGTGACGGTGAGCGGTTTCCCCAGGATTCCGTGCTCTCGGGGCTCACGGTCGAAGAGCTGAAGGAGGGCAAGCGGCCCGGCGCCGAGCTCCGCGCGAAACTGGAAGCGGTCAAGGCGCCGAAGCGCGAGCTGCGCGTGAAGGACGTGGAGCTGATGCTGGCCGAGACGCGCGACGAGCCGTTCTCGCGGAAGGGCTGGATTTTCGAGCTGAAGTACGACGGCTATCGCTTGCTGGCGGCGCGCGAACGTGGCGACGCGAGACTGCTGAGCCGCAATGGCAACGACATGACGGTCACGTTCCCGGATGTCGCGCGGGCGGTGCAGGCGCTGCCCTTCGACGGCGTGATCCTGGATGGTGAGGTCGTGGTGGTGGACGTGGACGGCCGCCCCAGCTTCGGCCGCCTGCAGCAGCGGGCCAAGCTCACGCGTCCCGGTGAGGTCCGCGTGGCCGCCATCGACCACCCGGCGACCTTCTTCGCGTTCGACCTGCTGGCCTGCGAAGGCTTCGACCTCCGCGGTCTGCCGTTGCTCGTTCGCAAGCAGCTTCTGAAAGAGATGCTGCCGGAGGCCGGCGTGCTCCGCTACACCGACCACATCGAGGAGCAGGGCGAAACCTTCTTCGGCGAGCTGATGAAGCTCAACCTGGAGGGAATGGTCGGTAAGGATGCCGCAGCCCCGTACAAAGCCGGCCGCTCGTCGAGCTGGATAAAGGTGCGCGCGGACAAGACCGATGACTTCGTCGTCGTGGGCTACAGTGAGCCGAAGGGAAAGCGCGCCGGGTTCGGCGCGATTCACCTGGCCGAGTACGTGGATGGTGAGCTGACCTACTCCGGTCGCGCGGGAAGCGGCTTCACCGCGAAGCAGATCGGCGAGACGATGGCCGAGTTCGAGAAGACTGCCCGTCCGGACCCGCCGTGCGTCGGGCCGATCCCGAAAGAAGCAGGAACGAAGTGGGTCGAGCCGAAGCTCGTGGCGGAGGTCCGGTACCGCGAACGCACCAGCGACGGCCTGCTCCGCCAGCCCGTCTTCGTCCGCTTCCGCGACGACAAGCGTCCCGAGGAATGCCTTCGACGGGGAACGGGTGACGGGTTGCGGGTGGCGGGGGGCGCAAGGCCGAAGGCTTCCGAACAAACCCCCGCAACCCACAACCCACAACCTGCCCCACGAGAGATCAAGTTCTCAAACCTTGAAAAGATCTATTGGCCGGACGAGGGCTATACCAAGGGCAATCTCATCGAGTACTACCGCGCGATCTCGCCCTGGCTGCTGAAGTGGCTGGAAGAGCGGCCGCTGGTGATGACCCGGTTTCCCGACGGCATCACGGGAAAGAACTTTTTCCAGAAGGACGCGCCCGGCTTTGCGCCCGACTGGTTCCGGCGCGAGAAGATCTGGAGCGAAGACACCCAACGGGACATTTCCTACTTCGTCTGCGATTCGCTCGAGGCGCTGCTCTACGTCGCGAACATGGGCACGATTCCCATTCACATCTGGGCCAGCCGGCTGGGGTCACTCGAAACCCCGGACTGGTGCGTGATCGACATCGATCCCAAGGAAGCGCCGTTCGGGGACGTCGTGACACTCGCGAAGACGACCCGCGACGTGTGCAAGGATATCGGGCTGGATGCATTCGTGAAGACCACGGGCTCGTCGGGTCTCCACGTGCTTCTGCCACTGGGCCGCCAGGTGACGTACGAGCAGTGCCGGACCATCGGTCAGCTGGTCTCCCAGGTGGTGGTGAGCGAGCACAAGGACATCGCGACTCTGACGCGCTCGCCCAGCCGGCGCGAGGGGAAGGTCTATCTTGACTACGTGCAGAACGGGCACGGCCGCCTGATCGTCTCGGCATATTCCGTCCGTCCGCTGCCGGGCGCGCCGATCTCGATGCCGCTCAAGTGGTCCGAGGTCGGCGCGAAGCTGTCGCCGCGACAGTTCACCATCAAGAATGCGATTGCACGCATGAAGAAACTGAAGACCGATCCCGCCATCGAGGTGCTGGAAGTCGAGCCGGACCTGCATTCCGTCCTCGGCCGTCTCGCCAAGCGCTACGAGAAGGCGGGGAAATGACGGTCGACCGCCGCGATCTGGATTTCCCCATCGGCCTGAGCGTCGCCCGCGTTTCTGCCATCCTGACCGTGCCCGAAGAGTCCCGGCTTCTCTTCGTGCTCGCCCACGGGGCGGGAGCGGGGATGCGCCACGCGTTTCTCGAGGATATTTCCGGGCGGCTCGCCGATCGGCATGTGGCCACGTTTCGCTTCCAGTTTCCATACATGCAGGCGGGCACCGGCCGCCCCGATGCGACGCCCGTGGCGGAGGCGACCATCGTCGCCGCCGTCCAGACTGCCGGCACCGCGCTCCCGCACCTGCCCATCATCGCGGGCGGGAAATCGTTCGGGGGACGGATGACATCGCATGCCGCGGTCCATCATTTTCTTCCCGGCGTGCGCGGCCTGGCATTCCTGGGATTCCCGCTGCACCCGCCGAAGAAACCCTCCATCACGCGCGCCGATCATCTCGACCGCGTCCCGATGCCGATGCTCTTTCTCCAGGGCACGCGTGACACGCTCGCCGACCTCGGCCTCATCCGGTCCGTCACGGACCGTCTGGGCGACCAGGCCACGCTGCATGTCGTCGAAGGCGGAGATCATTCGTTCAAGGTGCTGAAACGGTCGGGCCGCACGGATACCCAGGTCATGGACGACATCGCGGACGTCATCGCGGACTGGTCGCAGGCACTGGTAGGACTCAAGGGGAGGGGCAATGCGTCACTGGATTCTGAAGACGGAACCGTCAACCTACAGCTTCGATGACCTCACGCGGGAAGGCAACGCCGTCTGGGATGGCGTGAAGAACCCGCTCGCCATCAAGTACCTGGGTGAGATGCAGCCGGGCGACCGCATCCTCATTTATCACACGGGTGACGAGAAGGCGATCATCGGTCACGCGGAAACCACGTCAGCCGGCTATCCCGATCCCAAGGCGAAAGGCGGCAAGCTGATGGTGGTGAACCTGCGTGCCGGGAAGAAGCTGCCGAAGCCCGTGGGGCTGCCGGCCATCAAGGCCGACTCCGCGTTCATGGATTTGGGACTGGTCCGCATGGGTCGCCTGTCGGTCGTGCCGGCGAGCGAGGAGCAGTGGAGCAAGCTCGTCGCTATGGGCGGGTAGGCGGGTTGGCGGGCAGGCGGGTAGTAGTGTTGTCCACCCGCCCACCCGGCTACCCGGCTCGCGAACTCCGCCGCCAGCCTCGGCCCTGTCGCCTCGTCTTCGTGCTTGAAGTAGACGTACGCGTCGGTCCAGGCCTGTTCCTTAACGTCGTGCGCCCACTTTTCCAGCCGCGACGCCTCGTACTCCACCCGCCGCAGCTTGAGGTAACCCCACGAGGCGGTCGCCACGAAAGGCGCGTCGCCCTCTTCGCCCGTATCCGCCACCGCCAGCGCAAAGTCGCGGGCGCGCAGGGCCTCGAAGACGTCGTCCGTGTACCAGCTCGCATTGCGGAATTCGAACGCCGCCTTCCAGCGGTCGGGCAGCAGCTCCAGGAAGCCTTGTAGCCGCCCGAAATCCTTCTTCATGTTGGGCGGGAGTTGGAAGAGCGTGGGACCCAGGCGCGCCCCGAGGACGTTGACCGTCCTCAGGAAGTAGTCGGTCTCCTCCCCGGCCTCCTTCAGGCGCTGGATGTGCGTGATGCGCTGCGGTGCCTTGACGGCAAACACGAAGCTCTCGGGCACTTCCGCCGCCCAGTCCAGCAGGACCTTCTCCGTGGGCATGCGGTAGAACGTGTTGTTCATCTCGACCGTCGGGAACCGCGCCGAGTAGTACCCAAGCATCTGGTCGGCCGGGAGCTTCTCTGGATAGAAGCGTCCCTTCCATTCCTTGTACGAAAAACCCGATGTGCCGACCAGGATGTTCACCGTTCCACCCGGAAAAGTTTTCTCAAAGGTAAGCGGGGTGGCTAAGGGTCGGCACCGGTACGCGGGTCTTAGATGGGAGTGGACGTGCGATTAGTGTTAGGGACATCAGGTCGTTCCAAGGCAGCCCTGGGAGGCGTACCAATGAAGCTCGGCAGCGCGGTGGTTTTCGGATTGATCCTTGCGGCCCCTACGGTGGGGTACGCCCAGCGTGGCGGTGGTGGGTTCGGCGGCGGCATGCCCGGGCAGCCGCAATTGGGATCCGGTCCGCGGTTCGAGCCGCCGAACCTGCCCGGTCTGGAGCTGGACGGCCCGCTGGATTCGGCCGGTGCGGCGAAGGTGCTCACGCTCAACGGTGACCAGGCGAAACGCTGGGCGGTGGCCTATGACTCGTTCATGGTGTCCACCAAGACGGCGCGGGACAGTGTAAACGAGCAGCTCGACATCATGGGCGACAAGCTCTCGGCCGGCGACCGTGCGGCGGCGATGTTCTACGCCGAGCGGGCGACCAAGGTCTCCAAGACCTTGAAAGACCGGCAGGCCAAGTGGGAGGAGAACATCGCCTTCAAGATCATCAGCAGCGATCAGGCCAAGCTTTACAAGAAATGGAAGAAGGAACAGGAAGACCTGGTCGAGGAACGCCAGAAGCGTGACCAGCGCTGGAACCCGATGTTTGGTGGCGCCGGTGGCCCCGCCCGGGTCGAGGAGAAGTCGCCGGTGTCCGCCGCGGTCACCAGCCCCGGTGGAACGTCTCCGGCGGTTCGCGTGGGCCAGACGATCTATGTCGCGGGCCAGGTCGCCCTCGATGCCGACGGCAACCTGGTTGGGGACGGGGATCTCCGTGCCCAGGCGGTGAAGGCGTTTGCCAACCTGACCACGGTGCTCCAGGCCGCCCGCGCGCGACCCTTCGATGTCGTGCGACTCACGGTCTACATCGTCAATTACAAGCCGCAGGACCTCGCCCTGATCCGCGAAGTGGGCGCGCAGTATTTCCCCACTGGCAACCCGCCGGCGCTTACAGTACTTGGCGTGCAGTCGCTCTATAAGGAGGGGCTCCTGATTTCTGTGGAGGCGACGGCGGTGGCGGGTGGGAATGCAGGGCGAGGAGCACCAGCCCGGGATTAGACGGTTAGACGGTTGGGCGGTTAGACGGTTGAATGGGGGCTCGAATGAGTCCCCGTTCTTTTTTCTGCCTGTCCCACACCAACCGTCTAACCGTCCAACCGTCTAACCGTCTCAGGTTTCCCCCCACTTGCCCATCTGTAGTAACCCCATTAATGTCCGCCCTCCAAAAATGACTCCGGTCATACTTGTTGTCGTTACAAGATTGAACGCACCAACGCAGAAGAGGTGTAAGTCATGACAGAGCTTGAGCTTTCGCGGCGGGAACGGAAGAAGGAAGAGACCAGGGAGCGCATTTTCAAGGCTGCCTGCAAGCTCTTCCGGGACAAGGGTTTCGAGGCGACCACCATCGATGAAATCGCCGAAAAGGCGGACGTCGCCAAGGGGACATTCTTCAACTACTTCCCGCGCAAGGAAGCGGTCCTGGGATTCCTGTCCGAGATCTGGATTGAAGAAGCGGAGGCGAAGGCGGGTGCCATCATCGGCTCGAAGGGGCCCTTGCTCGACCGCATCCGGGACCTGTTCGTCGACTTCGCAGGCTTCTATGAAGAGGATCCGCAGCTCGCGCACCACATCGTTACCGAAGCGGCCCGCCGGTTCACCGACGACTGCGACGACATGTGCCAGCGCTGGGATGCCCTCGGCGTCCGTCTGATGGAGCACATGCAGGACAACGGAGAAGTCCGCCGTGACGTCACCCCGAGCCGGGCGCATGAGATCCTCGGCGCCGTGTACCACGACACGCTGATGCGATGGGCCGCCGCCGAGCGCAAGCCGTTCGCGCTGCAGGAAGAACTCCGCACCCGGCTGAACATCGTGATCCAGGGACTGGAGAGCCGCTGATGAGAAACGTGATTTCGCTGAAAAAGGTCATGACGCTGATTGGTCTCGCGCTGGTCCTCGCGCCCGGCGCGCAGGCACAGCAGCCGGCGGCCGTGCCGGCTCCGGTGAGCCTCACGCTGGAAGCGGCGGTGCAACGCGCACTCAACGAAGGCGAGGAAATGCGGACTGCCCGCGCGCAGCTGGGTGATGCCCAGGGCCAGGTCCGCGAGGCGTTCTCGGGTGCGCTGCCCCAGGTGAACGGGAGCGTGACCTACTCGCGCCAGTTCGCCTCGATCTTCCAGGGTCTTGGCGGCGCCGGCGACACCAGCGGCATCGCTGACGCATTCAAGAACTCGCCGTTCGGCGCCGCGAACTCGTGGAACCTCTCGGTGACCGCGAGCCAGGTGCTCTTTTCCGCCGGCAAGGTGGGCGCAGGACTCAAGGCGGCGAAGGCCTTCCGCAACGGGTCCGAGTACCAGCAGCACGAAACCGCCGCTGACGTCGCCTTCCGGGTGAAGCGCGCGTATCTCCAGGCGCAGTACCGGCAGCGGGTGCTCGAAGTGGCAGCCTCGGGACTCACCGAGGCGCGCGCGTCCCTCCGGCAGGTGCAGCTCTTCCAGAAGGCCGGAACCCGGGCGGAGTACGACCTGCTTCGTGCGCAGGTGGATGCGGCGAACCAGGAACCGGTGGTGGTGCAGGCGCAGGGCGATCTCGACGTGGCACTGCTGGAGCTCAAGCGGCTGGTCAACGTCCCCGCGGAGCAGCCGCTCGAGCTGTCCACGCCGCTGAATCCGCCGGACGGAATGATTCCCACGCTGGCGATGGACCAGATCGTGCCGGCCGGCGACCGGCCGGCCCTGGCCGCCGCGGAGGCGAGCGTGACCGTCCGCCAGCAGCTGCTGCGCGCCACCAAGGCCGACTGGTGGCCCAGCCTGTCGGTGCAGTCGACGTTCTCGGAGCAGGCTTTCCCTGGTTCGGTCTTCGACTTCAGCTCCGGGTTCCGCCGCAACTGGGATGCGCAGGTGAAGCTGTCCATCCCGTTGTTCAACG
>CAMDCH010000114.1:0-8185 GCA_945889655.1 bacterium HR33
GGATTACTACCGGAGCAAGCTTTCCAATATACCGGGCCTGGGAGCCGTGGACGAAATCGCGACCCGGGTGCAGAAGGCGGTGGGGAAGTGATCACGATCAAGTCGGCGCGAGAAATCGAATCGATGGCGGAGGCAGGGCGCATCGTCGCCGAGACGCTTGCGCTCGTCGCGTCGCGCGCCGCGCCCGGCGTGAGCACGGGCGAGCTGGACGAGCTCGCCGAGGAATTCATACGGAGCCACCCCGGCGCCCGCCCGTCGTTCAAGGGTCTCTACGATTTTCCCGCGTCGCTCTGCACCTCCATCAACTCCGAGATCGTGCACGGTATTCCCTCGCGTCGCCGCATCCTCAGGGATGGCGACATCGTGAGTGTGGATTGCGGTGTTTGCGTGGACGGTCTTCACGGTGATTCGGCGATCACCACCTCAGTCGGCGAAGCCGGCGAGGACGCCGAGCGTCTGATGCGTGTGACCCGCGAGGCGCTGGACGCGGGGGTGAAACAGGCCGTGATCGGCAACCACGTGGGGGATATCGGGCATGCGGTCCAGAAGGTGGCGGAGGCGGCGGGTTTCAGCGTAGTGCGCGAGCTCGTGGGGCACGGCATCGGGACCAGCTTCCACGAGGAGCCGCAGGTGCCCAACTTCGGGAAGCCCAAGCGTGGTCCGCGCCTCGTAGAGGGCATGACCATCGCCATCGAGCCGATGGTGAACATGGGCCGCCCCGACATCAAGACGCTCGCGGACAGGTGGACCGTGGTGACGGTGGACGGCTCCCTGTCAGCCCACTTCGAACACACCGTGGCGATCGAACCGGGCGGTCCCCGCATCCTCACGATGGTCCACGTGCCGGTGCAGGTCTAGCGCTTCCTTCCGTATACCCACCCCCGACAGCAACTTCACGGGGTGAGGATCAAGCTCGTCACGATGGTGCTAATACTCCTGTCCGGAATCACCATTCCGGCTGGGGCCCAGACTATTCGCGGCACCGTCCTGGACTCGGCGACGTCGCAGCCGCTCCCGCAGAGTACCATCGAATTGCTGGCTGATACCCAGGTGGTGGCCCGCGCGACCACTGATCGAAAAGGGAACTTCACGCTTCGCCGAGCGGCGCCAGGGACCTACCGCATCCGTGCGACGCTCATCGGGTACCGGCCGCGAGTGTTTCCCACGGTAAGCGTGGAGGGCAGTGGCGAGACGAAGGTCGAGCTGCGGCTGGCCGCCGTCCCGGTGGAGTTATCCGGGATCGAAGTGGAGGCCGCGGCAGCCCAGAAGACGTTCCTGACGAACCACGGGTTCTACCGGCGGAAGGAATCGGAGCGCGGGACGTTCCTGGATCCGGCCATAGTCGAGCGAAAGGCTACCAAGGCCAAATTGGCGACGGACATTCTCATCGGAATCCCCGGCGTCTCGATATATAAGAACGCGCCGCAGCTTCGTGGATGCAGAACGTTGCAGGAGAACGGTGACATTCCGGGGGCGGGGCGGATCTTCATTGATGGTGTGGAGGGTGGAGCCGACATGATGTGGTCACTTCAACCCAACGACATTCTCGCGATCGAGGTCTACATCGGCCCCTCCCAAATACCACTGCAATACGGCGGCACCAATTCGACCTGCGGCGTGCTGCTGATCTGGACAAAGCACTGACTATTGGTGGGTGATTCGCGGGAGCGCGGCCTCATGCGCCGCACCCGCCGCTGATTCCGCCTGTTGCAGATAGTCACGGGTTTCCGCCATCACCTTCGTTCCCATCTCCGGCTGTGACAGCCCTGCCACGTTGATACCCACGTTATAGGCCGCGCCGCGCGCAGCGGCGAGCGCGAGCGCCGCCGCGACCGCCGCATCACTGACCGTGTTCTTGTTTCCCGCCTGCGCTGCTCGGCGGGCGAGCCCAGCAACTTCTGCGGCAGCCCGGCAAACCCCGCACGGAACGACCGCCGCCCCCAGCAGCGCGGCATCGATGGCCGCGACGCGGGCTGCCTTCTCCGGTTCCGTGTTCTTCGGAAGCTTGTAGGCCGCGCTGACGCGGTCGAACGCAGCCGCGTCCACGTCTACCAGCCGCCGCAGCTCGGCGCGGAGCGCGTCCGCCCGCCCCGTGAGCTCGCGGAATTCCGCATCCACGTGGGCGTAGGCCTTCTTCCCGGCAGTCAGGCGTCCGACCATGGCCACCAGCGCCCCCGCCAGCGCGCCCGCGTGCGCGGCAGCGCTGCCGCCGCCCGGGGTGGGGTTCACGGAAGCAAGCTGGTCGATCCACGAATCCATCGTGGGACCGAGGCTGGCGCGCACCTTGGTCTCGAGGAGATGAGCTTCGGGCGCGTCCTGAAGCCTGATGGCGGCGGCGCCGGCGCTGAGGATCGCGCGCTCCGGTATCAGGCCGATGATCTCGCTGCGCGCGATCTCGATGCCGCGCGCGGCCGCCTCGGCGCGAACCACCTCGTAGACCTTGATCGGTGGCGTGACGTCGATATCGAGCAAGTTCATGGACACCTGCGCGAGCCCATCCACGAAAAAGCCCTTGGCCTGTACCCCGGGCAGGCCGCCGCTCGAGGTGCGGATTTTCTTCGAGATGTCGAGCGCGACCGCCACGTCAGGCGTCTGCAAGTAGATGTTGTACGCCACGAGGAACGGGCGAGCGCCCACGGCCGTGGCGCCCGCCGTGGGGTGAATCCGCCGCGGACCGAAGTCCGGGTCCTTCTCGGGGTCGAGTCCGATGGCCTCGCGGAGTCCCTCGAACTCCCCCTTTCGCACATCGGGGAGTCGCTCGCGCGCAGGCCGCGAGGCCGCACGGGCGTAGAGGTACACCGGGATGTCGAGCTCCCGCCCGATCCGCTCCCCGAGCTTCCTGGCGAGCGCGACGCAGTCATCCATCGAGACCCCTTCGACCGGGATGAAGGGGATCACGTCGGTGGCGCCCATGCGCGGGTGCTCGCCCTTGTGCCGCGTCAGGTCGATCACTTCCCGCGCGACCCGCGCCGACTGGAAAGCCGCCTCGACGACGGCGTCGGGGGCGCCAACGAACGTGAAGACTGACCGGTGGTGTGCCGTGTCGGACTGGATGTCCAGCAGCGTCACCCCGGGAACGCCCACGATCGCCGCCTCGATCCGGCCGAGTACGGCAGGATCGCGGCCTTCGCTGAAGTTGGGTACGCACTCGATCAGTGGGGCCATCGCTAGCACTCGTTGACGAGTCGAAGGAGCCAGGGCTGGATCACCGGATTTCCGGCGACGATGGATCCGTGTTTCACGATGTTGGGAGAACCCTGGAGATCAGTCACTATGCCACCTGCCTCCCGGATGATCAGCGTGCCGGCCGCCATATCCCACGGCGCGAGCGAGAGCTCCCAGAACCCCTCGAACCGTCCCAGGGCGACGTCCACCAGGTCGAGCGAGGCCGCGCCTGCGCGCCGGATGCCGCTCACGGCCTTCGTGACCGCCGCGAACTGCCGCAGGTACCTGGGCATTTCGTGGGGCGTCCGGAACGGAAACCCGGTCCCGATCAGCGAAGTATCAGGGTCCCCGTTGGGAGACACGTGGAGGCGCTGTTCACCGCACCAGGCCCCCGCGCCGGCGGCAGCGTGATACACGCAGTCGCGGGTAACGTCGGCGATCACGCCCACGGCCAGCTCACCATCCACCAGCGCACCGATGCTGACCGCGTACTGCGGGTAGGCGTGGAGGTAGTTGGTGGTACCGTCCAGCGGGTCCACTACCCATACGAGGCCTCCCTCGGCGATCTCGGGGCTCAACTCCTCGCCCACGACCACCGAGTCTGGCACTTCCGCCAGCAGGGCGTCGGCGATCCGGCGCTCCGCCTCGCGGTCGACCGCCGAGACGAAGTCGTGCTGAGCCTTTCGGCCCCAGTCTCCCGGGTTCGCCGGGCGGGGAGCCTCCCGGATGAAGGCGGCGCCACGCTCGGCTGCGGCAATGGCAACATGCACTAAGTCCTGATTTTTCCGCACCTTGCGGCCCTTTCTGAGGTCTCATACACTTGAGACCATGACCCGCATCTTTTCCGGGATTCAGCCTTCCGGCGAGCTCCACATCGGCAACTACCTGGGGGCCGTCCAGAATTGGGTGCAGCTCCAGGAGAAGCACGAGTCCTTCATTTGCATAGTGGACTATCACGCGATAACCCAGGATTACGATCCCAAGGGTCTCGAGCGCCGGACGCTCGAGATGGCCGTTGGATTGCTCGCCGCCGGCATCGATCCTGAGCGGTCCATCCTGTTCGTCCAGTCCCACGTATCCGAGCACACCGAGCTGGCCTGGCTCTTCAATACCATCACGCCGCTCGGCGAGCTCGAACGGATGACCCAATTTAAGGACAAGTCTCAGCACCAGGAAAGCATTCTCGCAGGCCTGTTGAACTATCCCGTGCTCCAGGCGGCGGACGTGATGCTGTACCGCGCGGACACCGTCCCCGTGGGCGAGGACCAGATCCAGCACGTGGAGCTGATGCGGGAGATCGCGCGGAAGTTCAACGCCAGGTTCGGCGAGTATTTCCCGGAGCCGCAGGCCCTCGTCGGGAAGGCGCGCCGCATCATTGGCCTCGACGGCCAGGCGAAGATGTCCAAGAGCCTTGGCAACACCATCGGGCTGCTGGACGAGCCCGCGCGCATCTGGGAGCTGCTCCGCCCGGCCAAGACCGACCCGGCGCGAGTCACCAGGACCGATCCGGGTGATCCGGACAAGTGCAATGTCTTTACGCTACACAAGTACTTCTCGCCCCCAGGCACGGTCGACGAGGTGGCTATGAAGTGCCGGACGGCGGGCTGGGGCTGCATCGACTGCAAGAAAGTTCTTTCGGAAAACATCGCCGCCACGTTTGCGCCTATGCGCGAACGGGCGAAAGAGCTCAAGGCCGAACCCTCGCGTCTTCGCGAAATCCTGCGTCACGGCGCCGATCGCGCGCGCGCGGTAGCGCGGACCACGATCCGCGAGGTCCGCGAGCGCATGGGCTTTCTTTCTCCAGCGGTGAGCGACTGATGCCCGGCTGGGCGGACATCGTACGCAACCTGCATCTCGAGGAGCTGTCCGGCCTCGCGATGGCCGTGCTCCTCGGCGGGGCGATCGGCGTGGAGCGCGAGCTGAAGGGGAAGGCGGCCGGACTCCGCACCAACATCCTGATCTGCTTGGGGGCGACGCTCTTCACGCAGCTTTCGATGGTCATGGCGGGCAGCTCAGCGGACACGAGTCGCGTTGCCGGGCAAATCGTGACCGGTGTCGGCTTCCTTGGCGCGGGAACCATCCTGCATGGCAAGGGCAACGTCACAGGTCTCACGAGCGCGGCCACGATCTGGCTGGTGGCAGCCATCGGCACGGCCGTTGGTGCGAAAGAGGTCTATCTCGCTGGTGGCGCGACTCTCATCGTGATCGGGGTGCTGCGGGTCATGGGCTGGGTGGAACAGCAGATCAAGCTGCGTGCCGAGGCCACCCGGGTCACCGTCCAGGTGGAAGCTGACCCGAAGCGCGTGGAAGAGGTCGAGCGGCTGTTGCGGGCTGCGGGCGTGGACATCGAGGATCTTCGCACTGAGCTGGTCGGCGACAAGATCGTCATCGGCGTCACCCTCCGCGGGACCAAGGGCGCGCAGGACAAGGCCAAGCTCTCCCTGCTGCGCGCTTCCGGCGCCTACTCGCTATCCATCGAGGACTGACGCGCTGAGGCGGGCTGTCCTGGAGCTGGCGTCGAGCCGGCCCATCTGGAGCGTGCGCCCGGCCGACATCCGTGCCATCAGCAAAGCGTTTGGGCGCGGGTGGAAGGTGGTGAACATCACGGAGGTCGCCCGCAGCGACGGCGATGGTGGTGGGGGCTCGGCGGAAGCCGTCGTGGCGATGAAGGGAGCCGAGGTCTACATGGGCTTCGGCCTCGCGCCCGAGATCGCGCGGGCGGGACTGGGGACGCTCCGGTGGGCGCATAGCGCTGCGGCCGGCGTGGGCAGCGCGCTCACCCCGGAGCTGGCCGCCACCCGCGCCAGGTTCACCAACTCCCGCGCCGTGCACGCGGAGCCCATGGCCGACTGGGTTGTCACGGCCCTCGGCTTCTGCTTCCGCGGTTTTCACGCGATGGTGCATGGCCAGCATGACCATCATTGGGTCAAGGCACGGTTCACCGATCGCACGATTGTCACGAAGGAATTCGCGGGGGCCCACATCGGCCTCGTGGGACTGGGCGGCATCGGCGAGGCCGTGGCCGGGCGGTGCGCGGCACTCGGCATGGAGGTACGTGCCGTGCGGAGGCGAGCTGGCCAGCGGTTGCCGCCAGGCGTAGAGTGGGCCGGCGGACCGAAAGACCTCCGAAAACTGGCCCGCTGGTCGGACGCGCTGGTGATCGCCGCTCCCCACACCAGCCAGACCCGCCACCTGGTTGATGACGCCGTGTTGCGGGCGCTGCCGCGGGGTGCCGTGGTCGTCAACGTCTCGCGGGGGGCCCTGCTGGACGAGGAGGCCCTGCTGCGGCATCTCGAGAGCGGGCAGGTGGGTGCCTGCGCGCTCGACGTCTTCGACCAGGAGCCGCTGGACGAGGAACACCCCCTCTGGTCGCATCCCCGCGTGCTGGTGAGCCCGCACGTGAGCGCGGTGAGCGAGCGGTTCTGGGACCGGGAAACGGACCTGATCGTGGACAACGTGCGCCGCTATCTTTCGGGGCGCCGGTTGCGCAACCTGGTCGACCAGGAAGCGGGTTATTGATCCAATGGAAAGCATCTTCAAGGCGGCGGTAGAGCGTGGCGCGTCGGACCTGCACATCAAGGCCGGCGACGTTTTTCGCGCGCGTATCGACGGCAAGCTCCAGCCCCTCACCAAGCAGCGGCTGACCCCGGACCAGACCAAGGCGATCGCGCTCAAGCTCATTCCCAACGAGACGGATCGCGCGCGCATCGACCAGATCAAGGACTACGACTGCTCCTGGGGCGCGCCGGGTATCGGGCGGTTCCGGGTGAACATCCTGCGGCAGCGTTCGTCGTTCATGATCGTCATGCGGGTGATCCCGTTCGAAGTGCCCAGCATCGACAAGCTGGAACTGCCCAAGGTCCTCGAGACGGTGGCCGAGGCCGACCGGGGAATGATCCTGGTCACCGGGGTCACGGGCAGCGGCAAGAGCTCCACAATGGCGGCGATTCTCAACCACATCAACGCCCAGACCAACAAGCACATCGTCACGCTCGAGAACCCCATCGAGTTCCTGCACCGGGACCTGCAGGGATCGGTGACGCAGCGTGAAGTCGGCGCAGATACCGACAGCTTCGCCATGGGCCTCCGGGCGGCGCTACGCCAGGACCCGGACGTGGTGCTCATCGGCGAGCTGCGTGATGCGGAAACGATCGATACCGCGATGGTGGCGGCGGAGACGGGGCATGTTCTCCTCTCCACCCTGCATACGCCGGACGCGACCGCCACGGTCGCGCGGCTCGTGGCCATGTTTGCTCCCGAGGAGCAGGAGGTCGCCCGGGCCCGGCTGGCGGACTCGTTGCGGGCCGTGATCTCCCAGAAGCTCCTGCCCCGCGCTGACGGCAAGGGCCGGGCGGCCGCGCTGGAGATCATGGTCGTGACGCCCGCCATCCGTGACCTCATCCGCGACCGGAACCGGGTGGCCGAGATTCGCGATTACCTGGCCGCGGGGCGCGACGAGTTCGGCACGCAGACCTTCGACCAGCACCTCATGGACCTGGTCGACCTGGGCACGGTCACACTGGAGGCCGCCCGCGCGTCCGCCAGCAGTCCCGCCGATTTCGAGCAGCAGCTCAAGACGACCCGCCGGGCCCCCCGGCCGGTGCCAAAAGCCGCCGCCAGTCAAAAACCTTCAGGTATCACCGCGGAGGTTTCACCAGGATGATGTCCCAATGAGAGAGCGACCGCGCGGCTTGCTGGTCCCGATCACGACGCCCTTCGACGAGGCGACCGGAGAGGTTGCCCCGGTCGTCCTCCGAAATAATGCCCGCGCGCTCCTGGACATGGGCGTGGACGGCATCCTGGCTATCGGCTCCACCGGCGAGTCGGCGCTCCTCTCCGACGACGAATATCACAGCGTCATCGGCTGGCTCCGTGACGTCGTGCCAGAGGACAAGTGGCTGCTGGTGGGAGCAGGGAAGGAATCCACCCGGGCAACCCTCAAGGCGTGCCGCGTTGCCGCGGAGGAGGGGGGCGATGCGGTGCTGGTGCGTCCGCCCGCCTACTTCGGTTCCTCGCTCTC
>CAMDCH010000115.1:0-8175 GCA_945889655.1 bacterium HR33
CCACCAACTGCCTCGTGCCGGTGGTGAAGGTCATTCTCGACAATTTCGGGTTCGAGCGAGGCTTCATGACGACGATTCACTCCTACACCAACGACCAGCGCATCCTGGACCTGCCGCACAAGGACCTGCGGCGCGCCCGGGCTGGCGCCCTGAACATCATTCCCACCACCACCGGCGCCGCGAAGGCCACCGCGCTCGCGCTGCCGGAAGGAAAGGGGAAAATCGACGGCATCTCGCTCCGCGTCCCGACGCCCAACGTGTCGCTGGTGGACCTCTCCTGCACGGTCACGAAGAAAACGACCGCCAAGGAGGTGAACGACGCCTTCAGGAAGGCCGCTGCCGGGCCGCTGAAGGGAGTCCTCACCGTGAGCGACGAGCCCCTCGTCTCGAGCGACTACAACGGGGATCCGCATTCGAGCACGGTTGACGCGCTGAGCACCAGCGTTATCGACGGGGTGCTCGTGCACGTGTCGTCCTGGTATGACAACGAGATGGGCTATTCCGCCCGCTGCGTCGATCTCATGGACCTGATCGCCAAGTCGCTGTGAAGCGGACCCTCACGTCTCTCGAGGGCCAGCCCCTCGAGGGGGAGCGGGCACTCGTGAGGGTGGACTTCAATGTCCCGCTAAAAGACGGCAAGGTCGCCGACACCACCCGCATCACCGCCAGCCTCCCGACCATCCGGTGGCTGAGCGGGAAGGGCGCGCGGGTGATCCTCCTTTCCCACCTTGGTCGGCCCTCCGGGGCGCCTGAAGCGAAATACTCCCTCAAGCCGGTAGCCCAGGAGCTGGAACGGCTGATGGGACGGCCCATCATGTTCATCGATGATCCCGCCTCCGATGTCGCCTCCCGCCAGACGAAACAGCTGAAGCGGGGCGAGATCGCGCTGGGAGAGAACACCCGGTTCTATCCTGGCGAAGAGGAGAACGACGAGGAGCTCTCGGCCGCGTTCGGTCGCCTGGGCGATTTCTACGTCAACGATGCCTTCGGCGCCGCGCACCGCGCCCATGCCTCAACAGCCGGCGTGGCAAGCCACCTGAAGCCCGCCGTGGCCGGCCTGCTGATGTCGAAGGAGCTGGAGTACCTCGGTGGCGCGCTCTCGAAACCGAAGCGCCCATTCGTCGCTGTGCTGGGCGGCGCCAAGATCTCGGGCAAGATCGACGTGATCGAACACCTGCTCCCGCAGGTGGACGAGATCCTGATCGGCGGAGCCATGGCATGCACCTTCTTCGTGGCCATGGGCCTGGAGGCAGGGAAGTCGCTGGTCGAACGGGAGCGGGTGGAAATGGCAAAGAAGCTGCTCCAGCGCGCGGGAAAGAAGCTGGTGCTGCCCAGCGGGGCCGTGGTGGCAGCGGAGCTCAAGGCCGGCGTGGCAACCAGGACCGTCGCACGCGACGCCATCCCCGCGGACCAGGCCGTCTACGACATCGATCCCGCCACGAGCCAGGACTTCGCCTCGCGCATCAAGGCTGCGAAAACGATCGTCTGGAACGGCCCGATGGGCGTTTCAGAAATCCCGCCTTTTGAGGCCGGGACCGTCGCCGTAGCCAAGGCGATGGCCGAGGCCACCGCCGCCGGATCCGTCACGATCGTCGGTGGGGGCGACTCGGCGGCCGCCGTGGTGGCCATGGGCCTGCAGGACCGCATGAGTCACGTCTCCACCGGCGGCGGGGCCTCTCTCGAGTTCCTGGAAGGGAAGACCCTCCCCGGCGTCGCCGCCCTGGACGACGCGTGACCCGCATCTTCGCGGGCAATTGGAAGATGCACCTGGGCCCACAGGAGGCTCGCCAGTTCCTGAAGGTCTTCCTCAATCGGTATCGCAAGGAGGCCGGTCGGGAGGTGTGGTTTTTCCCCCCGGCGGCGTCGATCGAGGCGGTCGCCGACGCCACGCGCGACCGGTCGGAAATCCTGGTCGGCGCCCAGAACGTTCACTGGGAAGACCGGGGAGCTTTCACTGGCGAGTTGAGCGTGCCGATGGCGCGGGACGCCGGTGCGCGCGGGGCGTTGGTCGGTCATTCGGAGCGACGCCACGTATTCGGCGAGACGGACGATGAGACCGGGAAGAAGGTGCGCGCGCTGCTTCGCCACCGGCTCGTCCCCGTGTTTTGCGTGGGCGAGAAGCTGGACGAGCGGGAGAAGGGTCTCACGCTGCGCGTGGTGGAACGCCAGCTCGAGGTACTTTCGGGACTGGATGCCGGCGCCCTGGGCAGGATCGTCATCGCCTACGAGCCGGTCTGGGCCATCGGCACGGGCGAGAACGCCACCCCCGCCGACGCCGCGGAGGTCCACCGGGCCATCCGGAAATGGCTCACCGACCGGGGAGTCCCGCCAAGGTCGGTCACCATCCTCTATGGTGGATCGGTGAAGCTGGACAACGCCCAATCCCTCCTGGCCGAACCAGAAATCCACGGGCTTCTCGTGGGCGGAGCCTCGGTCGAGCCCGAGACCTGGGCATCGCTGGTCAAATCTTGAGACGCCAAGTATTCTTCGCCCACAATGGCTAAGACGATACTGCTGATCTTTCTCATTCTCGATTCTTTCGTGCTCATCGGCGTGGTGCTCCTCCAGGCAGGACAGGGAGGGGGGCTCGCCGCGATGGGTGGCGGCGCCTCGACCGACAGCTTCCTCGGCGGTCGCCAGGCAGTCACGATCCTGACCAAGCTGACCTGGTGGTGCGGCGGGTTATTCCTCGCCCTTTCACTCGTGCTGGCCGGGCTGACGGCTCGCGGCAGCGCGCCCCGCTCGGTGCTCGAGAACCAGATCCAGGCCCCGACGCCCGTGTCGCCGCTGCCCCTGAACGTCCAGCCGGCGACACCGCCGGCCGGGCAGGCACCCGCCCCCAGCACCCCGGCGCCCTAAGGCTGGTCCGACTGAAGCCCGCATACGTACTGCTCGAAGACGGCGCGTGGTTCCCCGGAACGACGCGCCGTTCTGTTTCCGCTACCACGGGTGAGGTCGTCTTCACCACGAACCTGACCGGCTACCAGGAGGTCTTCACCGACCCCTCGTACTTGGGCCAGATCGTGACGATGACGGCCCCCATGATCGGCAACTACGGGATCAACCAGGAGGACCTGGAGTCGACGCGCCCACAGGTTCAGGGGATCATCGTCCGGGAGCTCTCCCGCGACTACTCAAACTGGCGGGCATCGGGCTCCCTCGAGGAATGGCTGGCCGAGCGCAACATCCCCGTCCTCGAGGGCGTGGACACCCGGAAGCTGACACGTCACATCCGGGAAGTGGGCGCCATGCGGGGTCTCATCGGCGAGGGCGATAGCCCATCGGATGCCGCCCGGCAGGCCCTCGACCGCAGCCCGAGGATGGATGGGCTCGACCTGGCCTCCGTGGCCAGCGCCAAGGCCGAGCGCACGGTGGGGAAGCCAGGAGCCAAGCACCACATCGTCGCTTACGATTTCGGGATGAAGGAGAACATTCTGCGGATGTTCGAGTCCCTGGACTGCCGGGTGACGGTGGTTCCTTCCCGCACCCCCGCGGGCCGGGTGCGTGAGCTGAAGCCAGATGGCCTGTTCCTGTCCAACGGGCCAGGCGACCCTGGGGCGGTGGACTACGTTTTCCCCGTCATCCGCGACCTGACGGGGTCAGGACTGCCCACTTTTGGCATCTGCCTGGGCCACCAGCTCCTTGGTTTGTCGTTCGGGGGTGAGACTGCCAAGATGCCCTACGGGCATCGGGGCGGGAATCATCCGGTGCGGGAACTCGAAGGCGGACAGGTCCTGATTACGAGTCAGAATCACGGATTTGCTGTGCAGGGAACGACTAAGGGCATCCCAGGTGCCAAAGAACTTGAGGTGACGCACCTTAACCTCAATGACAACACGGTGGAAGGACTCAGGCACCGGGAGCTACCTATATTCGCCGTTCAGTACCATCCAGAGGCCTCTCCGGGCCCGCACGATGCCCGAAGACACTTCCAACAATTCGTCCAAGCTCTTGACACCAAATAAGTAAGCCAATATGTTGACCCCCCGATCCTCTTAGGCCCGAGGGTCATTTCTGTGGTTGGATGGGCCCGTTTGGGGGGGTGCATGACGAAGGCCGATCTGGTCGAGATGGTGACGGCCACAATCGCGCGAACTGCCGGTCCTATGATCTCAAAAAAGGACTGCGCTCGCGTTGTGGACGCCTTTCTCGAGGCCGTGAAGGGTGCCCTGGCAGAGCAGCATAACATTGAGATCAGAGGGTTTGGCACGTTCAAGATCCGGCGTCGCAAGACCCGCATGGCGCGTAATCCCCGCACGGGCGATCCGGTGGAAGTGGCAGCCCGGCCGGTGCCGGTCTTCAAGCCGTCCAAGGAACTCCGGGCGCTCGTGGCAGAAGCCCACGACGCGGCCAATCCGCCCGTCAACCGCTAAGTAGTTCTCGGCATGCCCCGCCGGTGGCTAGCCAGCCCGGCGGCCCGCTTCTAATCTTCCCCGCAATGCAATCCCGGCACGAAGAAGTCGTCGTTTCCCAGACACTCACGGTGCGCTGCCGCCTGTTTGCGCGTTACGCGGAAATCGCAGGGACTCCCGACCTCACCCTCCAGCTCCCGGTCCACTCGACCGTAGGTGACGCCGTGGCCTGGCTGCGGAGCCACCTGGCCGGAGGCCAGGGATTGCCCCCGCGGCCCATGGCGGCAGTCAACGCCGTCCACGCCCGCCTCGAGGACGAGGTTCATGACGGGGACGAGATAGCGCTCCTGCCGCCGCTCGCCGGCGGGGTCGCGTGACCCACCTGACCCGCAACAGGCTCGATGTGCCCGCAGCGCTGTCGGCGGTGGAGGGCTTTCACCTCGGTGGCACCGCCCTCTTCGTGGGAACGGTCCGGCAGGGACCGGAAGACGGTCCCATCGAGGCCATCGAATACAGTGCCTACGACGAAATGGCGGAAGCGGAGTTCGACCGCATCGTCGCTGACACGGTGTCCAGATGGCCAGGGGCGCGGGTGATTGCCCAGCATCGCCTGGGGCGGATTCCTGCGGGAGAGATCAGCGTGGTGGTGGCTGCCGCGGCGCCTCACCGCGACGAGGCATTCCAGGCCTGCCGTCACGTGATCGAGGAGGTCAAACGGCTGGTCCCGATCTGGAAGAAGGAGATCTTCCAGGATGGCCACGCTGCCTGGCGCGGGGCCTGAGGGGACGTGAGCCTTTCGGTCGCGCTCATCGAGCCCCAGATCCCGCCGAACACGGGGAACATTGCCCGGCTCTGCGCCGCCACGGATTCCTCACTGCACCTCATCGAGCCCATGGGATTCACCCTGGACGACGACGAGGCCAAGCGGGCGGGAATGGATTACTGGGACCACGTCGACGTCTGGGTGCACCCCCACTGGCGCGCATTCCGCGACGCGGTGGCGCGTGAGCGGTGCCTCTATTTCTCCGCCAACGCCACCCAGTCGTACCTGGAGGCGCCATTCGCGGCCAACTCGGTCCTCGTATTCGGGAACGAGACCGATGGGATGCCTGATCGCATCCTGACGAAGCACCCGGAGCGTGTTTTCCGCATCCCGATGCGTCCCGGCATTCGCTGCCTCAACCTCGCCACCGCGGCGGGCATCGTCCTCTACGAGGCGATCCGGCGGGTGGGCGTACAACTCCAATAGGGAACCGTCATGCGCAAGATCACGGTGGTAGGGGCGGGCAACGTCGGCGCGTCAGCGGCACAGCGACTGGCCGAGAAGGAGCTCGCGCGCCAGGTCGTGCTGATCGACGTCGTCGAAGGCATCCCGCAGGGCAAGGGACTGGACCAGTGGGAGTCGGCCCCCATCGAGGGTTTCGATACGCGCGTCATCGGCTCGAATGACTACGCGGCAGCCGCAGGGAGCGACCTCTTCATCGTGACTGCGGGCATCGCCCGCAAGCCGGGGATGAGTCGGGACGACCTGGTGCGCACCAACGTCGAGATCGTGAAGGCGGTGAGCCAGCAGATCAAGCAGCACGCGCCGAATGCCATCGTTATCGTGGTATCGAATCCGCTGGACGTGATGTGCTGGGTCGCCAAGGAAGTGACCGGCTTCCCGCGCGAGCGGGTCGTGGGCATGGCGGGAGTGCTGGATACCGCCCGCTACCGGAGCTTCCTCGCTGAAGCGATGGACGTTTCGGTCGAGGACATCCAGGCCATGGTCCTCGGCGGCCACGGCGACACGATGGTCCCGCTGGTCTCCTACACCACGGTGTCAGGCATCCCCGTGAGTCAGCTGCTGGACCGCAAGAAGCTCGACGAGATCGTGGACCGGGCGCGGAACGGCGGAGCGGAAATCGTAAACCTCCTCAAGACCGGCTCGGCCTACTACGCGCCGGCGGCGGCGGCCGTCCAGATGGCCGAGGCCATCGCGAAGGACAAGAAGCGGATTCTTCCTTGTTCTGCCTGGCTCGAGGGCGAGTACGGACTGAAGGGCCAGTACCTGGGCGTGCCGTGCCGCCTGGGCGCGAAGGGGATGGAGAAGATTTTCGAGGTGGAGCTGACCAGCAAGGAACAGGTGGCGCTCCACAAATCCGCCGAAGCTGTCAGGCAGATCATGGATACGGTAAGACTCTAAGGACACCTCAAGGAGGCCCGCGACGTTAACCTTCAGCATGGACTTGTCGGCGAGAACCCAGGCTCATCTCGTCGCTGTGATCCTCAGCGCCATCGTGGTCACACCGCTAGGGGCGCAGCGACTGGAGGTTGGCATCGCGAGCGGTCTCGTGCTGGACCGGGCCAACCTCGGTGACCGACGCTCGGATCGGGGAGTCGTGCTTGCGGGCGACCTGCACGTCCGGGCGAATCGGTTTGTCTCGGCAGGATTCGAGGGATCGCTGGAGCGACTGAACCGGGGATCCTTTACCAACGAAGCCCTATGTAATTCCGGAGGCGGGTTCGCGCTTTCCGCGCGCGACAATATCCCTTGCACGGTGAGCCAGGCCGGCCGCGACACGAATCGCGCCTGGGCATTCACCTTCCGGCTACGTCTTCCCTTGCAATCCCTGGAACCGTACCTCCTGGTCGGTGCCGGTCAGATCCGCTCGAGTTGGTGCACGAGCGGGACCCTCCAGTCCATAAATCGCCCGCACGTCCCATTCAGCTGGTGTGGCAACGAGCACGTCGCGGCGCTGCCATTGGGGGTGGGCGTGGCTTACGCCGGGACATTGCCGGTGGCGCTCACGATCGAGGTGCGCGCCGAACATATCGTGAGTTCGTGGGCAGGGAAATGGCACCCGAGCCTACGGCTGGGCGTACGCATCCGATAATCTTGCAGCAAACATCAGGCGCACCTTCACAACGCGTGGCGCGATGCCAATGACCCATTTCACGTCCCACGGCTCTTCTGCGCGAGCCGCCAACCCCCATTCTGGAGGATCCATGAAGACTACAACCGCACTCCTCTCGCTTCTGCTCCTGTCGGCCTGCGCGCCGAAGGCTGAAAACAGGGACGAGGCGCCGGCCGCGTCTTCGCCCCCTGCCCAGGCGAGCCACCAGGCCGAGGCCGTGACTCACACCGAGGCCGCGATCGCCGAGGGCAAGGCCGGCAACGCCACGGGCGTGGTCCAGCATGCCGAGGTCGTGCTCATGCACGCGCAGGCTGCTGACTCGGCGGCGTCCACGGAACACACCAAAGCCGGGGTGGCGGGGCTGAAGGAAGCGGTTGAGCATGGGAAGCTGAATCACGCCGACGTCGCGACGCAGAAAGCGGAAGGGGCGCTGGCCCACCTGAAGATCTCCTAGATCGCGCCTTCGTGGACGGCGGGCGGGGTGCGGTACGCGAGCCCCGCCCGGATCATGTCCCGGTTGAGCAGGGCAATCACGTCGATACTGATCTCTTTCGGGCACGCCTCCTGGCAGGCCCCATGATTCGTGCAGTTGCCGAAACCTTCTTCATCCATCTGACCTACCATCGCCAGCAGCCGGGGCATCCGCTCCGGCTGGCCCTGGGGAAGAAGGGCCAGGTGGGCCACCTTGGCGGCGGTGAAGAGCATCGCGGACGCATTGGGACAGGCAGCCACACACGCCCCGCACCCAATGCACTCGGCCGCGTCGAGCGCCCGGTCCGCCACCGCCTTGGCGATAGGCGCGGCGTTGGCTTCCGGGGCGCTCCCAGCGCGGACCGAGATGTAACCGCCCGCCTGGATGATCCGGTCGAACGGGCTCCGGTCCACCACCAGGTCCTTGATGACTGGGAACGCCGTGGCGCGCCACG
>CAMDCH010000116.1:0-8058 GCA_945889655.1 bacterium HR33
CAGTTAACGAGCACCGAGCACCGAGAACCGAGCACCGTCATGGTCCCGCTATCGGAGGAGGAGATCCTGCAACCTCCACCGAGTTACCCCCCCGCCCCTTCGCTACGTATAAAGCCCTATCCGCCGCCTCCAATATGTCATCTCTGGTCGGCGCGCGGGGGTTGAAAACCGAAATCCCGACCGAGCAGCTGACCATCCCGGGCGGAAACCCCAGCGACGTACCCAGCGCCTCGATGGCCGCCCGGACAACTTCGCCCACCCGCTTGGCACCCGCGCCCGCCGTCCGTACCAGGATCACCACGAACTCGTCGCCGCCGTAGCGGGCCGCCAGGTCGGTGGTGCGGACCGCCCGCCTGAGCTCCCGGCCCACCGCCGCCAGCACCCGGTTCCCCGACTCGTGGCCAAACACGTCGTTCAGCTTCTTGAAGTGGTCCAGGTCCAGGAACATCACCGCGAACGGGTCCCTGCTCCGGCCGCTCCGCGCCACCTCCTGCGGGATCCTGTCCCTCATCACCCGGAACGTGGCCAGCCCCGTGAGGTCGTCCACCGCCGCCCGGTCCAGCGCCTCCACCGCCCGCTTCTCCTGGTGCGGCGTGCACGACCGCAACGTGGCGCGCCCCTTCAAGAAAGCGTGCGCGAACTTCCGGCAGGTGCCGAACCCGCACGCCCCGCAGTCCCACGTCGTCCCGCTCGGCGTGCGCCCGATCTTCTCGATCACCTCTTCGATTTCCCGCTCGGCCGGCCGGTGGCCATTCGTCTTGATCTCAAAGGCGGCGCTGACGTCCACCGGGACCTCGGGGTCGATCACCGGGAGCGCGCTCCGCGGCGGCTCGATCTGGTCCTGGATCCGCCGGCGCCGGTACAGCTCCTCCTTCGGGCCCATCAGCGGGTGGTCGAGACACCCCTCGCAGGGGAGGATATCGACGAACCCAAGGTCCACCTTGTCCACCACCGCCTGCGCCAGCGCCCCGAGCTGCGACAACCCCCGCACCTTCCGGAACCGCCGGCTGGCCTGCGGCTCTCCCCTTAATAAAGAAAGGGGGAGCCCTCCCGCGATCGAGACGTGCCGGCGCCGCTCCTCCGGGATCCGCTCGAACGTCTCCGGCTGGTCCGCGATGTTCACCCCCCGCACCGCGAACAGCTCCTCCAGCTCGGCAAAGGTGATCACCGCGTCCACCGAGGTACCGCCCTCGGTCACGCACACGCCGGAGTAGACCAGGCGCAGATCCGGACCGTGCACTTCCCGCAGGTACGCCGCCTCGGCCTGGATCGGCGTCTTCACCGGGGCCAGGTACGGCACCAGCTCGGGGTACTCGTGCCGCACCCGTTCGACCACGATCGGACAGGTCGACCGCAGCATGGTGCCCCAGTCGTGGTCGCCCAAAAGGCGCTGATACTCAGCCGCCACCAGCTCATCGCCGAGCACCCCGCGGTGCACCGTGCGGAAGCCGGCGCGGTAGGCCGCGTTCACCACCTGCTCGGGGGAGAGCGGGTAGAAATGCACCCCCGCTTCGACCGACAGGATGAGGGCCGCATCGCCGGTGGCCACAAGGGTCAGGGCCGCGTCGAGCTCGCCGGTCGCAATGATGGCGTCGTGCGGGCAGGCGGGCACACAGATCCCGCAGCGGATGCACGACTCATCCACGATCCGTACGGCGGTGCCGTCCACGGCGACAGCTTCCGCCGGGCAGACCCGCGCGCACGCGAGACAGCTCACACATTTTTCTGGTGTGATGGAAAAGAACACTGCTTCCGCCCGGCGGCCCCGGGGCGCACAGAAGGGCCGTTCTTAGTGGGGGACGGAACGAAATTGTGACCTAGATCACACTATGTCAAGAAAGGGCTTCTGCGGATTCAGAGGTCTTTGCCGACCTCGTAACCCTCCGGCAGCCGCGGATGTGATCGTCAGGAAGAAGATGGGAAGATGCTGGCCAACTCGATCACGAGTGGCTCGCTACTACCAGCCGGCTCCCAAGTCACTCGCTCATGCTCCACAACCGGGAACGTTGAATCAGGCTGCCACGTCTCGACCGAACGCTGTTGGGGGTCAACGACCCAGTAGGTGGCGACGCCATTCTCCTGGTAGACGCGCCGCTTGGCGAAGCGGTCCTGACGGCGGGTGGAGGGACTCAGGACCTCCACCGCGAGCAGCAGGCTCCTCATGCGAACCCAGTCCATCGTCGCCGCCTGGGTGCGATCGACAACAAAGACATCCGGTTGCACGAGAACGTCAGGTGCCCAGGAGATATCTGCGGGAGAAGCGAAGACCAGTCCAAGAGGATATTGCTTGAGGTACTGGTGGAGACGCGCAAACAATTCGCCTGCGACGTACTGGTGAATCGCGCGGGGTGAGGGCGTCACAAGCAGCTCGCCGTGAACCGTTTCGTAACGGTTCCCGTCGTCCGGCAGAGCCCGGACCATGTCCGCCGTGTAGTAGACTGGAGCAGCCATACCCATATGATCGGCTCGGCACGAGAAGGTTGGCAAGAGCACACATGCCAATGTCGGGAGTTGTTTCAGAAAGACCGTACCGGAACGACGCCTCGCAGTACCTGAAACGCGCGCCTACCTCCCCATCATTCTCTCCCGCTCCAGCATCATCTCTATCCCCCGCAACGTATGCCGCGCACGACGCAGATCTCCCAGCGTAAGGCGCGCACCGCTCCTCACCACCCGCCCGTCAAACTCTCGCGCGCCGAGCGCCGCCTCGATGCGGTCGGCCGCCTCGGCGAACGGCTTCAGTATTTTGCGAAGCTCGTCGTACTGAACCCGGCGCAACCGGTCCATCGGCATGACCCTCGGCTCAATCGCCACGACCTCTCCCTCCACGCACCCACGCACGACGCACCACCAGAGAATCATGAAACCGGAAAGCCGTCAACGCGCTGCCCGAAAAACCGGAACTGCCAGCGACAGTGTCACAGTGGGGATGGGTGGCTATCTTCGTCTTGAGGCTCGCCAGGAGCCTGTCACGGGAGAGTCCATGACCGGTACAGCCAGGATACTCGCGGTCTCGTGCGCCGCGCTCGCGCTCGCCTGTGGCGATCCGACGCTGCCGCGCGACCTGGATGCCCCCATCCAGACGAACAAGCTGGCGTACGAGCTCCGCGAGAACGGGGACCAGGTCCAAACGGCCGAAGCCATCGAGATGGTCTTCACCAACCGCTCCGCCACACCGATCTACATCGGTAACTGCAACGGCGCGTTTCCCGTGATGCTCCAGAAGCTGGAGGGGGCCAGCTGGCTGACGATCTGGTCCCCCGACGTGACCATCTGCTCGTCGAAGGCAATCGTCATCGCACCGGCCGGCTCCTTAACGACCCGTGTCCAGCCACAGGGCACGTACCCGGATTTCCATTGGAACCCACAATCCGAAACCCAGATCGGGCACGGCACCTACCGGCTCATCATTCGTTGGGTCTATTCATCGGTTGACGGAGCGGGACTCGTCACCGGCAACCAGGTTCCGCAGGACCAGCGACTTTCGAACCGGTTCCGTCTCTCGCTCGACTAACGACAGAAGGCCTGCCCCGCGGGGCGGCGTGATAGTTTCCGTGGACGGTGCCCTTCACGCTCTCCCATCCCGGCATAGCCGTTCTCTTTCGCCCCGCCACACGCCGGGGATACCTGCCGCTTTCGGCGCTGGTTGTCGGGACGATGGCCCCGGACTTCGAATACTTCCTCCGCCTCCGCCCCATCACTGAGTTCAGCCACACGCTCGGCGGCCTGTTCTGGTTCTGTGTGCCCGCCGGCCTCTTCGTCCTCGCCCTGTGGGAGTTCATGGCCCGCGAGCCGGTTCGCCACCTCCTCGCCCTCCCACCCGCCGCACCGACTCAGCGCGATGGTGCGTGGTGGGTCAAAGCGGCAGTCGCGGTGCTGCTCGGCGCCATCACCCACCTCGCCTGGGACGGCTTCACGCACGGCGGCTACTGGGGCGCCGACCTCATGCCCTGGCTCCGCGAGCCCGCGTTCATCGTCATGCGCCGCACCATTCCCTGGTACAACCTCCTCCAGCACGTGAGCACGCTGCTCGGTGGACTCGTGGTCACCGGGTGGCTCGCCATCCAGCTCCAACGCGAAGGCGCGTGGGCATTGCTCGCCCGACCCGGCTGGCGATGGGGTGCATGGCTGTTCCTGGCGGTCGTGTCACTCGCGGCGGGATGGCTCAACGTGGGACACACGGGCGTGCCCGCGGGTTACTGGGTGGCGCAGGTCTGGCTGGGGCGCGTGGCGGTCGGAGCGATGGTTGCGTTCGCGCTGTTGCTGCTGGTGTACGCAACCGCATGGCACGGCACGCAGCGCCGGAGAACGCGTTAGACGGGCGGGAAGATGTCGGTCAGCGAGAGAGTAAAGGGCTTCGCGGCGCCCTCGGGATGCCACGTCAGCAGTCGACGCTCGACTACGGGCGCGCTGGACGCCGGTCCCCACACTTCAGCCAGGCGCTCGTCCGGATCGATGATCCAGTACGTACCTACATGCTCCTGGTAGAGTCGGCGCTTGGTGAAGCGGTCGTAACGGTGCGTCGAAGGACTCAGCACCTCCACGACCAGTAGTAGCTGTTTCATCCTTGCCCAGTCGAGCGTCCTCGCCTGCTCGATCGCAACTACTAATACGTCCGGCTGCACGAGGATGTCGGGTGCCCAGGAAATGTCCGCGGGAGCCTCGTACACGCCGCCGACGGGGTTCTCATCCAGGTACGCGAGCAGCCGGGCCGTGATCCGCGGGATGACGTGCTGGTGCAGGGCGCGGGGAGACGGCGTCACGAGCAGCTCGCCGTGCACCGTCTCGTACCGGCTTCCGTCGTCCGGGAGCAAACGGACCATATCCGCAGTGTAGTACTTCGGCGCAACCATACCCATATGATCCGCTCGGCGTGAGGGAATGCGCAAGACAGCATGCGCCAGTGTGCCCACAATCGGTAAGATCATGGGACCCAATTCACTCCCCGACGGCGCAGCTTTCCGCAGCACCGGGAAACTCTTGCCCTCGGGCGCGAGCACCACACTTCTCACCCTGCTGGCCGCGTTGGAAGTGATACGCTACGCCGCCGGCGTAGCCTTGGGATAGCTCCCCAGCACCCGCACCGACGTCGAATGCTTCCCCAGGTCGTCGAACGCCTCCCGTACATTCTTCGTCCCCGGCTCCGTATCAAACTCCAGGAAGAAGCGATACGTCCACGGCACGTCCGCCGGCCGTGACTCCAGCTTCGACAGGTTGATCCCCCGCCGCGCAAAGCACTCCAGCGCGAGCACCAGCGCCCCAGGCTCGTTGGCGGTCTCCATCAGGATCGTGGTCTTCCACCCTTCCCGATTCGCCGGGCCCGGATAGGTCTTCCCCGAGGGCGCCACGATCAGGAATCGCGTCTGGTTGTCGGGCCGGTCCTCGACATTCTCGGCCAGGATCGTGAGCCCATAACGCTTCGCGGCGTTCCGGCTCGCAAGCGCCGCGGTGGCGGAGTCACGCAGGTTCACGACCTCGCGCGCCGCGCCCGCGGTGTCGTAGACCGCCATCGCCTGGATCTTGGGATGCGATTCGAAAAACCGCTGCGCCTGCGCCAGTGCCACGGGGTGCGAAAGCACGCGCGTGAGTCCCGCGATTGTCGCGCCCTGCACGGCGAGCACGCAGTGATGGATCGCGACGACCACCTCGCCGACCACCTCCAGCGGCTCGCGCGCGAGCACGTCGTAGCTGGCCCCTACGCCACCGGCGAGCGTGTTCTCCACCGGCAGCGCGCCGTAGTCCGTCGATCCCGACGACACGGCCTGTCCCACGTCGCGGAATTCACGGCACGGCACCGGCTCGGCCTGCTCCCCGAAGAAGAGGCGGACCGCCTCTTCGCTGAACGCGCCAAGCTCGCCTTGAAACGCAACTCGCATTGCTTCTCCCCTTCCCGCTTCCCTCTTCCCCGCGGGGAGGAGAATGAAAAAAGAAAAGCTCCCGTCGTCGGGAGCCTTGGATACGCGTCGTCATTCAGATACTGGTGCGCCTATCCCCGACTCCCATGGCGGAGGCCAAAAAAAGAAAATCGGGTAAACAGGCGGCGTGCGTCCATCGGACCGGATGATTGCCCCTGGTCAGGGCGTTGTCAAGCAGATTCAGGGAGCAGCAGCACCTTCCCCGTCGTCTTTCGTCCCTCGAGCGCCCGGTGCGCCTCGCCGGCCTCGGCCAGCGGAAACGTCGCCCCTACCTGGACCTTGAGCGCGCCGCTCTTCACCCAGCCGAGCACCTCGCCCGCCCGCTCCACCAGCTCATGCCGCTCGGCGATGTAGGCAAAGAGGCTCGGCCGAGTCACGTAGAGTGAACCCTTGGCGTTGAGCTGTTGCAGATCGAATGGAGGCACCGGCCCGCTCGACGCGCCGAATAGCACCATCATGCCGCGCTTGCGCAGGCAGTTCAGGCTCTTGTCGAACGTGGTTTTACCCACGCTGTCGTAGACCACGTCCACGCCCTTCGGCACGAGTTTCTTTACCTCGGTTTCGAAATCCTGCTCGGTGTACCGGATGACGTGATCCGCTCCCGCCGTCCGCGCCAGCTTCTCCTTCTCGGCCGTCGACACGGTCCCGATGACGGTCGCGCCGCGGAGATGGGCGACCTGGCACAGCAGCAGCCCCACGCCGCCCGCGGCCGCATGCACCAGGCAGGTATCACCCTTCTTGAGCGGGAATGTGGAAGTCGCGAGATACTGCGCGGTCATCCCCTGGAGCATCACCGCCGCACCGTCGCGCGTGGAGACTTCCTTCGGAAGCTTCACGAGGCGATCCGCCGGCACCGCCTGGAATTCGGCGTACGACCCCTGCACCCCCGTGTACGCCACCCGGTCCCCGACCGCGACGTCGCTGACCCCGGAGCCGACGGCGGTAACGACTCCCGCGCCCTCCTGCCCCGGCGTGAACGGCGGCGGCGCCTTGTAGAGACCCGTACGGAAGTAGACGTCGATGAAATTGACGCCAATGGCCTCCAGCTTCACGACCGCCTGCCCGGAGCCCGCGGTCGGAACGCCGACCTCTTCGAGCTGGAGAACCTCGGGACCGCCGTGGGAATTGACGCGGATGGCCTTCATCTAATTGATGGAGTCCAGCCTGTTATTGCGCGCCTGCGCGGAATCCGCCGCCTGGAGCGCGCGGGTCACTCCCTGCGCGCCCGGTAGCCGCGACGCGCCAATGGCGCTATCGCGCTGCCGCTGCGTCATCGCCGGCTTGGGGGGCTCTTCCTTCTTGCTGCATCCACCCAACGCCGACAACCCAATGACCAGAACCAGGCTTCTTGGTGCGAAACTCACACATTCCTCGATATCCCCCCTCTCCCGTAGGGCGCCGTCCTGAGCGCAGCGAAGGAAGAGGGGTAAGGGGGTGAGGTCATTCGAGACCGAATTCCTTGATCTTCCGGTACAACGTCCGCTCGCCAATCTCGAGAATCTCCGCAGCCTTGCGCCGGTTTCCGTTCGTCTGCCTCAACGCCGCCACGATCGCCGCCCGCTCCACCTCGGCCATCTTCATCCCCGGCCGGTAGACCACGTCGGCCGGTTCATCCGGCGTCACCTCCGCGGTGGGTAAGCCATGCGCGGCGAACGCGCGCGCGGGCACTTCTATCCGCTGCGGTGTCACGTCCTCGAATGACTGCCGCCCCACGTCAAGGACCTCCACCCGCTGCGGCGCTCCGTCAATCCGCATCTGCAGCTGCTCGATCTGGCGCTTGAGCTCGATCAGGCTCCGGAAAATGAACTCCATCTCGTGGCCCTGCATCTCCCGCGGGCCGGCGGCGGCCGGAGCCAGGCGGATCGGCAGCAGCCGGGTCCCACCCTCGCGCACGTCGCGCGGGAGGTCGCTAGGCCCGATTTCCTGTCCGTGCGCCAGCACGACGATGGACTCGATGAGGTTCCGCAGCTCGCGGATGTTCCCGGGCCAATGCGCGTTGATCAGTATCTGGAGCGCCTCGGCCGTGAAACCGGGAAACGGGCGCGCGTGACGCTCCGATAGCTCCCGAACGAACCGCTTGACAAGCAGCGGGATGTCACCCTTCCGCTCGCGCAGCGGCGGGAGATACATGTTGAGGACGTTC
>CAMDCH010000117.1:0-7947 GCA_945889655.1 bacterium HR33
CCACCAGCGAGGGTTTCCAATGTTTCGAAGCGTATTGATCGCCGCGGCCGTGACGGCCGGCGGCTCGCTCCCGCTCCCGGCCCAGGACCGGGCACCCGGCGAACAGGGCAGCCGGAATGTTCGAGTGATGTCCCACATTCCCGGCGGGGGCACGTTCGCCACTGCTGACATCGAGATCGAGCAGGAGCTGTCGCGGCCGTATGCCTACGTAAGCAAGATCGGTCTCGGGAAACCGACCGGTTTCGACATCATCAACCTGAAGAACCCCGAGAAGGCCAGCGTCCTCTACGCATGGCGGATCGAGCACCCGGAGCTGCACCAGGGGGTGGGCGCGCTGGCGCCGGCGTACCTCAAGAGCCGCGACCGCTACTACTTCGCCCAGGGCTTCCAGTTCGCGCCCACCGGCCCGGACGCGGACCTCGGCGCGATCGTGTTCGACATGACGGGGCTGCCCGACACCACCAAGATCAAGGAAGCCGCCCGGATCAGGGCAGCCGACGCTCCCGGCGGATTCCACGAGCTCTACTCCTATAAGCACTCGAATGGCCATGCGCTGCTGTTCACCACCAGCCAGGGTCCGTATGCCCGCGTGTACGACATCGATGTCGTGGCCAGCGGCGGTCCCAACAGCGGCCTGGTGGGCAAGGTGCCGGTGCCCGACAACGCCTCTGCGAACATGCCCGATTTCCTCAAGCTGGCTCTTCCCGGCTATCACGACTTCTACGTGGGCTACGATCCCACCAACAAGCGGGATGTGTTTTACGGCGGCGGCGCGGGCGGCTACTACGTCTACGATGTGACCGACGTCCAGAACCCCAAGCTCCTTACCTCGGTCACGGGCGTGTCCGGCGTCCAGTTCGGCCACACCTTCACGCCGGATCCCACCGGCCGATACGCCATCGCCGAGACCGAGTACCAGTATGCCCCGCTCCGCATCTTCGACCTCAAGCCCGGGCTCGACGGCACCACCAAGAACATCTCCCGCCCGATCGGCGCCTGGACCGCTCGGTGGAATGGACTGCCGCACAACACCGAGGTGCGGTGGCCGTACGTCTTCGTCTCGCACTACGAGGACGGGCTTCAGGTCTTCAACATGATGGACCCGACCAACCCGTTCACCGTTGGTTTCTACGACACCTACGACGGGCCCAACAACAAGGGCCTCGGCGCCGGCGTGAGCCCGCTGGGCGACGCCTTCAACGGCGCCTTCGGTGTCGATGTCCGCAACGCCGACGGGCTCATCGTCATCAGCGACATCACGACCGGGTTCTGGTCGTTCAAGATGGAAGGCTTCGACGGCTGGAACGGTCACCAGTGGGGCATGCCCAACGTGAGCTCGGCGCAGGATTGGGACAACGGGCCAGACGGGGCTCCCAAGCCTCAAAGAGTCTCGTGATTTGCGTGGAGTGGTTCGCCTCCACGGAACCAGCTCGGCATTCACTCGCACGCCACGCATCGGGGGCTTCATGATTCGCCCGGCTTTACCTGCCTTGGCACTGACTCTTGCGGTGTCCTCCCTCTCCGCACAGACACAGGGCCTCCCGGATGTTTCCCAGAAATTCGGGAATAGTCCCAACGTCAAGCTCGTCTCCCACGTCCAGCTCGCCGAGTATGGCGCGGTGACGGACCTGGAGATCGAGCAGGAGCTGTCGCGGCCGTACGCGTATGTGGCCCGGCGGTTCGACCAGCCCGGCTTCGCGATCATCAGCCTCAAGGATCCGCAGCGCGCCCACGTCATCTACAACTGGCACATCGAGAATCCCGAGATCCATGAGGGCCGGGCGGGGATGGACGCGCAGTATTTCAAGACGAAGGGCCGCTACTACTACGTGCAGGCGATGCAGTTCGGGAATACCGGGCCCGACTGGGACCTCGGCGCGGTGATCACCGATGTGACCAGCCTCCCCGACACGTCGAAGATCCGGGAAGCGGGCCGCATCCGCGAGCCGGAGTCGCCCAACGGATTCCACAACACGCTGATGTACAAGCACTCGGACGGCCGGGCGCTGTTGTTCGCCACGTCGGGAGCGATGGCCAAGGTCTACGACATGGACAAGTTTCTCGGTGGCGACGCGAAGCAGGGGCGGATCGGGCAGGTACCGGTGCTCAACGCCCCGAACGGCCGTGGGACCTACCACGATTTCTCCGCCCAGTACGATCCGGTGACGAAGCAGGACAAGTTCTACGGCGCGGCGTGGGAGAGCGGCTTTTACATCTTCGACATCACCAAGCCAGAAGAGCCGAAGCTGATCACGCAGATCACGGGGCACTCGGGCGCCGGCAACAGCCACACCTTCACGCCGACCCCCGATGGCCGCTACGCGGTGGTCGAATCCGAGTACCAGTACGCGCCGCTCAAGATCTTCGACCTCAAGCCAGGCCTCGACGGGACCGTGCAGAACGTTTCACGTCCCGTGGGCGCGTGGAACGCCGACTGGCGCGCGCTTTCACACAATCACGAGGTCCGCTGGCCTTACGTGTTCGTCTCGGGCTACGAAGACGGACTGCAGATCTTCAACATGATGGACCCGACGAATCCCTACACGGTGGGCTACTACTACACCTGCGGCTGTCCCCACAGGAGCGGCGTCACTTTCCGCGGTCCCGCGCGCCCGCCAAACAGCGGCGGCGTGGACAACGGCGCCTGGGGTGTGGACGTGCGCAACGCCGACGGGCTGATCGTGATCAGCGACAAGGTGACGGGGTTCTGGGCGTTCAAGATGGAAGGCTTCGACGGTTGGAACGGGCACCAGTGGGGACTGCCCAACATCTCGTCCGCTCAGGATTGGGACAACGGTCCTGAGGGAGCTCCTAAGAACAAGGTTAGCTAGGAATTGGGTAGTCGGGGCGATTCCTCCAGCGGCTAGCTGATTTCAATCTCCACGGCGGCCTCCGAGTCTGACGACTCGAGCCACCAGGCCCGTGGAATCCCGGCGTTGTCCCTGGTTGTCGGGACGATGATCCAGACTGTGCCCGGCCAAAGACGGAAATACTCCATGTCGGTGGTGGAGGGCTGAGCGGGGTGGTCGGGGTGTGAGTGGTAGAAGCCCAGGAGGGTCTCGCCGGATTTTCGCAGCTCGCGGTCCAGCCTGACCAGCACCACCGGCTCGATGGCGAACCGGCGCCTGCGCTGGGATTCTTCCGCCACGTTGGGGTAGGGAACCTGCCGGGCTACGCGCGCGACCGGGCCGTCGACCCGGCCGATCAGCACACCACAAACTTCAAATGGATATCCCTGCCGGCCGGCCTCCGCCGCGGCAGCCAGCACCGCGGGCGGGAGCTCGACCCGTTTCACCGCCCGCCGGCGATGGACGGGATGATGGAGATCTCGTCGCCGTCCTTGACGGGCGTCGCGAGGTCCTGCGCGAAGCGGATATCCTCGTCGTTCACGAAGACATTCAGGTAGGGCCGCAATTTCCCCGAGTCGGCGGTGATGCGGCTCTTGAACTCCGGAAACTGCTTCCCCAGGTTCTCGAGGACCGCGCCCACGGTTCCGGGCTCGGCGTCGATCTCGCCTTTGTTTCCGGTAGTTGGACGGAGCACGGTCGGGATGCGGACGACGACTGGCATGACGTTTCTCTCCAAGGTGCGTTGTGCGTAGTGAGGCCGGAATCTAAACCCCAGCCTCGTTTCCGGCATCGTATCTTCGTGCTTGCGGCATCCGTCCACGTCCAGCGAGGCCTCCCGTCGGTGACTGAAGCGGTCAGGTTGGCGCAGACCGGCGACCAGGATGCCTTCGAGCAGCTCTACCGGGAACACGCCGGCCGGGTCTATGCCCTCTGTCTCCGCCTGTCAGGTGACGCGGTGCGGGCCCGGGACCTGACGCAGGATGTCTTCGTGCGGCTCTGGGAGAAACTGCCGACCTTTCGCGGAGAGAGCGCCTTCTCGTCCTGGCTTCACCGCCTGGCCGTGAACGTGGTGCTCGCGGGCCGGCGGTCGGAGTTCCGGCGCGAGCGGGTCGTCATGCCGACGGACGACCTGGACGCGGTGGGCCGCCCCGCGGCGCAGGCGCCGGCGGGACTGCGGATGGACCTGGAGCAGTCGATTGCGGCTCTGCCGCCGGGCGCCCGGGCCGTGTTCGTGCTGCACGACATCGAGGGGTATGAGCACCAGGAAATTGCCGAGCTGACGGGCATCGCGCCGGGAACGTCCAAGGCGCATCTCTTCCGGGCCCGCCGGCTGCTGCGGGAGGCACTGGAACGATGAACTGCGAACAGGTACAGGATCGCTTCGACCGCTACGTCGCGGGAACGCTGTCGCTGCCGGAGCGCTCGGCGCTCGACGCGCATCTCGCGGAGTGTGCCGCGTGCCGCGCCGAGCTGGCGCGCGTGCGGCCGGCCCTGGTTGCCACGGCCGCGCTGCCCCGATCCATCGACCCGCCGGAAGATCTCTGGCCGTCGATTGCCAGCCGGATCGACCAGAAGAAGGTGGTGCCTGGTCGGTTCGGTGTCCGATCCGGGGGGTCCCGATGGATGTCACCTCGGCTCCTGGCTGCCGCCGCCGTGGCCTTGGTAGTCGTGTCCTCGTCGCTCACGTTCCTCGCGACGCGGAAGCTCGCCCAGACCGAGGTCGTGCGCGGAGGGGCCATGCCCACGGAATTCCTGGCGGTGGAGGCGCAGTACACCCGCGCGTCGGACGAGATTCTGTTCGCCCTGCAGCAGGGCGAGGTGCGGATTACTCCCGAGACGAGGGCGATCCTGGAGCGGAACCTGCGGGTGATCGACGCGGCCATCGCCGAGTCGCGCACCGCGCTGCTGAGTGACCCGGCCAACGAGGAGCTGAAAGAAATGGTCCTGTCCACCTACGAGCACAAGCTCGACCTCCTGCGGCGGGTCACGTACCCGCGGTCCACATGAACGCGCGGTGGCTTGCGGTGGTCGCGTTGCATCTGCCGGCCGCGCTCACAGCGCAGGACCGTATCGACCGCCGCGTGGCGCTCGAGTCGGATGCTTCCATCCGGATCGTCAACCTGATGGGATCCATCCGCGTGATTGGGTGGGACAAGGACACGCTGGCGGTCTCGGGCACGCTCGGCCGAGGGGCGGGGAAATTCTTCTACTTCGGCGGCGGCGGCCGCGGCGCCAAGCTCGGCGTGGAAGTGCCCGAGCAGTACCAGGTGGACGAGAAGTCCGATCTCGAGGTGCGCGTGCCGGCGAGGGCCAGGCTGTGGATCAAGGCGGCGGCCGCCACGATCGAGATCGTCGACTTCAAGGGCGGGCTGGATCTCTATTCCGTGAGCGGCACCATCCGCGTGCAGGGCAACCCGTCGCAGGTTTACGCCGAGTCCATGGACGGAGCCGTCGAGTTCTCGGGGGTCACGCCGTTTGCCCGCGTGAAGACGGCGAGCGGGAACATCACGCTCGCCGGGACGGTGGACGACGCCACGGCCACCACGGTCGGCGGTCTGGTGTCGGTCACGGGTCTCACGTACCAGCGCGTCCGGCTCGAAAGCGTCACCGGCAACATCGACCTCGCCGGCGCGATTCCGCGCGGCGCGTCGGTGACGGCCGAGAGCCACAGCGGGACGATCACGATCAGCGTCCCCGGTGATGCCCAGGCGTCGTTCTACGTCAACAATTTCCAGGGCGCCATCACCAACGGGCTGACCAAGGCCACGCCGCGACTGGTGCGCGAACGCGGCGGCCATGAGCTGTCGTTCACGCTGGGGCAGGGGGCAGCCGACGTGAACGCGCGGAATTTCAAGGGTGATGTGGTGCTCAAGCGACGCTCGTAAAGGACGTCATCCCGAGGCCGCGGTCCCGAGCCCCTCGCTTCGCTCGGGGGTAAACTCCGCGAGGGAGCGGCGAGGGACTGCTGCGTGCGCGAGACGCAGCAACGAAACTGGTCGAGCCGTGTTTAACGAGGTGTGAGGAAAATGTTCTGGTTGATGTACGGTCTGGCTGCATTCGCGTGTGCTGACACACCCATTGCGCCCATCATTCCAGGCGATGCCTCCGCCGTTCGCGACACGGCTGCCGCGCCGCGCGATAACAACACCCGCGACACCACGACAACCGGCGACACCACCACCAGGAAGGACTCGTTACCGAAAGACACGACTCCGCCGCAGGGCCAGGTGAACCTCGGCATCCAGTCCGTGGTCACCGGCATGGCGTCACCGGTCTACCTCGCCGCCCCGGCGGGCGACAGCCGCCTCTTCATCGTCGAACAGGGCGGGCGCATACGGATCGTGAAGGGGGGCCAGCTCCTCACCACACCCTTCCTCGACATCACCGACCTCGTCCAGAGCGGCGGCGAACGTGGACTGCTCTCAGTGGCGTTCCATCCTCAGTATGGGACCAACGGGTACTTCTACGTCTACTACACGGACGCTTCCGGGGACATCCGGATCGAGCGGTACCACGTGGGTCCTAACCCGGACGTCGCTGACGCGGGCAGTGCCATGCTGATCCTCACGATCGACCATGCCACCTATTCGAATCACAACGGTGGGCTGCTCCGCTTCGGGCCGGACGGGATGCTCTATGCGGGCACCGGTGACGGTGGGGCTAGTGGGGATCCCAACGGGAACGGGCAGAACCAGGACGTGCTGCTGGCCAAGCTCCTCCGGCTCGACGTGGACCACGGCGATCCGTACGCGGTCCCGCCGGACAACCCCTTCGTGTCCAGCGGGCGGGGAGAAGTCTGGGCCTACGGTCTCCGGAATCCCTGGCGCTATGCCTTCGACCGGGTGACCGGCCTGCTCTACATCGCTGACGTGGGACAGAATATCTACGAGGAAGTGAACGTGATGCCCGCGTCCACCGCGGGAGTGAACTACGGCTGGAAGACCATGGAAGGACGCCACTGCTACCAGGCGTCCACGTGCAACCAGGCCGGTCTCACGCTGCCCGTGGTTGAGTATGATCACGACAGTGGCTGCTCGATCACCGGCGGCGCCGTGTACCGGGGGTGGGCCATTCCGGAAATCGCCGGTCTCTACTTCTATAGCGACTACTGCAGTGGCTGGCTCAGGAGCTTTCGCTACGCCAATGGCCTGGTGACGGATCAGAAGACCTGGAGTGTCGGGAGCCTGGGCATGGTCGTTTCCTTCGGTGAAGACGGCAACGGGGAGCTGTACATCCTCTCAGCGAGCGGTTCGGTCTACAAGATCATCCGGAAGTGATCTCGCTGATGCGCGCTGATTGCGCTGACGATCCGTTCCTGGTGGCGCCCCTGAGTGGATCAGCGAAAATCAGCATTTCAAATCAGCGTGATCAGTGGCAGCTTTCGCAGCATGCGACGTCCCATCGTCCTTTTCGGCCTTGCAGCTTTGCTGGCGTGTGACAAGACGCCGGTAGACCTCAACCCCGGTGGCGGCGGCAACAACGACCCCGGCGGCAACGGCAACGTCACCCTCGCCGTCCAGCAGGTAGTCCAGGGCCTGTCGTCGCCGGTGTACCTCACGGCACCCCCAGGTGACAGCCGTCTCTTCGTCGTGGAGCAGCCGGGCCGCATTCGTCTCGTCAAGAGCGGGTCGCTGGTCGCGACACCGTTCCTCGACATCACCTCGAAAGTTCTCTCGGGAGGTGAGCGCGGCCTGCTCTCGGTCGCCTTTCATCCGTCGTACGCCACGAACGGATTCTTCTTCGTCTATTACACGGACCTCTCGGGCGACATCCAGATCGAGCGATATCGTGTGAGCAGTGATGCCGACGTCGCGGATGCGGCTACCGCGAAGACGATCCTGTTCATTCCGCACCCGAACTTCTCCAATCACAACGGCGGGCTCCTCCTGTTCGGCACGGACGGCATGCTGTACGCCGGCATCGGTGATGGCGGGTCGGGTGGTGACCCCAACGGCAACGGCCAGAACACCAACGCGCTCCTCGGCAAGCTGCTGCGGATCGACATCAACAACGGTGATCCGTATGCGAACCCTTCCGGCAACCCGTTCGTGGGTGGCGGCGGGCGCGGAGAGGTCTGGGCGCACGGACTGCGGAACCC
>CAMDCH010000118.1:0-7810 GCA_945889655.1 bacterium HR33
GCGGGCGACTGCTGGATCGCGCGGACCACGTCCATGCCGGAAATCACCCGGCCGAAGGCGGCGAAGCCCTGGCCGTCGGCATTGCGCTTCCCGCCGAAATCCAGCTCCGGCTGGTCCCCTATGCAAATGAAAATGCCGTCTGTGGCGGAGTCCGGGCCGCCGCGGGCCATCGAGACCGTGCCGTCCTTGTGGAGGAGGCCCGTCATGTTGGTCCGTTCAAGTGCGATGGCAGGGAAGCGCTGCGATTGCCGAGCGCTGTCCATGCCCGCCTGGATCACTTCGATCTTCACGGCGCTCTGCGGCTGGTTGTCGGGTTTCACGGTCCGGTGGAACCGGCCACCATGGTAGAAGCCGCCATCCACGTAGCGCAGGAAATTGGCGGCGGTCACCGGCGCGTGAACGGAGTCAATCTCGAGTGTGATGGTGCCGGCGCCGGTGCGCAGCGCGACGCGTGGGAGAGACTGCGCGGCCACCTGAAACGGCGCGGCCAGCAGCACCGCGATGGCGAAGCTAGCCGCCGCCTTCTCACTTCTCACTTCTTACTTCTCACTTTGCAGCGCCGTCTTCAACGACCGTCGCCTTCAGGATCTTGTCCAGCATTGGGAAGTTCTTGTCGAGATACGCATTCCCCTGGTTGTGGATGTCCGTCTGCACCGGGCCCTGCCCGCGCGGCGCGCCGTCGCCATAGCCGCTGTAGAGCTTGTCGACCACGTCCATGCCCTCGACCACCTGGCCAAAAGGCGCGAAGCCCTGCCCGTCGAGGCTGCGGCCGTTGTCGCCGAAGTTGATGAAGACCTGCGTCGTGCGGGTGTTTGGGCCGCCCTTCGCGTAGGTCACGAAGCCCCGCTTGTTGCTCTGTTTCACCGAGTCGTCGTACATGTGCTGGTTCCGCCAGACGCCCGACACCTTCGGGTCGCCGCTCATGCCGAACTGGACCATGAAGCCTTGCATGACGCGGAAGAACCGGACGTCGTCATAGAATCCGTTGCGGACGAGGTAGTAGAACCGATCCGCCCCGCTGGGCGCCCAGTCCCGGTGGACCTCGATGACGAAGTTTCCCTTGCTGGTTTCGAAGCGGGCCTTGAAGACAGCGGGCGCCGTGACGCTCGACTTGTCCGAGTTGGGCAGCAGCAATGCGACGCGGCCGCGCGCGGCGGAACTGTTTTCCACTTTTCTGCCTCCCGCCTGGTCCCCGCCCGAGCAGGCAGCCACGAGCGCGAGCAGGGGTAGCAGTGTGTTGAGGTGTCTCATTCTACGAAGCTCCGGAGTCGGGTTTGCGCGTTAAGTATATCGCTCATTTGACGCGACCGGAGCCCGAACCTAAACTCCCCGGGTCGGGTAGGATGTCGGAGAACCGGGAGGTGCCTGTGGCGAAACGTGGTGCGTGGGACCTGGTGGCGTGCGCCGCGATCCTGGCGGTGGCGAGCGGATGTGCCCACGGCACTCGCCGGGCGAGCCTCAGCGAGGGACTTACCTTCTGCGCGAAGACGAGCGCAACCCTCTACGTCCAGAACGACAACTGGCTCGACATGGTCCTGTACGTGGTCAAGGGTGGGTCCCGCATACGCATCGGACAGGTTTCGGCCGTAAACAATGCCAAGTTCGAGTTGCCGATGGCCGCGCTCGGCAATGGCGTCGGCGGCATCTACATCCTGGCCGATCCCATCGGGGTGACCGAGGCACGGCGCGACGTCTATGGCCGCGGCAACATGTTCGCCACCGATGACATCGGCCTCTCGCCTGGTCACACCATCATCGACCTCCGACTCGACAACGTGATCGACCACTCGAGCTATTCCGTTGCGGTCGAGGATCCCGAAGAGATCTAGAAGTACCTTCCTGACCTTCATCCACGTCCTCCAGCACGAGCAGGTCGAGGGGCTCGGCACCATCGCCGAGTCGCTGGCCGCCGCGAGCGTGGCACCCCGCTATGTGCGGTCGTTCGCGGGCGACCGCATCCCCGGGACGCCGGGTGATGCCGCCGGGCTCATCGTCATGGGTGGTCCGATGGGGGTCTATGAAATCGACCGCCATCCATTCCTGCGTGACGAGATGCGGCTGATCGAGAGCACGCTGAAACTCGGGAAGCCGGTCCTGGGGATCTGCCTCGGCAGCCAGCTCCTGGCGCAGACGCTCGGAGCCACGGTGGGCCCGTCGGGACGGAAGGAGATCGGCTGGTACGATGTCAGGCTGACGGGTGAGGGCCAGCGGGACCCGCTGTTTGCGGACATCCCGGCGCGATTCACGGCCTTTCACTGGCACGGCGACGTCTACCCGCTGCCCGCGTCGGCCACCCCGCTCGCCTCGTCCGATCTCACCCCTCTCCAGGCGTTCCGCTACGGAGAATCGGCCTACGGTCTGCTCTTCCACCTCGAGACAACGGGGGGAATCGCCGCCGACATGGTCCGGACCTGGCCGGAGGAGCTGGCCGAGGAGCGCCTGGATGGGGCGGCGATCCTGTCAGGGTGCACGAAAAACCTTTCTACTATGAAGCCCATTGCCCGCACGGTTTTCGGCCGCTTCGCAGCCCTCCTGTAGCGCCACCTACTAGACAGTAACATGACATCTACATAACAGATTGACGATTATTCTGAATCACTATTAGTTTCCAGCATGTTCGACGAAATTGATCTGCAAATAATGGCGATCATGCAGGAGAACGCCAAGACATCCAACGCTGAGGTCGCGCGGCGGATTGATATGGCTCCGTCCGGTGTGCTCGAGCGGATCCGGAAGCTCGAGGAGCGGGGGATCATCAAGGGCTACTTCCCGCACCTTAATGCCAAGGCACTGGGCCATGGGCTGCTCGCCTTTGTCTTCGTCAAGACGGACGAAATGACGGGCGAGCCGTCGACGGCGCAGCGGCTGGCGCAGCTGCCCGAGGTGCAGGAGGTCCATCATGTGGCGGGCGAGGATTGCTATGTCGCGAAGGTTCGCACCGCCGACACGGAGGCACTGGGCAGGCTGCTGCGCGAGAAGATCGGCGCCATTCCGTCTATCAGGTCGACACGAACGACGATCGTGCTCGAGACGGTGAAAGAGAGCATGACGCTGCCGCTTGGAGGTGCTCGGTTCTCGGTGCGCGGTGCTCGCGAATCGAACGAGGTTTCCGAGCACCGAGCACCCAACACCGAACACCGCGAGAGTGTGTCATGAACTCGAACCGCACTCGTCTCATCGCCGCATTCATCGCGGTCTACATCATCTGGGGCTCCACGTATCTCGGTATCCGCTTCGCGATCGAGACGATCCCGCCGTTCCTGATGGCCGGCATCCGTTTTCTCATCGCGGGCGCCATCCTCTACGCCTGGGCGCGCCTGCGCGGTTCGGAAAAACCCACGCGCATCAACTGGATCACGGCCGGCATCGTAGGTTTCCTGCTGCTGATCGGTGGGAATGGCGGCGTGGTCTGGGCGGAGACGCGAGTCCCTTCGGGGCTCGCGGCGCTCTTCATCGCCACCGAGCCGCTCTTCATTGTCCTGCTCGACTGGCTGCGGCCCAACGGCCACCGTCCGGGGGCCTACGTCGTCGTGGCGCTCCTGCTCGGTTTCCTCGGCGTGAGCCTGCTGGTCAGCCCGTGGGACCTGATCGGTGGTGGCGCGGTGGATCCGCTCGGCGCGCTGGCCGTCATCCTGGCCTCGCTCTGCTGGGCGATTGGCTCGCTGTACACGGCGCGGGGCGCGCCGCTTCCCAAGTCCCCCATGCTCGCCACCGGGATGGAGATGCTGCTGGGCGGGCTCATGTTCCTGGTAGTGGCGACCGTGGCCGGCGAGTGGTCGCGCTTTTCTGTCGCTACGATCTCGCTCAAATCTGCCCTCGCGGTGCTCTACCTGATCACGTTCGGCGCCATCGTGGGCTTCACCTCGTACATCTACATCCTGAAGAACGCGTCGCCGGCGCGCGCGTCTACCTATGCGTACGTGAACCCGGTGATCGCGGTCTTCCTCGGCTGGGCGCTCGGCGGCGAGTCGATCACGAGTCGCGCGATCCTGGCCGCCGTCTTCATCGTCGCGGCGGTGGTCGCGATCACGCGCCACCAGTCCACGGGGCACACGGGTGAAATGCGCGCGGCACCCCCCGCTCCCCCCTTTCGCACCGACGAGCACGAGATCCCCACTCCCGCCTGAAGCGTAGCCGCGCCGCGGGGCGGCCGGTTCATGCCGACCGCTCCACGGTGCACCCCCCCAGCACATAGACTTCCCCGGTGTGGAGAGAGATCCTGCCTCCGCCCTGCCTCCCCCCGGGCGAGCCGTCTGGGTTTTCGCGGTTCTTGCGTGGACGTCGCTCGGCCTGCTGGCCTTTGCCCAGAACGTCGCGTTCCTCGAGTACCGCGGCATCCCGTACGAATGGGGCCGCATGCTGGCCACCACGCTGGCCGACTAGTCTGTCCGGAGATTCCCCCTCTCCCGTAAGGGAGAGGGGACAGGGGTGAGGTTCAAACGGGCAGAGGTTCAGAGGAGGAGAAGGTGATCGGCACAATCGTCTTGATCGCTACCGCGATCGGCATCGGCTGGAGCCACTGGAAGGCCCGCCAGTACACCCGCGCCCGCCTGCGCTATGTCGAGGCGGTCCACAATCCCATTGCCCCCATAATCGCGGGGGTCGGGGCTGCGATCATTGCTGCCCCGGTGGCGTGGTTGCTGCCCTTGGTTCCGACTGCGGCCGCCCTCTTCTTCGGTGTAGGGGTCGGGACCGGTGTTCTGTTCGGCAGCAAGGACGTGAAGCGACTGCCTGGATAAAGCGGTGTGCGGTTCGCGGTGCGCGGTGCGCGGGAGTCTCCTCGGCGCACCGTCGCTCCGCTGATCGTCTGTTTAGCCTTGCGACGGTAGGCACCCCCTACGCATCTCTTCAGCCGTAGCAGGAACACTCCCAAACAACAAGTACAGGTGCCGTGTTGCGCGAATGCCCGCGCACCGCGCACCGCGCACCGTAGTACCAACCGCGCACCGACAAGGGCGTCGCCATGCTCCAAGCCGTAGGCCTGACGAAGCGCTACGAAGACGACCTCCTGGCCCTCGATCACCTCGACCTCACCGTCCGGCCGGGCGAGCTCTTCTGCCTCCTGGGCGCCAACGGGGCGGGGAAGACGACCACCATCAACCTGCTCCTCGACTTCATCCAGCCCACCTCAGGCCAGGCACTGGTGGACGGGATCGAGGTCGCGAAAGACCCGCTGAAAGCCAAGCGGCGAGTAGCATACATCTCCGAAAACGTGATGCTCTACCCCAACTTCACCGCCCGGCAGAACCTGGAATTCTTCGCCCGCCTCGGCGGCCGCAGCGAGCTGTCACGCGACGAGAGCTATTCGGTGCTCAAGCGCGCCGGGCTCCAGGAGAAGGCATACGAAGCGCGGGTGAAGACGTTCTCCAAGGGCATGCGCCAGAAGCTCGGCATCGCGATCGCGATCCTGAAGCAGGCCGACAACGTGATCCTCGACGAGCCCACCTCGGGCCTCGATCCCAAGTCCGGCGCCGAGTTCATGACGCTGCTCGCCGATCTGCGCGCCGAGGGGAAGACGATTCTCATGAGTACGCATGACATCTTCCGCGCGAAAGAGCACGCCGACCGCATCGGGATCATGAAGAACGGCAAGCTGGTGATGGAGAAGACGCGGGCGGAGCTCGCCAGCGAGAACCTGGAGAAGCTTTACATACAGTACATGGAAGAACGGGGTCAGGGGTCGGGGGTTAGGGGTCTGTGAAGCTCTCGTTCCGGCTCGAGGGGATCAGCGTGCTGGGTGCTGTACTCTTGCGGACCCCTAGTCCCTGGTCCCTGACCCCGCTCCTCGTCGCGATGACGTTGCTGTTGTCAGGCGCCGCTTCTGCCCAGGTCGCCAGCAACTACAACCCTCGCGACGACCAGTACCGTCTCCTCGGCATGACCCGCGCACAGGCGGATTACGAGCGGGCCCAGCGGGAGTACGACCGGAAGATCGCGTTGCAGAAGAGCGGTGGCGCGGCGGACCAGGAGGTCGAGTCCGCACGGGCCCAGATGGAAAACGCCCGGGTGAACTATCTCCAGGCAGCCCTGGCCATCGTTTTCGAGAGCCCACACGTCCTGATCGACCGCGCGGTGAAGTTTCAGAAAGGCGACGGCCGGAAATACGTGCGAGTGACCCTGCGCAACGAGTCGAACAGCGGTTCCGAAGGCGCCAAGCTCGAGTCCATCATCGATTCGACCCTGCTGCGCCAGCTGCGGCCGGAAGAAATCCCCAACGTCTTCGTGTCCCTCAAGGACGAGGCAGGCACCCAGGGCGCGATCATCTCCAACCCCTACGAGGCGCGGATCCCAGTGCTGGCGTTCGGCAAGCCGGTGACGTTGGAGTTCCGGCTGCTCAAGGACGTGGACGTGACCACCGTATCGGTGAGCTACGCCAACCAGCTCTCCGAGCGCCGCGTGTTTCTCGAGAAGGACGCCTCGGCCAACATCGTGACCGTGCAGTCGTCCCAGTTCTCCCAGGAAGCGGACCTCGGCGACCAGGTCACGTACGACCTCTCCCTCGAGCGTTTCACCGCGGACGCATCGGGCTTCCGCCTGGCGGTCGGTGGACTGCCGAAGGGGATCCGCGCCGAGTTCCGCGATCCGGCCACGAATGCGCGCCTCACGCAGATGCGGTTCGCCGAGGGGACCACGTCCCAGCGTCTCCAGCTGGTGCTCTCGCTCCCCACGCGGGACGCGGGGCAGTTCAAACTGGACGGTGCCCTTCCGTTCTTCGCGCTCGCCATGGATGCCGAGGCCTCGTCGGCGTTCGACCGGGCGGCCGGCGATTCCTTGACTGAATCCGAGGCCGCCGCCATCAACGCCGGCAAGGTGCGGCTGGAGCTGGTCCCCCACGGCAACGCCAAGATCGAAGTGCGGTCGGCCAACCTGTACAACGAGATCGTGCCCGGTGACTCGGTCACGATGGAGCTGACACTCCGCAACCTGGGGAGCCGGCCGGCCAGCTCGATCCGCATCCGGCCCCTGGCCCAGGGCGACTGGCGCGCGACGATCTCGCCCGAGCTGATCCAGGAAATCCCGATCGACAAGGAAGCGCGCGTCACCCTGACCCTCGTCCCGCCGGCCGGTGTGGCCGTGGGCGACTACGACGTGCGCCTGGAGACCGACGCGCTCTCGGCCGATCGTCGAGTGGATGTGGAAGACAAGATCGTCCGTGTACACGTGGCCCCTCCCGCCAACTGGATCGGGACGACGCTGCTCGTGCTGCTGATGGCTGGAGTTCTGGGAGGAATGGTCTGGTTCGGGATGAAGCTGACTCGACGGTAGGCACGGGATTGGGGATCAGGGATTTGGGGCTCGCGCTCCCCAGCCCCCTGATCCCTGATCCCTGATCCCTAATCCCTTCTTGAGAGGAGAGTCGTCAATGAAACGCATCACGATGTTGGCTCTGCTGCTTGCTAGCGCAGCGCCGCTGAAGACAGCGCCGCTGCACGCACAGATGACCTTCCGCGTCGGCCCCGGCGGCATGGGCGGCGCCGGCGGCGAGATGCTGGACCGCGCCCCATCCGGGTACGGTGTCACTGCGTGGAAGGTGGGCGAGTGGTCCCGCTACAGCATCCAGGCGTCGATGGGCCAGCCCGGGATGCAGATGCAGAGCTTCCGCACCGTGAGCGTGGTGGGTGAGGACGCAGGGAAGTTCTGGGTAGAGGTCGCGGAAGAAACGGTGAGCCCGATGCAGCTGCGCCCGCCTGTCCGCAAGCTCCTGGTCCCCTTCGGCCCGGTGGTCGAGAGCGCCATGAGCGAGATGCTCATCCTCCGGTCCGACTCATCGGTGGTGCGGCAGACGACCGTGAAGCCGCCGAGGGCCGAT
>CAMDCH010000119.1:0-7798 GCA_945889655.1 bacterium HR33
GGCGCTACGAGGACAAGGTGGTCAAGAACCGGTTCAGCGCCGTCGACGTCCGCAATTACATCCTCCCCCTGAAAACCTGCGGCGTGATCCACGAGACGGCGGAGACGAAGGTGAAGGAGCTGGCGGTGCCGATGGGGGTAGTGGCCGCACTGGTCCCGACCACCAATCCAACGTCCACCGCCATCTACAAGGCGCTGATCGCCCTCAAGGCGCGCAACGCCATCGTCTTCTCTCCGCATCCCCGCGCCACCAAGTGCGTGATCGAAACGGTGCGGGTGTTGCGCGAGGCCATACGTACTGCGGGCGAGCCCGAAGACCTCGTTCTCACGCTCACGATGCCGACCCACGAAGCCACGACCGAGATCATGCGCCACCGACAGACCGCCGTCATCCTGGCCACGGGCGGCGCCGCGATGGTCAAGGCGGCCTACAGCTCGGGCAAGCCGGCGTACGGCGTAGGACCGGGCAACGTCCCGGCCATCGTGGAGCGCACCGCGGACGTGAAGAAAGCGGTCGCCAACATCATCGCCGGGAAGAATTTCGACTACGGACTCCTCTGCTCGGCCGAGAACTCCCTGATCTGTGACAGCCCGGTGATCGGCGAAGTGCGCGCCGAGCTGGCCCGGCAGCGGGCGGTGGTCGTCACCGGACCGGATCGGGAAAAGCTCCAGCGCGCCATGCAGGACTCGAAAACCGGATACGTGAACGGAGAGGTCGTGGGGCTGCCGGCGACCGCCATCGCGCAACGCGCGGGCATTTCGGTACCGCCCGATACCCGCGTGCTCGTGGCCGAATGCACCTCGGTGGGACCGGGGGAGTTCTTCTCTCGCGAGAAGCTCTCGCCGGTGCTCGCGCTGTACGTGGAAGACGGATGGGAGCGTTGCTGCGAACGGGCCATCGAGCTGCTGACCTTCGGCGGGGTAGGCCACTCGCTGGTCATTCACAGCCGCGACGAGCATGTAATTCAGCGGTTCTTCGAGGAAAAGCCCGCGTTCCGGATCCTGGTCAACACCGTGTCGGCGCTCGGCGCAGTCGGGTATACGACGGGACTCGCGCCGGCCATGAGCCTTGGCCCCGGCACATGGGCGGGTTCGGTCACGAGCGACAACATCACGCCCATGCACCTGCTGAACATCAAGCGGCTCGCGTACGAAATCCGTCCATTCGTCGCGGTTGACGCTCCGGTCGAGGCGGCCGCGCCGCCGATGCTGAAGGTTTCTCCCCCGGCGCCTCGCCCCGCAGTCGAAGATGTCGCCCGAGCGGTGGAATCGTTCCTCGCGGAGCGGCGCAACCGGAGGCGCGCGTGACCGAGGCGGAAATCCAGGCCCTCGCCGCGCGTATCGCCGAGATCCTCGCCCGGAACGGGTGGGTCCCGGGTCCCGTCCGGCCCGAGCCGCCCGGGCGGCCGTCACCCGGCCAACTGCCGCCATGGGCCGGTGCGGCGCAACAACTCGGAGACATCGCGCCCTCCAACGGCCGTAAAACGTATCCCGGCCGGCACCGGCCAGCCTACGATGCAGTGACGACCGCCGCTCGCGCGGCCGCTGCGGGACGCGGTCCATCGCCAATGCCCGGCGGGAAGAGCACGTTGGCAGGCGCAGCTGCTGGCGCAGGGCGAACCGTCCCGGTGGCCGTTTCCAACCGTCACGTCCACATCACCCAGGCTGACTTCGAGAAGCTGTTCGGAGCGGGGAAGCAGCTGACTCCCGAGAAACCGATCAGCCAGCCGGGCCAGTTCGCCGCGATGGAGCGGGTGAAAATCGTCGGGCCAAAGGGCGCGATCGAAGGGGTGCGCATCGTTGGCCCCGCCCGGAAGGGCACCCAGGTGGAGATCTCGTCGGCCGACTGCCGCGCGCTGGGCGTGACGCCGCCGGTCCGGCATTCGGGACACACGGCCGGGAGCGCGGGAATCACGCTGGAGGGCGGCGCCGGCTCCGTCACCATCGCCGAGGGCGCCATCATCGCGGCCCGCCACATTCACGTGAGCCCCGCCGATACCGCCCGCCTCAGCATCGCGGACGGAGACCGCGTCACGGTGGTCCTGGGCCCGGCGGATCGTCGCGTCACGCTGGACGAGGTCCTGGTACGCAGCGGTAGCGGGCACGCAACCGAGATGCACATCGATACGGACGAAGCCCACGCCTTCGGGATCGGGCCGGGCGACCGCGCGACCATCGTAGGACGGCCGTCGCGCTCGGCGCGGGCGGTGCCGGCGGGGCACCGGCCGCTGCTCACTGAGCGGGACGTCGACGCCGTCGCCGCGCGCGGGGAGACGCTCACCGACAAGGGCGCTTATCGCCTGACGCCGCTCGCGCGGGACCGCGCCCGCGCTCTCGGCATCTGGCGCGACGGGGCGTGACCGCTGGAGTCAGCTCGACCGAGCTGCGGGTTCGCTACGCCGAAACAGACCAGATGGGCATCGCCCACCACGCGCACTACGTGGTGTGGCTCGAAGACGCCCGTACCGCCCACTTTCGCAACTCCGGCATCAGCTACCGCGAGCTGGAAGCGAAGGGGCTCCTCCTCGTCGTCGTGGAAGTCCAGGTTCGCTACCGCGTGCCCGCCCGGTACGACGAGCTTCTCCGGATCGACTGCTGGGTGCGTGAGAGCAATCGCCGGCGCGTCATCTTCGGCTACGCAATACGACGACCCTCCGATGACACGCTGCTCGCCACCGCCCAGACTTCCCTCATAGCCTTAGATTCGAATCGTGTCCTCGGCTCCCTCCCGCAGCATGTTCTCGATCACCTGGCGCCCGTGGCGGACCCGGTTCGCCTGTAGCGTTCTCCTGGTTCTCCCGGCGCGAGCCGGGGCCCAGCAGCAGGAAGCCGTCGTCGAAGCGGTAGCACAACTCCTCGCAGCCGCCGATGCCCGCCGCCCGGATCACGCGCTCTTCCAGGACGCGGTTCGGCACCCCGACGCAATCGTCCGCGGCCAGGCCGCGCTCGCCATCGGTAGAACAGGCTATCCAGCAGGGACGACGCTCCTCGTCGACCTCCTCCTCGATGCCGATTCCACCGTGCGGGCGCGCGCCGCATTTGCCCTCGGCCTGCTTCGCGACCCCGCGGCCGTGCGGCCGCTCGCACGCCTGACGGAGCCCGGCTCACCGGCCGATTCCGTCACACAGGCCGCGGCGATTCACGCGCTCGCGCGTATCGGGACCGACGCGGCCTTTGATGTCTTCCTGGAAACGCTGCGTCGCGCTGGGCAGGGGGACGCGGTACCCATGACGCCCGCGGTCCGGGCCATCCTGGGTGACGCGTGGCGCTCGCGTCGTCCGGAACTGCTGGACCGGGTCGCCTCTTTCGTCACGCACCGTGACCCCTCGGTGCGCTGGTCGGCCATCTACAGCCTCGGACGCGCGCGCTACGCGCCTGCCGGCAACCTCCTGCTGGAAAGCCTCCGGGACGCAAACGCGGATGTCCGTGCCGCCGCCGCGCGCGAGCTGAACGCCGCCTTTGCCGATTCCGCGGGCATCTCCCGGCGCGCGCTCTCCGTCCGGCTGCGTGATCTCCTCGCGGACGAATCCGCGCTGGTCAGGACCAGCGCGCTCCGCACCCTGGCGTCGTACCGGGATTCCGCGCTCGCTCCCGCGGTCGTCCCGCGCCTGGCCGACCCGGATCCCAACACCCGCATCCAGGCCCTGGCCACGCTCGGCGCCCTCGGAGGCCCGGCCGCCGCGCGCGCGCTGGGCGAGCGCACCGGTAGTGGCTCCTTTGCCCAGCGGCGCCAGGCACTCGTAGCGCTCGCCCAGGCCGCGCCCGATTCGGCGCTGGCCGTCGCCCGCACAGGGAGAGGCGACCGCGACTGGAGGTGGCGGTTTGCAATCGGCGACGCGCTCGGCGCGATTCCCGGCGCCCCGGCCGAGTCGCTCCTCGTTTCGATGAGTCGCGACGCCGATGGACGCGTCGCCGCCGCGGCGTTGGCATCACTGGCGGCCATCCAGCCCGGCAGAGCCCGCATCATCGCCCGCAACCTTCTCGGCCATACCGACCCCATGGTCCGCGCGGCCGCCGTGAACGCTATTGGCGCACAGGCCACGACCGCTGACCTGTCACCGCTGCTCGACACCTTTGCAGCCTCGGTCCCGGATCCCATCCCCGATGCCCGCTCGGCCATTCTTCGGACGCTCGGCCGGCTCGCGAGCCGCGACGCCACCGTTGCCCCGGCGTTTCTTCGTCGTTTTCCACGCGCACCGGATTACCTCGCCAGCGCGGTGGCCCAGGAGAGCTTTGCGGCATTGCAGTCAGGGTGGGGAACGCCCTTTCCCACCGAGACCGGACTTGAAGCTGGCGACTATCGCGCGATCGCTCGCCGGCTGGTGTGGCCCGCCGAGCATGACGGGCGGCTCCCCGGTCTCACCATCGAAACCGATCGTGGCACCATCGGCCTCTCGCTGTTCGGCGCCGACGCACCCGTCACGGTGAACGCGATCCTGAGACTCGCGGATCGGCGTTACTACGACGGCGGCACATGGCATCGCGTCGTCCCCGGGTTCGTGGCCCAGGCGGGCGATCCTCGCGGGGACGGTGCCGGGGGCCCCGGATTCGCGCTTCGTGACGAAGCAAGTCCGCATTCGTATGTCACCGGCACCGTAGGGATGGCGCTGGACGGGCCGGACAGCGGGGGCAGCCAGTTCTTTGTCACGCTCGCGCCCCAACCCCACCTGGACGGGACATACACGGTGATCGGCCGGGTAGATTCCGGCATGGACGTGCTGCGGCAGATGGTGCAGGGGGACCGCGTGCGAAGCATCCGAACCCGATGATGCGCTGGCCTCTACTGCTCGCACTCGCGTTCCTGGGCCTGCCGCGTGGGTCCACCGCCCAGGTGGGCTCCTTCGGACAGAACAAGATCCAGTACCGCGACTTCGAGTGGCGCGTCCTGCATGGGTCGCACGTCGACCTGTTTTTCTACCCCGCCGAAGATGAGCTCGCGCGCGTGGCGCTGGCATACGCCGAGGAGAGTTTTCAGTACCTCGAGCGGCAGTTCGGTCATTCCCCCGCGCGTCGCATTCCTCTCATCATTTATGCGTCGCATTCGGATTTCGAGCAGACCAACGTCCTGCCGTTCGTCCCTCCCGAAGGGTTGCTGGGCGTCACGGAGTTTCTCAAGCGTCGCGTGGCACTTCCGTTCAACGGCAGCTATTCGGAATTCCGTCACACGCTCCGGCACGAGCTCGTGCATGCGTTCCAGCTGAGCGTCGCGTCGGAAACCGCGCGCCTCCATCCGCGCGCCAGCCGGCCCGATCTCCCGCTCTGGTGGACGGAAGGGCTCGCCGAGTACTGGTCTGCGGGGGAAGACAGCCGGGACGAGATGGTCCTGCGGGAGCTCACCATCCGCGGCGAGCTGCCGCACTTGGGCCAGCTCACGTACGCTGCGGGAACGCTGGTGTATCCCTTGGGCGGCATGTTGCACCGCTGGCTGGCCGAGCGCTACGGGGAATGGCGCGTCCAGGTGCTGTACCGGGACCTGTGGCGTTACCAGGATTTCGAGGCCGCCGTGCAAGGCGTCTACGGCGTGTCGCTCGACGACCTGGATCGTCAGTTCCAGGATCACGCCCGTCAGCGGTACTTCCAGTCGGTCGCCTATCGCCGGCCACTCGATGTCACCGCGCACCGCGTCGCCGAGCTCGCGGTCAAGCCGTTCGCCTACCGCCTCGCCGGTGACACCGCCACCCGCGTGCTGTTCATATCACCCAGCAACGGGTACATGAACATCTACGGTGTCCCGATGCGCGGACCGGGGCGGCCCCGCGTGGTCGTCCAGGGCGAACGCTCCGCCGAGTTCGAATCGTTCCATCCGTTCGCCTCTCGCATCGATGTGCGCAACGATGTCGCGATCTTCGCGAGCAAGTATCTCGAGCGGGATGCGGTGTTCTTCTGGGATCTCCGGAAAAACCAGGTGGCCGGGCGGTACCAGTTCCCCCAGCTGGTGTCCATCCTCTCGCCGACCTGGGCGCCCGACGGAAAGAGCGTTGTCTTCAGCGGCCTCACGGTTTCGGGCTACTCCGATCTCTATCGCCTGTGGCTGCCGGACGGCAGGCTCGAGCAGCTCACCGCCGACCGGTACGAAGACCTCGATCCCACGTTCTCGCCGGATGGGTCGGTCATCGTCTTCTCGTCCGACCGCACCCCGGGCGGTGCCGACGGCGCGCACAATCTTTTCCGGCTGACCGTCGAATCCGGAAGCATCGATTACCTGACGTTCGGGGACTGGCGCGACGAGACACCCCGGTGGGGATCCGAAGGGCGCATCTACTTCAGTTCCGACCGGGACGGCGTGTATGACATCTACTCCATCGACACGCTCGGCAATGGGCGGCGGGAAACGAGGACGCTCAGTGGTGCATTCGACCCGCAGTGGGTGGGGAACGAGCACGCGCTGCTCTTCGCCGGCTTCGGCGATCTCACGTTCAACATCTATCGCGCCACGTCCGATGACTCCGCGACCAGCCAGGAATTCGCCCTTGCCGAGGGAGTGCCCACGGCCGGCTGGGCCTGGAGCGAGCTCACCGCGTCGCCTTATGCACGTACCGATCCCACGCCCTACGAGCGCAAGTTCTCGCTCGATTTCGCCGCGGGAGATGCGGCGCTGGCGCCGGGGATCGGAAGCGCGCAGGGTGCGGTCTTTCTGTTCTCGGACCTGTTGAGCGACCACCTGCTGTTCGCGTCGGTCACATCGTTCCAGGGAAACGGCCTCGGCGGGCTGGTCGACAACCTCAACGGGTCGCTCTTCTATCTGAACCAGAAGCGGCGGCTCAACTGGGGCATGGGTGCGTTTCGCGTCCGCGGGCTGTTCTACGAGGATGATTTCCGGACCGTGTACGACGAGACCTCGTTCGGCGCCTTCACCGATTTCCGCTGGCCCTTCTCGCGGTTTTCCCGCATCGAGAGCCAGTTCCGGTTCGAACGGTCGGACCGACTCGACCTGGTCGGCGGAAATACGGTGCAGCCTCACCGCGTGGGCTGGCTTGCATCGAACTTTGTCTCGCTCGTCCGGGACAATTCGCTCTGGCTCGGCACCGGCCCCATCGACGGCCAGCGCACCAACCTGACCGCCGGCATCACGAGCGACCTCTCCAACGGCCGCTTCGACTCGTGGACCCTGTCCATTGATCATCGGCGCTACGTACGCGCCGCGCTCCGCTCCGCCTACGCGGTGCGCGCCTTTGGATACATCTCTGGTGGCAACCTGCCGCGACGCCTGTCCATCGGCGGTCCGTGGGGTCTTCGCGGCTATCCGCGCATCGGCCGGGTTGCGGGGAGCCAGGCCGTCATGCTGAACCAGGAGCTGCGGTTCCCGATCATGGACTTCCTCTCGTTCGGATTCCCCTTCGGCGAGATGCGGTTCCCGGGTGTCCAAGGCGCGGTCTATCTCGACGTCGGTGGCGCCCGAAGTGAGGAATCCACGGACCGCGGACTCCTCGGCAGTGCCGGCGCCGGGCTCCGGATGCCCTTGGGCCCGCTCGTTCTCCGGCTCGATTTTGGGTACCGATTTGATGTCGGCGAGACAGGAGGGTACGGTCTGCCACCGGCCTCCCAAGGGCGCCGGTTTGCAGACTTTTTCTTTGGGTTTAACTACTGATGCCCCAACGTTTTGCGCTTGCGCGCCACACCTCGCGCCTCTATCTTTTCTTGGTTGGGTTACTGGTGGCTCCGGGCTGCAGGTCGCCCGTCAGGACCATCGCGCCCGCTGGCATGTCGCCAGTCGATGCGGCCACAGTTACCGCGTGGGCGGCCCCGTTTGCGCCACAAACCCGCCAGCGGTATGTGCTCGTCTGGACATACCGCACGGC
>CAMDCH010000120.1:0-7728 GCA_945889655.1 bacterium HR33
CTCGCGCGCGGCACCACTGACCTCGGTCCCGTTCAGTACCTCGACCGTGAGGGCGGGCCCGGTGTCACCCGGGATGGCCGTGACCAGCCGGCTGCCGCCGCCACGGCCCCCGTCGGGGAAAACCAGGACGATGGCCGTGAGAAGCGCCACCGCGCCGGCCACGATCAGGATCCGCCGACGAGACCGTTCCAGAATCCCACCGTTTCGCTCGGCAGCGTCCAGCCCGAGTCTACGAGCCAGCGCAGGCGCTCGGCCGCCACCTCGCGCAGCACCGTCACCGTTTCCGCCGGCACTCGCTCAGCCATCGCGCGTCGTTCGGCCTGCCGGAACCGGCGCCCCGGCTCGAGGTAATCCGCGAGGTACAGGATGCGGCCGGCGCTGTCCCAGCCGGCGAATCCCACCGAGTGATAGCGCACCGCGTCGAGCACACCGTTGTCCCGCTCGCCCTGGCGCCGGGCCATTTCGGCCGCCGCCGGGCCATGCAACAGGTCGTCGGAGACCGTGAGGTTGCCGGCCAGCGATTCCAGCTCTGCCTGCGGAGCATCGCGGAGAGCATCGTGCAGGTACGCGGCCCGCATCCAGCGATCGCGCTCGGCTGGGGGAATACGCATCGCATCGGCCCAGGACTCGATGAGCCCCGCGACCCGGTCGATGTGACTGCGCCGCTCCGCGCCGACCTGCGCCCAGGAAGGGAGTCCCGGCATCAGCCAGCGAGCCGGTCGTCCGACTGGAGACCGGCGCCGAGGACGATGTTGTCGATGAGGCGGGTCTTCCCCACTACGCAGGCCATCGCGACGATCGTGTCGTCCGCCACCGACGTCACCGGGGCCAGTGTGTCCGGATGGACGGCTTCGACATACTGGATCGTTATGGTGGAGTCTTCCTCCAGTATCCCCCGCGCCGCCGCGAGGACGTCCGCCGCGACGCACGTTCCCGCGCGATAGCGCCGGTGCGCAGCGTCGAGCGCGCGGGAGAGGCGAACCGCCGTCGCCCGCTGCGGCGGGGTGAGGTACGTGTTGCGGGACGAGAGCGCCAGGCCGTCGGCTTCACGCGTCGTGGGCGCCACCAGGATTTCGACCGGGAAGTTCAGATCCTCCACCATCCGGGCGATGATCTTCGCCTGCTGCGCGTCTTTCCGTCCGAAGATGGCAACATCGGGCTCGACCACGTTGAACAACTTCGAGACCACGGTGGCAACGCCCTCGAAATGTCCCGGCCGCCAGGGACCGCAGAGATGCTCGGCGAGGGGCCCGGGACTCACCTTCACCACCGCGGGTCGCGGGTACATCACGGCATCGGTCGGAACGAACAGGAGGTCGACCCCTCGGCCCAGGGCCAGCTCTCGATCGCGGGCCAGGTCGCGCGGGTAACTGCCGAAATCTTCCTTGGGACCAAACTGGAGCGGGTTCACGAAGATGCTCATCACTACTACGTCGCAGTGCTCGGCGAGGCGGTCAACCAGCCGCAGGTGACCCTCGTGCAGGTAGCCCATCGTGGGCACGAAGCCGACGCGTCGCCCGGCCGCGCGCGCCGCGCGCGACCACGCGCGCATGGCCAACGGGTCAGCGATGTCCTTGAGGGTCAAAAACTGTGGGCCGAGTCGGGATAGGTGCCGGCACGGACCTCATCACCATAGGAGCGTGCCGCGTCCCGCACCTGGCTCGCGAGCTCGGCGTACCGCTTGATGAACTTCGCATTGAGATGGTCGTTGAGGCCCAGCATGTCGTGCAGCACCAGCACCTGCCCGTCGCACTCCGGCCCCGCGCCGATCCCGACCGTAGGGATATCGATCGCCTTGCTCACCTTCCCCGCGACGTCGGCGGGCATCAGCTCCAGCACCACGGAGAAGGCCCCTGCATCCTGCAACGCGCGAGCATCGGCGATCAACCGCTCGGCGGCATCCGGCTCGCGTCCCTGGACGCGGTACCCGCCGAGGGAATGCACCGACTGTGGCGTGAGGCCAAGGTGACCCATCACCGGGATGCCGATCTCGACCAGCGCCTTGATGGTCGGGGCCATCGGGAGGCCGCCTTCCAGCTTCACGGCGGTCGCGCCGGTTTCCTGGAGCACCCGGCCCGCATTGCGCTTCGCTTCCTCTATGGAGACCTGGTAGGTAAGGAAGGGCATGTCCACCACGACCATGGCGCGCTTCGTACCAGCCCGCACGAGTTTGCCGTGATAGATCATCTGGTCCAGCGTCACGGAGAGTGTCGTCTGCTGGGCAGCGAGGACCGTGTTGAGCGAATCGCCCACGAGCAGCATGTCGGTGCCGGCCTGGTCGAGCAGCTCCGCGAAGAGCGCGTCGTAGGCCGTGAGCATCACGATCCTCTTCCCCGCCCGTTTCATGTCAAGCAGGCTGCGGGTGGTGACGGGCTTCAGCTCAGGCGACATGCGGCAGCAGCTCCGCCAGCTCCCGCTGCCAGAAGGCGCGGTTGGGCAGCTCGGGATGAGGAATAACGAGGTCGGGTTCGCGCACATCCGCGGTACCGTATCGCACGATATCGAGATCGATCGTGCGGGCACCCCACCGCTCCGCCCGCACCCGGCCCATGCGGCGCTCGATGGCCAGGAGCCCTTCCAGGAGCGCCCGCGGCTCGAGCATGGTCGTCACGAGAACCATCTGGTTCAGGTAGTCACCCTGCGGAACGCCTCCCAGCGGCGCGGTTTCTTCCACGGCGCTCCGGGCCACCACGCGCGTACCGGGCAGCCGCCCGATCTCGGTCACGGCTTCGCCCAGAAGCGCCGACCGGTCTCCGACATTCGAGCCCAGGGCCACGAATGCCCAGTCACTCACGGCGACGCTCCAGCACGACCTCGACATGATCCAGCGGACCGCTGAGGGGCGCATGCGGCTTCCGCGCGGCGACGCGAACCTGTTGGACGCCGTCCATCGCGAGTATGCGGGCGGCAATCTTCTCACAGAGCGCTTCGAGCAGGCGATGATGGCTGGTGCCGACGGTTTCGGCGACGGCCTGGTACAGGTCCCGATAATCGAGAACGCCACCGCGCAGTGAGTCGCTTTCACCGGCTTGCCGGAGCGAGGCCCAGACGGTGAGGTCCAGCTCGAGGGGCTGGGGAACGTGCTGCTCGTGGGGGAGCAGTCCGACCCGGGTATGAAAGCGCATGCCCTTCAGCGCGATGTAGTCGCCGCTCACGACGAATGGTACCCCTTACCGCTTTTCCCTGTCAAAAGGCCCCTGCACCGCGCTACGCAATTCCGCGATGAGCGCGCGGGCTGACTCGAGGCCCTGCTCCAGCCGCTCCACCAGCGCGCTTCCGACCACCACACCATCGGCGAACTCGGCCACGCGCCGTGCCTGCTCGCCGGTCGCCAGGCCGAAACCCAGCGCGACGGGAAGACTGGAGGCTGCCTTCACCCTTTTCACCAGCGGCTCCAGCTGGTCGCCCAGCTGCGTCCTGGCGCCCGTGACACCGAGGCGGGAGATCAGGTACAGAAACCCGCTGGCGCCCGTGATCGCCGTACGCAGCCGTTCACCTTCCGTGGTCGGGGCGATGAGCCGGATCAGGTCGAGGTTCTTCGCCCGGAAGGCGTTCTCGATCCCGGTGTCCTCGCCTGCGGGCAGATCCGTGAGCAGCACGCCGGACACGCCGGCCGCCCGCGCGTCGGCGGCGAACCGGTCCACTCCGTAGGCCACGAGCGGATTCAGGTATGAAAAAACGATGATCGGCACCTTCAACTTCACTGTCCGGATCAGCTCGAGGACCTTCGGTACGGTCATGCCGCCGTCCAGCGCCGCCTGGCTCGACCGCTGGATGACGGGCCCGTCCGCAATGGGGTCGGAGAACGGCACCCCCACCTCGACGATGTCCGCGCCCGTGTCCGCCACCATGCGGAGTGCCTTGGCGGAAGCATCGAGCGAGGGATAACCGGCTGTCAGGTACGGGATGAGGGCGGCCCGGCGCTCCTGCTGCACCAGCCGCCACCGTTCGGCGAGCAGATCGTCAGACAAAGTAGTCGGCTGGATTGATCCCGTACTTCGCGGGGTCGGTAACCTTGATGATGGTTCGTTCGAAGGTGCCGTCGGGCTTTGCCGAGGCCAGGTTGACCAGGGGCCCCTGCGATTGGATACTGCCGTCGGGGGTCGAGACGACACGCACCAGTGGCCGGTGCAGGTGCACCGGGTCCGGGTTCGCGGCGTGCACGATCCCCACTTCGTAGGTATCCAGGATCACGCAGGTCCCGATGGGATAAATGCCGAGCAGGTTGATCAGGGCCTTCACGATCACCTTGTCCTGGCCGCGCCGCGGGTTCTCCCACATCTCCCGGAGGACCTGGTCCGGCTGGATCGGCACGGTCTGGTAGACCCGGCGGGACGTGGCCGCGTCGAATCCGTCCGCGCACGCGACGATCTTGGAGTAGACGGAGAGCGACCGGGGGCGGATGGACTTCGGATATCCGGTCAGGTCGATCTTCATGTGGTGCTCGTACGCCGCGATGATGCCGCGGTACGGGATCTCGCCGTAGCCGCGCAGGCCAAAGAGCGTGAGCACGCCGAGCCAGGGGTGGGCCTGCATGATGCGCCACTCCTCCTCGGTGAGCGATCCTTCCTTGCCCAGCACCTCCATCGGCACGCGGCTCTTGCCCACGTCGTGGAACAGCGCGGCCAACCCGAGGTCGTAGAGCTGGAGCTTGGTCAGCCCGAGACGCCGACCCATGGCCACGCTGAAGATGCAGACGTTCACCGAGTGCGTGAACGTGTATTCGTCGTAGTCGCGGATCGTGGTCAGTCCGACCAGCGAGACCTCGTTGCTGAGCACCTGGTCCACGATGCTCTGCACTGCCCGCTTCACTTTCTTCACGGAGGCGCTGCGGCCCATGCGAACGCTGTTGATGACCTCCTTGGTCACCGATACCGAGCGCTCATAGGTCCGCTTCGCCAGTTCCTTCGACTTCTCGGCGTCATCGGAATCGTCATCGTTCTCGATCGGCGCCTCCACCCCGAGGTGCGTGACGCCGTTGCCCACCAGCTTCTGCTGCAGCTCGAAGAGCTTGTTGGGATCGGTGGCCCGGTTGGAATAGGAAAGCAGGAGGGAGACGAAGACCTGCCATTCCTTGCGCTCGATCTTCTCATCAACCCGGACCGTGCCGACGCCGCACTGGCGAAGAATGCCCAACACGTGGGAGAAGGAGGCGTAGTTGTCGAGCCCCAACCGGAGGCGCGTGGAGTTGACGAAGACGAACTCGCCGGCGATCCGGATTTCCATCTCCTCCTCGACCACCAGCACGGTCTTGGCCGCGGCGGTGAGATCGTCCAGCGCGCGCTGCACCTGGGCGTTCTCCACCGGGTAGAGCTTGAGGCTGCGCAGCGCGGTATAGAACGCGACGATGAAATCCCGTCCGCCCTGGCGGAGTACCCGCTCGGAGCCCTGATCCTGCATCGATTGGGTGACTCTTGGCTGAGCGCTGGGCTGGCGAGGAGGCTGGTCGGTCATCTCACTTGATCTCCCGCAGCGCCTTGCTCACGGCGTTACGCACCAGGGGTTCCTTGTCCTGCGCCGCGGCCTGTAGCGTCCGCTTCGCTTCGTCCCCGCCCAGCTTCCCCAGCGCCATCGCGGCACAGGCGCGGGTCTCCGGGTCTTCCTTCTTCTTGAGGAACCCGCCCTTCGCATCCAGCATCGCCGCCAGCTTGTGGACCCCTTCCGCCCCGCCGAGCATCCCGTACGCCTCGAAGAACGCCACTTTTTCCGTCAGGTCGGCCCCGCGTAGCTGCTTGCCGATCACGGCGGCCTCGATCTTCGGGAATGCCTGGCGGTGCCCGCGCGCCGCCATGGTCCGCACCGCGGTGAGTCGCACGTCGCGGTCGAGATCCTCGATGGCACGCTCCAGCTGCTGCATCGCGCCCACCGAGCCGACCGCCGCCAGCGCTTCGACACCGGCGGACCGAACCGCGGCGGTGGGATGCTTGAGGAGCTCGCCGAGCGCCGGCACCGCGGTGGTGAGCTTGAGGCGACTGGCGAGCTTCACGGCTTCCAGCAGAACGGTTTCGTTGTTACCGGCCAGCGCCTTGGTGACTTCCTGCGGGTACGCCAGGGCCAGCCGCTGCGCGGCGGCATCCAGGAGGTCGCGTACTCGCTGGTTGGTCAGTCGCGGCAGCCAGCCGAGGACGGATTCGAGAGCTTCCGGGCGCAGCTCGCGGAACAGCTCACCCAGCTCGTCCTCGGACGGGAAGACGACCGCTTCATCCAGCGATTGCAGCAGCTGGGCGAGGGCGTCTGGCTGCGAAAGCCTCCCCGGCAATCCTTCGAGGCCCTGCCGGTGTTCGGGGAGGATTTCGCGGCCCCGCTGGAGGACCACCTTCACTTCCCGCAGCACGTAGGCCACGGAGCGGAAGTCTCCCACGGCCAGCAGGTACGGGATGAAATTCTCCACAATTGAGATGAGCTCCGCGCGCACCGTAGTGTACGTCTGGAGCTCGAGGAGATCGAACAGGATCGCGAGCACGTTGCCGCGGAGGTCCTGCTTGTACTCGCGATCGATCTCGGTCCGGAGATACTCGATTTCCGTATCATCGAGGAAGTAGAGCGTGGGATCGAAGTCCTCGAGCGAGACCACGCCGGCGCGCTTGGCTCCCTCCTCCTCTTCCCCGCCGGCGCCGGTTCCTTCCCTGGCGTCGGCCTCGACCGCCTGGCGGGTCACCGGCGCCGTGGCTGCCGTTCCGCCCCCCGCCGTCAGCTTCTCCGTTTTTTCGCCCGCCGCCGTAGAGAGCGACGGACCGTCCTCGGACCCCAGCTCGACGAAGTTGTACCGGATGCACTGAAAATCCTGTTCCCAGAGCAGGGTGAGGAGATCGTCTTCGGAGTCCGGCGGGAGATTGCGGACCTTGTTGATGACCGTCAGGAGCCCGGTGATCTCCTTCTCCTCGACGCCCGGCAGCAGAGTGACCATGCGGATGCCGTCCTTGTAGAGCACCCAGGCGATGCTCTCGTTCTTGGTCGGCTGCGCCAGCACGGTCCGGCTATCCACGGAAAAGTCGGTTTCCTGGAGAACCAGCGGCAACTCGTCGAAGGCCTGCCAGACGGGCGGAAACGCGTTGCGGATGTTCTGGACCGCCTGCGCGTAGATCGGGTTGTTGGGGAGATAGAGCTGGAGCGCGCGCAGGCCCTTGACCATCACCTGCAGGAGGTTTTCCACCGGCGCGAGGTCGACCGTCCACTCCTTGGCGGCATCCTCGGTCTTCGGTCCGGTCACAGCGACGCCCCGGTGAGTTCGGCAACGTGCGCGACGTCCTTGTCACCACGCCCGCTGAGACAGAGAAGCACCGTTTCCTCCGCCGTCCAGCGGCCCGCGTTCTTCATGACCCACGCGATGGCGTGGGAGCTTTCGAGCGCCGGAAGGATGCCTTCCATCCGCGCAAGCGCATGGAATGCGTCCAGGGCTTCCTTGTCGGTGACGGTCTCGTAGGTCACCCGACCGCTATCCCGGAGGTATGCATGCTCGGGGCCCACGCCGGGGTAGTCGAGACCCGCGGACACCGAGTGCGTGGGAAGTACCTGGCCGTCGTCGGTCTGGAGCACGTAGCTGAGGCTGCCGTGGAGCACGCCGGGCCGGCCAGCGGTGAGCGTGGCAGCATGGCGGCCGGTCTCGAGGCCTTCGCCGGCGGCTTCGACACCGATGATGCGGACGGGGAGATCGTTGAGAAATGGGAAAAACATGCCCATTGCGTTGGAACCGCCACCAACGCACGCCACCACCGTGTGGGGGAGACC
>CAMDCH010000121.1:0-7640 GCA_945889655.1 bacterium HR33
GGGCGGAAACGACGGCCTGGCTGCACAGCTATAACACCGAGCGGCCGCACCACAGCCTCGGCGGGCGACCACCACTCATGTTTTTACCGAGGTCCACCAGCACCCCAGAGTCTACTTCTCAAGTGTCTACGTGACGGGGAAGCCTACGCCACCACACCGTAGAATCCTGTTTCGCTGCTTGCCAATAGGTCTCCCAGAGGGAATGAGCAATGCGGCAATGGTCGTCCCCGATAGACTCCCAGAACAAACGGAAATGATGAACGAGCTGCTGATTCTGTGCGCTCGTTTGCACTGGCGGCGGGGGCGGCGGTACCGGCAGCGCCTGTCCAGCGGGTAGACTCTTCTTGGTCAACTCTTCGTACCATTTGGCCCACACCGCGACCGCTTCTCGTCCCCGGATCACAACCCCCTGTCGCTCGCCGGGATGAACACACGGCAGCGTGTATTCAACAACAACCCAGGCATCCTCTCTGCCAGGATTCCCTATGTGACCACCTACTCCCAGAAAACCCGGGTACCAGAAGACACTCGCCCCGTAGCCCTTGAAGTAATCGGTGTTGATGGGGATCTGTTTGGCGAGGGGGTACGCCAACCCGGTTTCGATTGACTTCGTTAGGTCGGAAAGGGCCGGAAGATGAGGGTGGGGCAGAACGACTTCTCGAAGAACTTTGTTGTCCTTCAGCGCAGATGCATGTCTGTCGATAATCCCTTGTCCGGCTACCCAGAACGCGTGAATACTGTTGCCCTGCTTGAACTGCTCGGCCAAGGGTAGAAGACGGTCCAGTTCATCACGGTTAGCGAAGAACTGAACGTTCGGACTGGGCAATTCGGGTATCGATGGAATACCAGACTGCCCCCGCCCGCGCACCCAATCAACGATACGAAGAATGGACGTGGCCACTACCGCAGTGGCGGCGGTCGCGAACAGAGTGAACAACGCGACCACGGAAAGCGGGAACGACTCCAACGCGGCTGCGATCGCGACAATGGTCGGACCGGCCAACAAGGCGCCCGCCTTAACCCACCCCGCAACCGACCAGAGGGTCTGACCACTCCCGATTGCGTCGAGCGTCCCCCGAGAACGCCTAACCAACTCGGAGCCCTTTCCCATCCCCACCCCCGGCTACTCACTCCGGTAGCCCGTGACAGAACGCTCTTCGCGTTCTGTACATGCAGACCATGTTTTGATCCTAAACCTATGATTTACAAGGTGGTAGGTCAAACGCCACCGGCCTGCCCAGAACCTGTCATTTTGGCGGGAATATCTGGTATGCCGCTTGCCTACAACAAGAGGGAACACGGTGTACCTGCCGATTTCCTCTATGGTTAGGAGTAGAAGCACATGGCTCAGAAAGTGATTGGCATCGACCTCGGGACGACCAATTCGGTGGTCGCGGTGATGGAAGGTGGCGACCCGGTCGTCATCCCGAACTCTGAAGGCGGCCGGACCACGCCGTCGGTCGTCGCCTTCACCAAGGATGGTGAGCGGCTCGTCGGCACGGTCGCCAAGCGTCAGGCCGTGACGAACCCGAAGAACACCGTCTTCTCGATCAAGCGGTTCATGGGCCGCCGCATGGATGAGGTGACCGAGGAGATCAAGCGCGTTCCGTACAAGGCCACCGCCGGCGCCAACGGTCTCGCGTCCGTGGACATCAATGGCAAGACGTATACGCCGCCGGAAATCTCCGCGATGATCCTCCAGAAGATGAAGCAGACCGCGGAAGACTACCTGGGCCACAAGGTGGACAAGGCCGTGGTGACGGTGCCCGCGTACTTCAACGACGCGCAGCGGCAGGCCACCAAGGACGCCGGCAAGATCGCCGGGCTCGACGTGCTCCGCATCGTGAACGAGCCGACCGCGGCCGCGCTGGCCTATGGCCTCGAGAGAAAGAAGGAAGAGAAGGTCGCGGTCTTCGACCTCGGCGGCGGCACCTACGACATCTCCGTGCTGGAGCTGGCCGACGGCGTCTTCGAGGTGAAGAGCACCAATGGTGACACGCACCTGGGCGGTGACGACTTCGACCAGCGCATCATGGACTGGCTCGTGACCGAGTTCAAGCGCGAGCAGGCCATCGACCTCTCCAAGGATGCCATGGCCGTCCAGCGCCTCAAGGAAGCCGCCGAGAAGGGCAAGATGGAGCTGTCCAGCGCGATGCAGACGGAGATCAACCTCCCGTTCATCACCGCGGACCAGTCGGGGCCCAAGCACCTCAACGTGACCCTGACCCGCGCGAAGCTGGAGCAGCTGGTCGAGGACCTGGTGAAACGCACCCTTCCCCCGATGGAGCAGGCGCTGAAGGATGCCGGCCTCAAGCCGTCCGAGATCGATGAAGTGATCCTGGTCGGCGGCCAGACGCGCATGCCCAAGGTGCAGGAGATCGTGAAGACCTTCTTCGGGAAGGAGCCCCACAAGGGCGTGAACCCGGACGAAGTCGTCGCGGTCGGCGCGGCCATCCAGGGCGGCGTGCTCGGCGGTGACGTGAAGGGCGTGGTGCTGCTCGACGTGAGCCCCCTCTCGCTCGGTATCGAGACACTGGGTGGCGTCACCACCGTGCTCATCCCGCGCAATACGACGATCCCGACCAAGCGGGCGGAGGTCTTCTCGACCGCCGAAGACAGCCAGACCACGGTCGAAATCCACGTGCTTCAGGGCGAGCGCCAGATGGCCAACGACAACAAGACCATCGGGCGGTTCCAGCTCACCGGCATCCCGCCGGCTCCCCGCGGCATGCCACAGGTGGAAGTGGTGTTCGATATCGACGCCAACGGCATCCTGCACGTGCAGGCGAAGGACAAGGCGACGGGCAAAGAGCAGAAGATCCGGATCGAGGCGTCCAGCGGCCTGAGCGAGTCCGAAATCGACAAGATGGTGAAGGCCGCCGAGGCCAACGCCACGGACGACAAGAAGCGCCGGGAGGAAATCGAGCGGCGCAACCGGCTCGACCAGCAGGTCTACCAGATCGAGAAGGAAAGCAAGGAGTGGATCGACAAGGTGGACCCGCCGCTGAAGGAACGGCTGAACGCGGCGATCGACGCCGGCAAGGCTGCCCTCCGCTCGGGCGGCGCCGACGAAATCCAGAAGGCGCTGGAAGAGCTCCAGCAGGCGACCGCCGCTGCCGGTGCCTCGGTCTACCAGGGCCAGGCCAAGGCCGAAGGCGCGGAGGCGGGGGCGCAGCAGCCTGGAACGGACGGTGGTAGCCCCGCCGGTGAACAAAAGAAAGACGACGTGGTCGAGGCAGACTACGAGATCGTTGACGAATCGAAGAATTAAGAGTAAGAACAGTAGAGAAACCGTGACCCTCAAGCCGGGCGGACAACCGCCCGGCTTGTCGTTCCCCGCAACTTTGGAATCACGCAATGACTCGCACGAGACAGTGGACCCGGTTCGGCGTGCTCGTGGCGGTGACACTGGTGCTTGCCCTGGTGTTTGCCGCGGCGATCGACATTCCAGAGCGTGGCCAGGCCCAGCAGCGCAGCATGACTGCCCTGGCGGCCCTCACGGAGCAGCAGCCCGCGCCGCTCCGGGGCGTCTCCTCGGCCACCGACTGGAGTAACGCCTTCGCCGCCGTGGCTGAAGCCGTCCGGCCCGCGGTCGTCTACATCCAGGCCGACGTGCGAGAGTCCACGACCAGGGGCCGGCAGATGCCGGGGACCCCGTTCGACGATTTCTTCAACATGCCCGACCAGCAGCCGAGAAGCCGCCGGGGCGAGGGAACCGGCTTCATCATCTCGCGTGACGGCTACATCATGACCAACAATCACGTGGTCGAGAACGCGACCAAGCTGTCCGTGAAACTGTTCGACCACCGGCAATACTCCGCGACCATCATCGGCCGCGATCCCGATACCGACGTGGCCGTGATCAAGATCGACGGCAACAGTTTCCCGTCCGTCGCGTTCGGCGACTCCGATTCCGTGCGCGTGGGTGAATGGGTGCTGGCCATTGGCAACCCGCTCGGCGAGGCGTACGCCTTTACCGTGACCGCGGGCATCGTGAGCGCCCGGGGCCGTTCGCTCCAGGGCCTGCTCCCGGGTGACTACGGCATCGGCGACTACATCCAGACGGACGCCGCGATCAACCCCGGCAACTCCGGTGGGCCGCTGGTGAACGCGCGGGGCCAGGTGATCGGCATCAATGCCGCCATCGCCAGCCAGACGGGCTACTACCAGGGCTACGGGTTCGCGATCCCCATCGATCTCGCGCGGACCGTGGGCCAGCAGCTGATCCGTGATGGCAAGGTCACGCGCGCGGTGCTGGGCATCTCGATCCGGGCCGCCACGCCCGAGGACGCGGCGTACGTCGGGATGGACACCGTCCGCGGAGTCGTGGTGGACAACTACACGCTGAGCATGGACAGCCCGGCAAAGCACGCGGGGATGGAGCAGGGTGACGTGATCATCGCACTGGATGGCAAGGCCATCGAGTACCCCGCCCAGCTCCAGCAGGCGGTCCGGTTCAAGAAGCCGGGCGACACCGTGGACGTCACGGTCCAGCGCCGGGGTGGTGTGAAGAAAAACTTCCGCGTCGCCCTCGTGGGTACTGCCGATGAGACCACGCTCGCCGAGAACGCCGGCACTCAGCGGCGCGACCGCCTCTCTGCACCGTTCGAGGGACGCCTCGGCGTCTCGCTCGAGCCCGTCTCCGACCGGGAGGCTGCGGCGGAGTCGATGATCGGCGCCGGTCATGCCGGGCTGATGGTCACCAGCATCGACCCAGACGGGCCCGCCGCCGAGAAACTCTTCCCGGCGAGGAGTCCCGCGGGCACCGACATCATCACTCACCTCAATGGCGTGCGGGTGAAGACCGTGGCGGAACTCACCGCTGCCCTCGGGGACGTGAAGGCTGGAGAAGTCGTGTCGCTGCAGACCTGGGTCGCACGACGGCCCGAACAGGGCCCCTCCACCAGCCGGGTCGTCCGGCTGCGCGCCAAGTAGAGCGAGCCATGATCGAAGCGGTGAAAGCGAAGCTCCAGGCCGAAGTCGAGGCGCTCAACCACGAGTTGAACGTCACGCTCCCCGATACGCTCAAGAAGGCGATCGCCCTCGGCGACCTCAAGGAGAACGGCGACTACCACGCGGCGCGCGAGCGCCAGGTCTTCGTGCAGGCGCGGCTCAGCCACCTCCGCTCCCGCCTCGGCAAGCTCTCATCCATCGACCTGTCCAAGATCCCCATAGACCGTGTGGGCCTCGGTTCGAAGCTGGTCGTGCTGGACGTGGACACCAAGAAGAACGAGAAACTCGAGCTCGTAATCCCGGACGCGATGGATTTCGACGGCGGCCAGATTTCGGTCTCATCCCCGATGGGCCAGGCCCTGCTCGAAAAGAAAGTTGGAGAAACCGCGACCGTGAGGCTGCCGGGCGGCACCCGGAAACTGAAAATCCTCGAGCTGATCACATTTCACGACCAGGTCCACACCTAGCCGGAGGCGCTTTGACGGATCTCGCAGGCTGCACGTTCTATCGCTGGGAGGACATGCCGAAGGAGAAGGTGTCGGACAACCTCTCCCGCCGCCTGGTCACGGGCGACCGCATGATGCTGGCCCACGTCTATCTCAAGAAGGGCTGCATCGTCCCCAAGCACCAGCACGACAACGAGCAGCTCACGTACATCCTGGAAGGCGCGCTGAAGTTCTTCCTCGGCCCGGACGGCAAGAAGGAGCAGATCGTGCGCGCGGGCGAGGTGCTCTACATCCCGTCCAACGTCTTCCACGAAGCCCACGCCATCGAGGATACGCTGGACGTGGACGTGTTCAGCCCGCCACGGGCTGATTGGCTCAACAAGACGGACGCCTACCTCCGGAAGTAGCCCAACCCTCAGCCCCTCTTCACACCATGTCCAAATTCTTTGCCTCGCTCATCTTGCTGCCTTCCGTACTCACGCCCGCAGGCGCTCAGGAACGTCCTTTGGGCGCCTACCTTCTGCGGCCCCAGCAAGTTTTTGACGCGACATCAGAGGCAGCGCATCCCGGGTGGGTGGTCGTAGTCGAAGGAAACAAGATCACCGCAGTCGGTCCGGCGGCCTCCGTGCGCGCGCCCGCGGGGGCGCAAACGGTCGAGCTGCCGGGCATGACGCTGCTCCCCGGCCTGATGGATCTCCATTCGCACGTCTTCCTGCATCCCTACAACGAGGCGACCTGGAATGACCAGGTCCTGAAGGAGCCGCTGGCTTACCGCACCATCATGGCCGGCGTCTACTCACGGAACACGCTGATGGCGGGCTTCACCACGCTCCGCGACCTCGGCACCGAGGGCGCGGGATACGCCGACGTCTCGGTCCGCCAGGCCATCAACGATGGAAAAATCCCGGGGCCACGGCTCTTTGTCTCCACGCTCGCCATCGTGGCGACCGCGAGTTACGGGCCCGGCCCGGCCGGTTTCGCGCCGGAGTTCGATCCCCCGCAGGGCGCGCAGGCGGTGAGTGGTGTTCCCGAAGTCCTCAAGGCGGTGCGCGAGCAGGTGGGCCACGGGGCAGACTGGGTGAAGGTCTACGCCGACTACCGCCGCGGACCCGGCGGGGGCGCGGTTCCCACGTTCTCGCAGGAAGAGATGAACGCGCTGGTCAGCGAGTCCCATTCCGCCGGCCGGCCCGTGGCCGCACACGCCGGGACCGCCGAGGGGATGAAGCGCGCGATCCTGGCGGGCGTGAACTCGATCGAACACGGGACCGGCGGCACGGATGAGGTGTTCAAGATGATGGCGGAGCGCGGGGTGGCGTACTTCCCGACCCTGGCCGCCTCAGCCTCGACCTCGGAATACAGCGGCGCCTACAAGCCCGGCGGGCCCCTCTCGCCCGGGATGGAGCGCGCCAAGTCCGCGTTCCAATTGGCCATGAAGAACGGTGTCATCATCGGCTGCGGGAGCGACGTGGGCGTATTCGCGCACGGAACCAACGCGAAGGAGCTGAGCCTGATGGTGCAGTACGGGATGTCCGCGCCGAAGGCCCTCCTCGCCGCCACCACGGTAGACGCGAAGGTGCTCGGCCGCGAGAATGACCTGGGCCAGATCCGTCCCGGTTTCCTCGCGGACATCATCGCCGTCCCCGGCGATCCCACGAAGGACATCGAGACGCTGAAGCAGGTCGCGTTCGTCATGAAGGATGGTCGCATCTACGTTGGGGGCCGCTAGATCCGGCCGGACATCATCGAGATGGCGCGGAAGGCTCTCGTGGGCCGCTACACGGTCGGGCGGGAGATCGGCCGCGGCGGGGCCGCGCGGGTGTTCCACGCCCTCACGGCCGAGGGGAAACCGGTCGCGCTGAAGATCCTGCACCCGGAGCTCGTGGTCAGCGTTACGGCCGAGCGGTTCCTGCGTGAGATAAAGATGCTGGCGCAGCTACAGCATCCCCGGATCGCGAAGATGCTCGACTACGGCGAGCATGAGTACCTCATCTATTACGTGATGGATTTCGTGGAAGGCCCATCGCTGCGGGACTACCTCAGGCAGGAACGAAAGCTCAGCATCCCCAATACCCAGCACATCACGCGGGACCTCCTCGGCGCGCTCGGCTACGCGCATGACCACGGGATCATCCATCGCGACGTGAAGCCGGAGAACATCGTGCTCTCGCGCGAGGGCGCCGTACTGATGGACTTCGGGATCGCCCGCGCGGTCGCCAGCGCCGGCAACGAGCGTCTCACGCG
>CAMDCH010000122.1:0-7548 GCA_945889655.1 bacterium HR33
TCGGTCGGACAGGAAACGCGGTGTTCGTGGTCAGCCTGTACGACCACGAGCTATACGACTGGGCGCCATCGAGCACGACACTTCGCGACAGAGTCGTACGGACACTGCGGGGCGCGGACTGCGCGGTGTATCTGTCCGAGGCACTCCGAACCTATGCCATCGAGCTGGCGGGTCCCCATCGCAACGTGGTTATCCCTCTCGGTATCGAAACCCACGCGTCTCCAGCAGAACCTCCGCAGCGTTTCACGGTCTGCACGGTCACCCGCCTCCTCGCGCGCAAGCGCGTGGACAGCGTCATCCGCGCATTCGCCCGCCTCGGCGCGGAGCGACCCGATGCACGACTGGTCATCGTCGGCGATGGTCCCGAGCACGAGGCGCTGGAGACGCTCGTCCGCACGCTGGGGATTGCAGGCAAGGTCGAGCTGACCGGGTCACTCGACGCGCGCGCCGCCCAGGAACAGATGGCACGCGCCAGCGTGATGGCCCTGCCAAGCATCCGCGAATCCCTGGGGGCCGTGTATCTCGAGGCCATGTCACTGGGCGTGCCGGCGCTAGGTACCCGCGGCGAGGGGATCGAGGAACACATCGATCACGGGGTGGACGGACTCCTGGTTCCGCCTGGAGACGAAGGCGCGCTACTGGCCGAGTTGAAGGCCTTGGCCGCGGATCCCGATCGCGCCCGGAGAATAGGAGAGGCCGGCCGCCGCCGATTCCTCGCGGGCCCCTTCTCCTGGCGCACCAACGTGGCGTCCTACCTGTCGCTGTTCGAAGAACTTTCGAGGGGCCGGGCAACGCACACTACCTGATCTGCCAGGCGGGCAAGCACGGACACGTGTGCGGTCCGGCGTTCGATTGCCCGCAAGATCGACAGGGTCCGCGGACCAGGCTTGAAGCCGCTCTGAAATGGCGGGGTGCACCAGAGCAGCGGGGCCAGGCGGTCGACCTGGACCACGCCGCCCAGCAGCCCGCGAACCTGGCGAGGGGATCGGAGCCGCATCAGCATCGGCTCGCCACGCACGGAGATCGGAACGCGCCCCGACCAGCGCTCCACGGCACGCCGCAGCCGCACGTGCAGCAGGTGATACAGCGATTCGACCGCGCAGAATCGCGTGAGGTGTGCCACCACCATCCTCCCGCCCGGCGCGAGCATGGAAGCGAGAACGCGGTGCACACGGACGAACTCGTCGTCGTCGAGATACGCGAATCCCCCGGTCGTGGAAAACACCAGGTCGAAACGCCGCCCGCCGAATGCGTCCGGCGCCAGGTCTTCCGCCCGGCCCTGCCACAGCTCTAGGCGTCCACTGCCCAGCTCGACCGGTGCACGGACCGCCGCGGCGTCCAGCATCCCGGACGAGCCGTCACATCCCACGGCGCGCCATCCCCGTTCGAGAAAACGGGCGAGGTCATCCCCCGCCCCGCAATGGAAGTCGAGCACCCATGCGTCACGCGCCGGTCGATGTGCCACCTCCTCCACGAGGTCGTGCAGCAGGTCCTTCGCGAGCGCATACGTGGGATGCGTGACGGCCAGCGCCGAGTACTCCTCCGCCCACGCGTCCCACCCGATCGTCGCAGGCGCCGGTCCGCCGGTGGGCCGGTAGCGTTGGTAGCTCACGTCGCTAAGATAGGTGCATGTCTACGCTGCGCGCCGACCAGGCCGACCTCAGGGAAACCGGCGCGTATTACGACGCGTTCGCCGAGGTAGCCGAGGAGCGCTACACCTCGAACCACGTGCTGGTGCGCGTCCGCGAAGGGTTCCGGCGGGCGGTCGAGCCTCACGCCGCCACGTCCGTCCTGGACCTGGGCTGCGGCCCCGGCACCGATCTCGCGTGGTTCGCGGACCGCTACCCCGGACGCCGGTACACCGGCGTCGACGTCTCTCCCCGCATGGTGGAATTGGCTAGTGCCAAGCTGGGTCCGCGTGGCATGCGGATCGAGCGCTGCTGCGCGGAAGACCTCCCTCGCGTTTTTCCCGGCGAGACCTTCGACCTGGTCTACTCTTTTTTCGGGCCGCTCAACACCGAACCCGATCTCGGTCGCGCGGTCGCCGCGCTCGCGCAAGCGGTGAGACCCGGCGGCGTGCTCGTGCTCACCTTCGTCAATCGCACCTATGCCCTGGACTCGGCCTGGTACCTCCTGCGAGGCCGACCGCGGCGCGCCTTCGCGCGCCTTACCGACCGCTGGCGCGGTTACTCCGACAAGACGCCGCTCGATGCCCGGCTCTACTTCCCGCGGCAGATCGAAGCGGCCTTCGCTCCCGATTTCGCGGTGGAACGGCGCGAGGGGTTTTCCATCATCTACCCCGCATGGTACCGCGCCGAGCGGTTCCGGCAGGACGGCAGGGTGGTACGGGCGCTGTGGGTCGCGGACCGGGCGCTCAACCGCACTCCCCTCTGGTCGGCGGGCGAGCACCTGCTCTACGTGCTGCGCAGGAGCGATGCGAGATCGGCGTCGAGATCCTGATGCTGGAACCGGTATGCCCCGTGGAGGGCACCGTGCACCGTGCCGATCCGCGCCGAGAACGTGAACGCCTCCCGCACCGCGCGCCCGTGCTGCTGCTCCAGGGACTCCAGGGACACGCGCCGGATCGGCAGGCCGGTGACCCGGGATAGGCGCTCGGCCAGCTCCGCCTGTCGAAGCGGAGGATTCGCAAACACGTTGATCACCGACATCGGCAGCGCCCGCCGGGCGGCGTGCTCGAGCAGTCCCGCGCAATCGTCCACGTGCACCAGCGACATCCAGTTCTCGCCGGGACCGTAGAGCGGCACCGCGCGCTCGGTCACGATGAAGCGCCGGTAGTAAGCCTCGAACCACGACCCGGAGCCCAGCACCCACGCCGGTCGCGCGACGATGACGGACGCGTCACCCCAGCGACGGGTCCGGGCCCATGGCAGCTCCGCCTGGTAGTAGTCCCGCGAGAAACTGGTGGGCGAGACCGATGTCTGTTCGGTCACCAGCTCCTCGCCCCTGGTGCCGTAGGCAAGCGTCCCACCCACGTACACCATCAGCGGCGGCCGTACCCAGCCGGTGAGCCCCAGGGCCAGGCGCTCGTTGGCAACGCGATTCCGTATCCGGGTGAGTGCGCCGTGGATGCCGCCGCGCCCGGGAATCCGCGCGAGGTGGAAGATGGTGTCGGGAGGATCCTGCTCGGTGGCGCGCCAGGGGAAGCGGTCAATCGAACCCCGGACGACTTCGACGCCCGGTACCGGCACGGGCGCGCGATGAACGAGGCACGTGGTGCGTACGCCGGCGGCTACGAGCTTCTGGACGAGGGGAGCGCCGATGAACCCGGTCCCGCCGAGCACGAGCGCGTGCCGGAGCGGACGGTCGGCAAGGGAGCCGGGTGCCGGCGTCAGCGGGGAGGCAGGCCCAGTTCCGACAGTCGCTGGCCAAAAGCGACAAGGATCGAGCCCTGCCGCCCGGAGGTGTGATCCTTGAATCGGTCGGCTCCGTACGCAGTCTCCGACCATATCACTGGATCCGTGCCACGCGACCTGCGGATCTTGTTCATGCGATACCGTATTTCCAGCCGCTCCAGCGCGCTTCCCAGCGGCGAGCGTAATACGATCTCCGCCAGCGCGGCCACCACGGCAACCACCCGCTCCCACCCGCGCTGGATGAACGTCCGTTCGACTGGGGGCACGGGCCTTGGATCGAGCGCATTCGGGAGGAACCCCGCGCTCCAAGTGTTCATGTCCCGGAACCGCCAGTACGTCCCCATGCCGGCGACCGGAACCATCTGGGTAACCTCGTACTCCGTGTAGATGGAGCGGTCGGCGAGGTCGAGGGCGCGCTCTGACACCAGGTAGTTGGGACAGAGCTGGATACCCCGCAACCTTGCCACGCGGCCGAGCACCATCACGAACAGGCGAGAGAGCCACAGGCGGCCTGGCTGCGCGACGATGAAATAGTCGATGTCCGCGTCGTAGGGATCAGCACGGCCATCGCCCCGCAGCGTATCCCATGGCAGCGACCCGGTCACCGCAACCATCTTCACGAAGGGCAGCCGGCCGATCAGGCGACCGTACCGCACTGCCGCGGGCCAGAGCCTGGTCGCCAGCTCCCCACGGGTGCGCCGTTTCTCGATGAGGGCTTCTCTGCCACGGAGCGTGAAAAAACCGTCGCGGGAGCTGAGAGGGCCATTCTCGCCGCTGCAACGCTCGAGCGCTTCCACGGTCGCCTCACGCGTCGCGGACACGCCGTGCAGGTGACGGTGAACCTCGACGGCCCGTAGCGGATACTCGAACACGTCGGCGTAGGCGACCGCACGCAGGGCGGCCTGTTTCACGTCCGTATCCACGTCCGCGACAGGCACGGTGGACCAGCCCGTCGTCACGTCGGCAGGAGGCTGCGGCCCAACCCGGGGTCCTTCGCCACGGGGGCTCTCGCGGGCTCGGACCGCTGGTTGCCCAGGTACCGCTGAAGCTCGCGCAGCGAACCGGCATCGAGCCGGTAGCGGCCCAGCCGCGCGTCGAACACGAAAATGAACGAAGGCAGTGGCCGCTCGTACCGCCAGACGAGCGAGCCGCAGCTCATCGCGCACCCGGCGCCACCGCTCCGCCCCCCCATTTCGCCGCCTATCTCCGTGACGGTCTCTGGCTCACCAAACCGGATGTAGACCTCGCCGCGGTCCGTGAGCCAGCCGGGCGTGCGGCCCTCGCTGAACTGGGTGTTCGCCGACCGCACCCTGGAGAAGTAGGAAGCCAGCCCCTCGTGGATGGCGGTCGCACCATCCGGATAACTCGACTTCCAGAACGATCTCCAGAGCGTTGTGCGCGCGGTGTCCGGCGCCGCCCGCATCGCCGCGATGGCAGCCGCGTCCTTGTGATAGCGCAGAAGATCCAGGACCTGTACGAACGACCCGCCGGACCAGGGATCGCCCGAACCCGCAAAGACCACCACGCGGGCCGTGTCGCTCCCGGGAGCGAATCCCTCCACTCGCAGTCGGCCAGGGGGCAGCTCTCCTGGCAGGACGCTGAATACGCCCGGCCCCGCCGCCGGCTGGCTTCTCCAGGCCTCCCGGCCCGATTCATCCACGATTCGGGCCGTGACTTCGGCAGGTCCTTCGGGTTCGTAGTAGATCCGTAGCGTATCGGCGGCGAGCGACACCTGCGCTACCGGGTTGACGACAAGGTCGAGCGGTGAGCGGGCGTCCGCGCGCGGTGTGGCGCGGTAGACCGGAACCAGTGCTGGTGCCCGGCCCGGCGCAAAGGCAGGAACGGATACCGTTTGCTGGTCGCTGCTGGACCGCCTGCCGTTCGCGTCGAACACAGCCAGGTTCACCGTGGCCTCACCCGGTACGAGCGCGATGGTCTGCTGGAAGATGACGCTCTCCTCGCTCCGGCGCGTCTCGGCGAACGTGGTGACCCGCACGGCTTCCTCGGACTGCATGCGGCGGTTTCCCGCCGGCGAGGTGAACGAAGCCTCTACCCGGTAAGCGGCGGCAAAGCCCGTGGGCGCACGATGAAACGTCAGCGCGTTGTTTGCGAGGGAAAGTGAAACGATGGCGAGCGTCGAGTCCGCGGTCGGGCCAGGAAGGAACCGGACGGCACCCGCGAACGCCGGCGGGGTGCGCTGCACGAGGAATCCGGCAACGCGGTACGCCGCGGCGGCGGTATCAGGACCCGGGACGGTCGCGGCGGCCGCGTCGCGCTGGGCGGCCGGCGGTGGCGCGCAGGCGGCCAGTCCTGCCGTCGCGATGACGGCGATCAGCGCCCGCATCACTCGCGCTTGCCGCTACCCAGCCAGACCACCACGGCGCCGCACCTGCCGTCTGCAAATTCCCTCGGCGTGATCGAGGCGAGGGGATATGCCTCGATGGCCAGGACCTCGCTGATCTGCAATTCGTCGACGGAGGCGTCCGACCGCTTGCCGTCCACGTAGTTCACCACCGCACAGGGCGCCGCCTCGCCGCTGCGGAAGTCACTGTAGGTGGTCCCGCGCTTGGCGGAGACTCCACAGTCCAGCTCGCCCGTCGATTGCTTGAGACAGATGTTTCCCAGCGCGCGATTCCGCCGGAGGACGTCACTCACCATCCGGCCGCCGCGGGCCACTTCCTCGGGGGTGAAGAAGTAGGCCTGCGTGATCTCGCGCTTCCGCCGATAGAAGGGAGCCAGCGTCGGATACACCAGCAGATCGAAAGCGTCCACCGCGACGATGTCCGTGTCTCCCTTGATGGGCCGGAGGTACAGCATACCGAGATCGGTGCCGTCCCCGGCGCTCGCGCGAACCGGCACGTAGCCGTTCTTGCGGAAGATGAGCGTTGTCTCCTGCGCGGTGCGTGCCTTCACCGTGAACCGCCCGTCCTTGCCACTTTTCTGGCCCGAGGGATCCGTAATGAAAAAGATCTCCGCGCCGGAAAGCGGTTTGCCGGACGCCGTGTCGACGAGTGTCCCGGTGAGGGTGGGCTGGGCCTGGATTCGCGAAGGGGAGATCGAGAGACCAACGGCGAGCAAGGTGAGAGCGACGCGCATGCGTCACCTCCGAGGGGTGTTGCGGGTCAACTGCCGATACTGGTCGTGGTCCAGATGGCGATCACGCCGCACCGGCCGTTCCCCAGTCCAGGCGTGGTCGTGGCAAGGCCCGAGTATACCTCGATCCCCGCAATCCAGTGCAGCGGAACTTCGTCGACCTTCATGGTGGACCGCAGGCCGTCCACATAGATCTCCATTTCGCAGCGGTCCATGCCGAGGTCCATCGTGGCCGTGTCTTCCGGGATGACCACGCCGGCGCGGCGCGTGCCGGACGTGACGGCATTGGGACGCGGAAAGCGGCCGCGCCGGTTGCGTGCCAGGCAGTTGTCGGCACCCTGCCGCTCGGCGGTGCAGTCCATCTCCAGCTTGCCCATGCGTCGCAGCATGTCGCTGGTGCTGCGAGCCGCGGAGCGGTCGATGTCTTCCCGCGTAATGAACGCGCCGCCGATACTGTTCTGCTTCCGGCGGTAGAACGCGGCGAGAAGCGGGTAGCGGGAGACCTCCTCGGCCTCGACCGCGATCTGGTCCAGCTTGGTCGCCACCGGCTTGAGCAGGAGGGCGCCCATGTCGATGGCCAGCAGGGACTCGATCTCGGGAATCTGGACCCGCAACGGCACGTAGCCGATCCGCCGCAGCACCACCACCGTGTCGCTCCGGCGGACGCCGGCGATCCGGAACTGCCCCTCCGAACCGGACGTGTACTCGTCCCGGCGGCCGTCGAAGTACATCAGCACACCACGGATGGGATTCTTCGACACCGAGTCGACCACCAGCCCGCGAATCACCCGCTCATTGCCGCCAGAAGGCATGTTCTGCGCCGCGGCCGGGAGGGCGGCGGCGAGAGACGAGACGCAAATGGCGAAAACAAGGCGGGTTTTCACTCTCTGAAGATGCACCGAATCGAGTTACCGGCAAGAGCGCAATCCCGCTCAGCGCCGATCGCGCGCCGCATATTCCCGAAGACCCGTCGCCCGATGGCGGCAACCGCATTATTCTTCTGCGCCGCAAGGAGAGATGGCCGAGTGGCTTAAGGCGGCGGTTTGCTAAACCGTTGTAGGGTCAAAAGCCCTACCGGGGG
>CAMDCH010000123.1:0-7423 GCA_945889655.1 bacterium HR33
AGACGACCAGGATCGCGGGCGGGAGCGGCCACTGCGTTCGAGCCACTGCACCGATCACCTTGTCTACCGCGTTGTGCCGGCCGACATCTTCGCGCACCATCATCGCCGATCCATCCAGGCCGAAGAGTCCCGCGGCGTGTAGTCCGCCAGTAGCAAGGAAACCGGGTTGTCCCGCCAGGAGGCGGTCGGCCAGGGACGCGATGATCTCTCGCTTGATCGTGAAGCGTGCCAGAGGTCGGGAGAGCAGCCGCACATTTTCGATCGAGCTCTTGCCGCAGATGCCACAGGAGCTGGACACAAACGTCCGGCGCTGGAACCGCTGCGTGTCGACGGTGATCTCCTGGGCGAGCCGGGCCGAGAGCCGGGATTCATCGGTGGTCCCCACCCGCTCGATCCGCGCGATTTCGGCCGGTGCCAGCACGATGCCTTCAGTCAGGAGAAAACCGGTCACGAGGTCCTCGTCGTGGCCCGGCGTGCGCATGGTGACCGCCAGCGCTTCCTCCTCGAGCCGAATCTCGAGCGGATCCTCCACGGCGACCGCCGCGTCCTGGCGTACCATACGGGTTCCGTCGTGGTGAAGAATCACAGCCTTCATGACTGGAAAGTGTCGGTCGTTCGTGAGTAGAGGCAAGTCTTCGAACGTCCGTTATCGTTGAACCGTCATGAAATCACCGGGCAAGACAGCGGATGTGGTGATCGCGGGGGCTGGCATCGCGGGGATTGCGACCGCGCACCGGCTCGCGGTTCAACACGGTATCAGGCGAGTGGTTCTCGTGGATCCGCTTGCTCCACTCTCGTTCACCAGCAACAAGTCCGGCGCCAACTACCGGGACTGGTGGCCTCGCCGGCCGATGGTGGAGCTGGCGCGCCGGAGTATCGAGATCATGCGCGATCTTCACGAGGGCGCGGAAGCGGATGGGGCGCCGTTCCTCATGAATCGCCGGGGTTACCTGTACGTCTCCCGGGAGGCCGACTTCCCGAAGGTGGTTGTCGACCTGCTGCGCCCGTATCGCGAAGCCGGCAATGAGGACGCCGATATCCTCCTGGCTGACGACGTCCAGCGTCGCTACCCGCATTTCGTGGAGGGCGTCACCGGTGCCGTTCACGCGCGTAACGCCGGCACGATCGATACGATCGGCCTCGGCCGGTACCTGCTGATGGAAGCGGTGGGGAAGGGTGTGCGCGTCGTGAGAGGTTCCGTGGCGGCCGTCGCCATTTCAGGAGGACGTGTCGCGTCGGTCACCCTAACTGACGGTGGTGCTACCGGGATGATTGCCACCGAGCAGTTCATCAATGCGGCGGGGCCATTCGCCGGCCACGTGGCCCGGCTCGTCGAGTGCGATCTTCGGTTGGTCAACGTGCATCAGCAGAAGGTGGCGTTCGCTGATCCGCGTCGAGTGGTTCCCGAGGATGCGCCGTTCACGATCAGTCTCGGTCCGATGGGAGCGCTGCCTTCCGGGCTTCACATGAAGAGTGATGTCATGGTTGGCGCGCCGGTGATCAAGCTCGGCTGCGCCTGCAACCAGGAGCCGGAAGAGCCGAGGTGGGAACCGGAGGGCACGGAATCCTTTCCGAGTCGAGTGCTCGAAGCTGCGGCCCGGCTGGTACCCGCACTGGAGTCGTATCTCCCGGATAACCCGAAGGTTTTGGCGCATGATGTGGGCTACTACACGAAAACGCCCGACGAATTGCCGCTGATCGGCGCGGTGGGACCGACCGGCTCGTGGGTGGTTGGTGGTCTCGCGGGATTCGGCGCGATGGTGGCGTGCGGCGCGGCGGAGATTGTCGGCGGCCTGATCACGGGAAGCAGCCCCCCGGCCTGGTCAGTAGCATTCCGGCCCGACCGGCGGCAAGTGCCGGAGGGAGGAACCGGGGCGCTCTGAAGTCAGCTCTTCTTTGGGACCTCGTAGTGCAGCTGCACCAGCCCGTCTTCGAAACTCTCGACTGATTCCAGCTTCAGGGGCGTCTCGCGGTGGCGGCGCGCGATCAGGGGAATTCCGTCGCCGATGAACACCGGCACCACGCTGACGACGAACTTGTCGATCGCCTGCTCGTCGAGAAATGACGCGATGATCTCGCCGCCGCCCATCAGCCAGATGTCCTTGCCGGGTTCTTCCTTCAGTTTCCGCACGAAGGGGGCGATGGCGCCGCTCACGAACTCCACGCCGGGAGTGGGCTTGGCCGGGGGTGCCCGGCGCGAGAAGACGATGTTCCTGCTCTTCTCATCGAAGGGCGCCCCCAGCGTGAGGCTCACCTCGTAAGTCTTTCGACCGAGGATCGTCGTGTCGATCGTCTTCATGAACTTGTTCATCCCGTAGAACCCGGGCGGCGCGGGGCGGGACGTGAGCCAGTCGATATCGCCGTCAGGGCGCGCGATGTAGCCGTCGGCACTGGTGGCGATGTGGACGATCACGTTGCGGTGCGTCGCCATGAATGTCGTTCTCCGTCCGGCCTAGAGGCATCCTATCCGCGCCGTACTGACGACGATGTTGTCAAACGCCCTGGACTGGGCGGTCGGTGACCCGGCATTCCAGTAGTTCTCAAAATAGACGGCGTTGATGCCGTACGCGGAGTAGGAGCCGACGAGGTTGAGCCCGGTACGCTGGGCCTCAAGCTGGCCGTTGATCCAGAGCTCCTGGACGCCGTTCGGCTGCCCGGCGTCGTTGAGACGCAGGCGGGCTTCGACGCAGTACCACTGCCCGACGTGCGCGGCATCGAACACCGGCGTCGCGCCCTGGACGGCACCCAGCCAACGCATGTGCGCGAAATCGTTGTAGCCGGTGGTCAGGAGATTGCCTGACGCATCGGTTCCGGAACTGGGGTCCACCTTGAGATAGTTGCCGGCGGTGGTTTCGCTGGTTCCGCTCCACACGTGCCCGATCGCCGCCTGGGCCCAGTTGCCGTTCGCGAAGATGAATGCTCTCGAGAGCTTGTCACCTCCGCCGCCGACCCAGCCTGCCTGGTGTTTCACGTACATCCGCCAGTACAGCTCGCGGTAGTTGGCCATGCCGGCATCTACCGGGCGAATGTACGCCGAGGGCGTCCTGCCCAGCGCGAGGTGCAGCGCGCCGGCTCCCTGGGATCCGGCGTTCCAGCTCGCGCGCATGCCGGTAGATCCCTGGTACCCAGTGGAAGCCAGCCGTACGAAACGGCCTCCAGCGTTGTCGTACTCGAAGTACTGGTTGAGACGGTCCTGTTCGAAGTCGTCACACCAGATCCAGCCGGACCCAGGTGACGAGCACTCGGCCGCTGACGCGGATGGTGCGGGGATCGTCACAACGGCGCTGCCGGATTTGCCGCCGCTGGTGGCGGTGATGGAGGCCGTCCCGGCTGCAAGCGCGCGCACCAGGCCAAGGGCGTCCACGGTCGCTATCGATGACTGGCTGCTGGTCCAGGTTGTGGGGCGGCCCGTAAGAGTCTGGCCGCTGGCGTCCTTCACCGTCGCCGCCAACTGCGCAGTCGCACCAAGCGTGACCGTAAGGCTGGTCGGCGCCACCGTGACGGAGGCCACCGGCACCTGCGCGGTGGTGGTTCCCACCACGTTCGAAAGCCCGCCGAACACCGCGTTCTGGTTGAGGGTCCCGCGGTATGTCACTAACTGGAGCTGGTAGGCCGTCTCAGGCGTGAGTCCGAGAATGGTGCAGCTTCGTGTCGCGCCGACTGTGACACCGGCGACGGGCGTCGCGCAACTTCCGCGGGACACCGGCGGAGCAAGCCACCACGTCAGCGCAGACGGCGCAATTCGCACCTCGTAGCTGGCGGGCATTCCCGCGCCGCCCGCGACCTCGGTGAACGAGATCACGATCGAGCTGTCAGTCTGGCCCGCAATTGCGAGGTTGCTCACCGTTCCTGGAGCCGTTGCCACGACCGCGGCGGTCGCACTGGCAGTCTTGCCGCCGGCCGATGCCGTAATCGTCGCATTCCCGGCTCCCCTGGCCATGGCCAGTCCGGTTGTGTCCACGGCCATCACGGTTGGATCGCTGCTGGTCCACCGCACCGGGTAGCCATTCAGCGTCACGCCGGCGGCACCGGTCAGGGTGGCCCTGAACTGGCGAGTGCGACCCACGCTATCGGTCGTGCTCGACGGCGAGATCGCGATGGCTGCGACCGAGGCCATCGTCGTTGCCGTGGCGATGGTCGAAAGCGGGCCGAACGTGGCATTCACATTCAGCGTTCCGCGAAACGCGACCAGCTGAAACTGGTACGTCGACACCGCGGACAGTCCGCTGACGGTACAGGTAACGCTGGTTCCGATCGCCGGTCCGGCGGGCAATGGGCAGCTTCCCGCCACGACGGATTGGGCTGATCCCCAGTTGATGGCGTTCAGCGCGTAGCGAATGTCATAGCTCGCGGGCAGGCCCGTTCCGTCATCCACGTGTGTGAACGTGAGCTTGATGGAGGCGTCAGTCGCGCTACCGGCCGCGAGATCAAGCACCCGGGCCGGCAATCCTGTCGAGGTGACCGCCGCTATCCGAGCGATGGAGTCGCGTGGGACCGGTGATTCACCAGCGTTCGGGGCAATGGACTCGCCAGCGCAGGCAGATACCAGGGCGCATACCAGCGCCGCCAGCCGATTCTGAAGCCGCCGCATCGTTCGATACTCCTGGGTTTTGCTGGCGGCTCGGCGGACCTGGCTAACGTCGCGTTAGTCCCGTGGCTCTGCGTCCCCGCTTTTCAGCGGGTTTGCTCTGTTTCAGCGTCTGGGATGTGTGAAGGGACTTCTTTGGGGCGCGGAGCTAAGGTGCGAGGCGGAGCCGTGTCAGAGTATCGGGAAACGATCCCGGTGTTGCTCAGGTGCAACGGTAGAAGTGCGTAGGACGGAGACTGACAATCCCTCGCTAGCGCTCGGGATGACGGCTCGGAACTAGCCTTGTTTAGTAGTGGACGTGGTCCGCTGCGTCTTCATCATGATCGTGTTCGGCGACAATCGTCCCGGACCTCGCATCCATGCGGACAAACTGGATACCCCGTTTGCCCGTAACCGTGAATTCAAGGGAATACACCAGCGACCTGCCCTCGTCTTCCAGCACCGCTTTGACGAGGGTTGCGCCGGGGGGAAGCGTGCTACGCGCCACAGCCACCGCTATGGCAGGGGGAACCCTAGCCCGCATCTTCAAGCCGGGCTTTGCTTCCCGGACTTCCACCTCGCCGTTGGTCGAGGACGTGTCACCCGGCTGGGTCGCGCTCGGCTCCTGGGCTCGCGCGGACGGCAAGCCGAGAACGAACAGGAACAACGTGAGGGCAGGTGCGCGGTAATCACGTGGCATCGCAAAACGCTCCCAGGTATCGGCGGGTGAACCGACACTGATAAAGCTATCCAGCTCAGTCAACGGTATTGAACTGAATGGAGTCAGCTACGTGGAGGATTCGTCCCTCGCCTGGCGGCTCGGGGTGGCAGTTGCAATGGAATGCGACCGGAGGGACTCGAACCCCCACGGGTTGCCCCACAAGATCCTAAGCTGGTGAATGGGGCAGGGAACAACATACACCAACCGCGTTAATCGGCGTCAATCCAAGGCTTTGCGGCTTTTACCCGATGGTCTGCTGTACGGTTGATGCCCCTCGTTACCCGAGGGTTTTGACACATGTTGGACACATAACGCGGAGGCTGCCGCGAGCGGACTCTGGCGAGTACGGCGGCTCAGGTGCATTCTCTCTTCTCCTATTCCATCGTCAAAAATGCCAGGCACTCCGGCAGACATTCTCGCACGGCCTCTCGACGAATTGGCCGCCGAAGTCGAAAGACTCTGCGCCAACGCCCAGCACAACGACTGCTCCGACCGGATCGATGCGGCCAAGGCCACGGAGATCCTGACGAGGGCTCGGGCTGCGATTGAACGCCTGAGTGGCGGCCTGACATCCTATCGGGACCAAGCGAAACAGATCTTCGACATGCAAGCGTACGAGCAGTACAAGCTCCTACGGGTGATTGGCGTCGTGAGGTCGTTGAGCGCAGATATCAAAGCGGGATACCTTAGGACGATCGAGGAGTTGATCCACGGCGAGCTGTTCGCCGATTTCCTTGACATGGCGGATCACCTTCTCGAAGCCGGTTATAAGGATGCCGCCGCCGTGGTGGCCGGCAGCGCGCTCGAAGCCCACATAAGACAACTCGGAAAGCGCACAGGCGTCTCATTGGAGATCACGGCCCCCAACGGTGACGTTCGGCCCAAGACGGCGGACCTTCTCAATGCCGACTTGGAGAAGGTGCCCGCATACGGCAAGCTCGATCAGTAGAGCGTCACCGCGTGGTTAGACCTGAGAAACAAGGCGGCGCACGGGAAGTACGCGGAGTACCAGAAGGAACAGGTTTCCCTCATGATCGCTGGCATCCGCGACTTCATGACGAGGAATCCCGCTTAGCAACCTTAGCCCTACCTTCTACCGAGGGAGATTATGGCGGTCAAACGGAGTTCCTACCTGAAGTACGATGAGATCGTACCCCTCGGACTGCGTGGCCTGAAGGTCTGGGCATACGGCAAGAAGGGAAAGTTCGTTTGCCGGATCGAGGTCAACGCCACGGGTATGGCGGTGTACTCCGGCGTGAAGGGCAGGAAGAAGGTCGCGAATGTCAATTGGGAGCGATTGATCGAAAAACTTACCAAGAAGCGCGCGAAGGGTTAGCTCGCGCGGCGCCGATCGGGTCGCCTGACTCCGCTGGCTGCTACCGCAATCCGATCCACTGCGACCTCGAAATCGCCTTTCAACTGGTGCTCCCACACCCGCATCACCCGCCAGCCCCGACGTCGGAGCTTCGCGAAGTTGCGAAGGTCACGCGCGCGGTTCCTCTCGATTTTCTGCTTCCAGAAAGACGTGAGGCGTTGCCTCCAGGCCGGGTACCGGTACCCATGCCAGAAATCGCCGTCGATGAACACGATGAGGTTGGCACCTGGGAAGACTAGGTCAGGCCGGCCCGGGAGGGACATCACATTGGCCTTGAAGCGGTGGCCCCGTCTCCGGAGCTCTCGGCGGACCGCAACCTCGATACTCGTATCGAAGCCGCGGATGCGGGACATGCAGTAGCTACGCTGCGCCTTGGTTAGCCTGTCTGGCATTCCTTTCAATATGTGCGCGCACGGCGGTCCCCACAGCAGCCGCCATTAGAGGTGGGACCGCGTTCCCGATCTGCTCGAATTGCTCGGTTTGCAATCCGAGGAACTCAAAGTGATCAGGGAACGACTGTAGCCGTGCCAATTCGCGGGCACTCAAAGCACGGTCCTGTGTCGGATGGATGTAACTCCCCCAATGCGGGTCACACTTCGTCAGGACGGTGCAGCAGAGTCCCTTCTTGCTCAGCCTTCCATACCGTTTCGTGTGGTCGCTGGCCCGCGCGCGCTGCATTCCCTTGGGCAACAAGTCGAACGGGATGTCCCGCCAGTTGCCGCCCTCGGGCACATGCCGAATACGCTCCAAGTTCACCGGC
>CAMDCH010000124.1:0-7407 GCA_945889655.1 bacterium HR33
CGTGATCCGCCTCCTTCGCGAGGAAACTCTGGGGGATGAACAGCGGGAAATAGGCGTTCTCATGCCCGGTTTCCTTGAACATCGCGTCCATGGCCTGTTGCATCAGCTCCCAGATGCGGTACCCGCGGGGGCGGATGACCATGCAGCCCCGCACCGGCGAGTAATCCGCCAGCTCGGCGCGCATGATGACGTCGTTGTACCACTCGCTGAAGTCGGTTGCGCGTGGCGTGATCTTCTTCTCGTCGCTCATCCTTCTCCTCTGCCCGCCGCCAGGAAGTCCGCGAGGGATCCCAGCGGAACACGCTCTTCGGCACCCGTGTTCATGTCCCTCACCACCGCTTCGTTCTGCTTCCGTTCGTCCGGACCGATGACCACCGCGCGCCGGGCCGGCCGGCTCGCCGCGATCTTGAGCTGGCGGGCGACCGCCTGCTCCTTCAGCGCGAACTCGATCCCCAGGCCGCGGTCCCGCAGCACGTGCGCCAGCGAGAGCACCGTCGGGCGATCTTCCATCGTCACCGCCACCAGGAATGCATCCAGGTGGCGCGGGCTGACCTGCGCCATCGAGCGGGTCTTCAGCAGCTCGCCCAGCACCACGTCACCCATCCCGAACCCCACCGCCGGGAGATCCACGTCCCCCAGGGCCTTCAGCAACCCGTCGTAACGGCCGCCGCCGCAGATGGCCCGGAGTGACCGCTGCGCATCGAAGAGCTCGAACACGATGCCCGTGTAGTACGCCAGCCCACGAACGATGGACAGGTCGATCTCGACAAAGTCCCCCAGGCCCATCGCGCCAAGCGCATCGACGCAGGTGAAGAGATCCTCGGCGGCTTCGGTCCCGCCCTTCACCGTCCCGAGTGCCGCCTCGAGCGCCGCGCGGTCCCGTATCCGGGCGATCGCAATCACCCGCTCCGCCACCTCCGCCGGCGCGGCCGCGTGCTTCAGCGCGTCCTGCACGATCTCCGCGATCTTCGGCGCCCGCTCGATCTTGTCGACGGCTCCGTACGTGCCAGGCAAGTCAGCCTCCGGCACGCCCGCGCCGAGGAGCAGCGCCTGCAGCACACGCCGGTCAGACATCCGCACCCGCACGTCCCCGGGGCCAAATCCCAGGCGTCGCTGGATGTCGATCGCGGCGGCGATGATCTCCGTATCGGCGAGCGGCCCGGGCTCACCGATGATGTCCATGTTCAGCTGGAAGTGCTCCCGCAACCGCCCGCGCTGTTGCCGCTCGTAGCGGAACAGCTGCGGAATCGCGAACCAGCGTATCGGCTTTTTCAGGCCCTGTGCCTGGGCCGCCACCATCCGCGCCAGCGTCGGCGTCATCTCGGGACGCAGGGCCACCCGCCGTTCACCCTTGTCCGTAAACTCGTACAGCTGCCCGACGATTTCCTCTCCGCTCATTTGCGTATACAGCTCGAGCGGTTCCAGCGGAGGTCCGTCGTACTCCTCGAACGAATACCTCGCAGCCACTGAACGCCAGGCGGCGAAGATGTGATTTCGAAGCGCGGTTTCGTCGGGGTAAAACTCGCGAAATCCCGGCAGGGCCTTGACTTGCATCAGCCGAATCTAGTGCCGTGCGCCCTTATTTCCAGCATTAACCGAGAGGGGAAAACCCCGGCAGACGTGCCATCGCATCGCCCACCGTGTGGAATGATCCGGTGACCAGCACCGTTCGTGCCGAAACTTGGACCTGCTCCAATGCATGATCGAAGTCGCGTTCCACCAGCACCTGGGCTCCGTCCGCAACCTCTCTTCTAACCGAATCGAGGTCCCATCGCCTGTCTGCCGGCGCGGAGTGAGGGTCAGTCAGCCATATCCGGTCGACCGCGTTTCGCAGCACCTGGAGCATCCCCCGCCAATCCTTGTCCCCCAAGATTCCAACGAGCGCGTGGATCGGTCGTGGCAACCGGGCGTTCTGCAATGCAGCCACCACTGCACGAACCCCATCCGGATTGTGCGCGACGTCAAAGACCCACTTCCCGCGAATATCAAATCGTCCGGGGAGGGTCGCGGTCGCGAAGCCACGTTCCATCTCCACGCCAGTCGTGCGGAACGCTGGTGGCAAGGCTTTCAGTACTGCCTCCGCCACCGCGGCATTCCGCCGCTGGTGTGCACCGCCGAGCGCCAGGACCCCTCCGTAGCATTCGCCCGGTGGAATGACCGCGACGGAAGCCCCTGCCCCTTGGGCCACCTCTACCATCGCGCTAACCAGCGCCGGATCCGTCTCACCTACGAGGAACGGCCGGTTCCGCTTCGCGATGCCCGCCTTCTCGCGGGCGATCCCGCCGAGGTCCTCGCCCAGGTAGTCGGTGTGATCCAGCGCGATGCGAGTCACGCAGGCCACGAGGGGATCGAGGACGTTGGTCGCATCGAGGCGCCCGCCCAGGCCAACCTCGACCACGGCGATGTCTGCCCCGCGGGCGGCGAAGTCGGCAAAGGCGGTTGCCGTGTTGACCTCGAAAAAGCTCGCCCCCGTCTCACGGGCGGGACCAGCCAGCTGGGCGTTCCAATGCGCCAGTGCCTCGCCGGGGATCGGGCGGTCGTTCACGATGAAGCGCTCGCGAATGTCGACCAGATGGGGGGAGGTATAGAGGCCAGTCCGGTACCCGGCTTCGCGGAGCGCCCGATAGACCAAGGCGCAGACGGACCCTTTTCCGTTGGTACCGCCTACATGAACCGCCGCGAAATGACGCTCAGGATGCCCCAGCTGCTCGAGGAGGCGCTGGGTGGGCTCGAGGGACCAGGCCTTCAGTCCGCGACCGCGATGGAGGGAAGGCGCTGCATGAGTCGAAGAAGGTGACTCACGGTGTCTCCGAGATCGGCACGGGGCACCACGGCGTCCACCATGCCATGGTCCACCAGGAACTCCGCGGTCTGAAAACCCGCGGGAAGGTCCTGTCCGATGGTCTGCTTGATCACGCGGGGGCCCGCAAACCCGATCACCGCCCCCGGCTCTGCCAGGTTCACGTCTCCCTGCATCCCATACGACGCAGAAACGCCGCCGGTCGTTGGGTTGGCCATGATCGAGATATACGGAATACCCTCTTCGCGGAGCTGCGCAATGAGCGTCGAGGTCTTGGCCATCTGCATGAGGCTGAGAATGCCCTCCTGCATCCGCGCCCCACCCGAGGTGGAGACCAGCACCAGCGGAACCCGCTGCTCCAGCGACCGCTGCGCAAGGCGGGCAATCTTCTCGCCGACCACCGACCCCATCGATCCGCCCATGAACGCAAAGTCCATCGCGCCCACGTGGATCGGCAAACCCGTCAGGGTCCCCGCGCCCGTCACGATCGCGTCAGCTGCGCCCGTGCGCTTCTGCGTCGCGGCAAGACGCTCAGTGTACGCCTCCCACGCGAGCGGATTCACCGACCTGATATCACCGAAGAGCTCGTCGAAACTGTCCGGGTCGGTCAGCAGGTCGATGTATCGCCGCGCGCGTATCCGCCGGTGGTACCCGCATTGCGGGCACACCTGGAGGTTCCGCTCGAACTTCTCCCGGATGTCGGTGTGGCCGCAGTCCTCGCACTTGTCCCAGGCATCAGCCGGGATTTCCAGCCGCTCCCTGCTGGACGTGCGGTTCTTGCGGTCCTTTCTGAACCATGCCATCGCTCAGCGCGCCCTTTTGAAAGGAGGCTCCAGACAATCTCCCGGAACGCACCACGCCACGCCAGCCCGCCCCGTCACGCGGTCACGCTTCGGCATAGCCGGCGGCCCGGCCCTCGCGCGCCGCGCGCAGGGCGATGCCCACGGCGATACACATCGTAAGAGTGAACGAACCGCCGTACGAGAAGAACGGCAACGGAATGCCGGTGATCGGCATGAGGCCGATGGTCATCCCGATATTCTCGATCACGTGCGTGAGGATCATTCCCATGATGCCGAATACCACCAGGCAGGAGAAGGGGTCGGTCGCGCGGCGTGCGATTCGTACCAGCCCCATGAGCAGGATGGCGAAGAGGACGAGCGTGACCGCGACGCCCAGGAAGCCCAGCTCTTCGCCCACCACCGAATAGACGAAGTCGGTGTGCTGCGCGGGTAGAAACGCGAGGCGTTTCTGCGTGCCCTCCGTGAATCCCTTGCCGAGGAACCCCCCGGAGCCGATCGCCACTTTCGACTGGATGATGTGCCAGCCGGTGGCGCGGGGATCGCTCTCGGGGTTCAGGAAGGACAGGAGGCGATTCTGCTGGTACGGCGCGAGCCCGCGCCACAGCTCCAGCGCCACGACACCCATGAAGACATTCGCGGCCCAGACCAGGACCCCCTCGAAAATGAAGGGCCTCAGCCAGATGAGCAGGATCGTCAGGATCAGCATCCAGGCGCCCCACCACTTGGTCGAGAAGGTGAGCAGCAGGCTGACCAGCGGCGACGCCAGCAGCAGCAGTATCCACGGGCTGGTTCCTACCCAGTACAACACCGCGAACAGGATCCCGATGAAGACGAGCGCGCTCCCGAGATCCGGTTGCACCGCTACCAGCAGCATCGGTACCCCCGCCACGATGCCGGCCGGGACGAGGTCGCGCAGCGTGGCCGGCGCTTCGCGACGCCCCTCCAGCATGCGCGCGAGCATCAGGATGGTGGCGAGCTTGGCGAGCTCCGCCGGCTGGCCGACCCGGATGCCGAAGAGCGTGATCCACGACTTGCTGCCCGCCGCGGTGCCAGCACCGGTCCCGATGAACAGCGTCAGGACCAGCAGCAGGATCGAAAGGGCGTAGACCGCGGGAGTTGCCCATTCGAGCAGCCGGGGGGAAACACGGAAGACCAGCGCCCCTGCGATCACTCCCAGGAGCAGCCAGATGGCCTGACGCTGCCAGATGTTCGCCGCTGCCGTGGGCACGTCCGTCTGGCCCGCCGAGTAGAGCACGGCGAGCCCGGTGGCAGCCAGCACCCCGGCCGTGATCAGGAGGGGCTTATCGAGTTCCAGCGCCCGCATTGGTCGTGATCGATGTCGAGGAAGTATCCACCGGCGCGGGTATCGTCGGCTCGGGTGCGGAATCTGCCGGCAGGACGAGCTGGTAGTCGTTGGACCGGTCCGCTGATGAGCCGAGCAGGTAGTGACGGATGATCCGCGTGACCATGGGGGCAACGGCGGTCCCGTGCTCGGCGAACTCGATGATCGAGCCCACCACCACCCTTGGCGAGTCCACCGGCGCAAAACCGATGAACCACCCGTGATCCAGGCCGTTCGGGTGCGAGTTCTGCGCCGTCCCGGTCTTCCCCGCGATCCGGAGACCCGCGATGCGCGATCCGGACGCGGTTCCCCCCTCGACCACCATCAGGAGAGCCTTCCGCAAATCTGCGAGCGTCGAATCGCTAACCCCGACCGACCGCACCGCGCCGGACGTGTTGGCCACGAGCTTCGGCGTCGGCGCCACTCCCGCCTGGTTCGCAAGCATCGAGTAGAACCGCATCATGTTCGCGAGGGTTTGCGCGTTCTCGCCCTGCCCGATCGCCAGGTTGAGCACCACGCCCGGGGTCCACTGGCGTCGTCCGTACAGCCGGTCATAGTACGCCGGTGCTTCGGGGAAGGTCGGCCATCCCTCGCTTGGCAGGTCCACCCCGGAACGCTGGGTGAATCCGAACTGGACACCGTCCTGGAGTACGTTCGCCAGGCCCAGCTTGAGACCGAGCTGGTAGAAGTAGACGTCGCACGAGACCGCGATCGCCTGGGCGAGGGTCACATCACCGTGACCTTCGGCCTTCCAGCAGTGGAAGTAGCGGTTGTAATACTGGAACCCGCCCGTGCAGGGCGTGGGCATTTTCGTGTTGAGATCCACCACGCCGCGCTTCATGGCCATCGCCGCCATCACCAGCTTCCACGGCGACGCCGGGGGATAGCGCCCCTGGATGGCGCGGTTCATCATCGGGAAGGCCTCGGAACGGAACAACGCGTTGAGGACCTGCGGGTCCGCGCCACCGATGAAGAGATTGGGGTCGTAACTGGGAGACGAGTACATCGCCAGGATCTCGCCGTTCTGCGGATCCATCGCCATCACCGCGCCGCGCCGGTTGGCCGGGAACTGGCTCGCCACGTACTGCTGAAGGTCGAGATCGATCGACGCCTTCAGCGTGGTGCCCTGCTTGGGGGGCGTGGGGTTCACCACGCCACCGGCAGGAACCATCCGGCCCAGCGCCGTCACTTCCACGTAGCGGACGCCGTCTTCACCCCGCAGCTGGTCATCATACTGGCGTTCCAGGCCACTGCGGCCCACCAGCGTTCCACCCCGGACTCCGGCGAACTTCGGCGAGCTCAGCTCATCTTCCTTCACCTGGTCCACATAACCCAGCACGTGGGCGGTGATCGCACCAAACGGATATCGCCGCTTCGGCTCGGCCTGGATCACCAGACCGGGCAGCACCATCCGCTGTTCCTCGAGGGACGATACCAGCTCGAAGGGCGCGTCCTTCATGACGACCACGGGCTCGTAGGGGCGCTTCCGGAACCGCCGCACGATCGCCTCGAAGGACGTGGTATCCAGCTTCAGCAGGCGATTGATCCGCCGCAATTGCGCCCGCAGCGAATCGGAAGATGCCGCGATGAGACCGACTGAGTACCCGGGCACATTCTCGGCCAGGACCACGCCGTGGCGGTCGGTCACCAGGCCGCGCGCCGAGGGAATCGGGATGGGCCGGAGCCGGTTCTCCTCCGACTGGAGCTTGTAGCGGCTGGTCCCGACGATCTGCACGCGGAAGAACGCGATCGCCATGAGGCCGAGGATGCCCCAGATCATCCGTCGCGCCACCTCCGCGCGCCGCGCCACGTGGTGAGGGTGGTACCAGTTCATCCCGCTAGTCCGCGATCCGCACTTCCAGCCACCGCTGGAACGTGACGAGAACCAGGATCCCCACGACCGCGGTCGTGAACGCCTTGAGCGGCGACCAGACCACCATCTGCCAGAAGAAGTCGCGCTGCCCGACGATGCCGCTCGAAAGCTGAGTCAACAGGTCCCGGATCATCGTGCCCGCGAAGAAGAACCCAGCGCTCACGAGCAGGTTCTCCGCGAAGAAGACCGCCTTTCCCCACGCCGCCAGGAACGCCACCACCGTGTGCGCCAGCGCCCCCGCCCCGAACGCCACCGGGTTCAGCGCGTCGGCAAAGAGGCCCACCAGGAAACCACCCACCGACGCGCGGCCGGGCGTGGTGCGGATCGAATAGATGAGCAGTGCGATCAGCAGGAAATCCGGAGCCCAGTCCGCCCACCGCTCGCCGCCCAGCCACGGCCGCACGGCGAACTGCGCCGCGGCCAGCATCAGGATCACTGCCCCGAACCGGTATCGCCTCATGGCGCCGCAGGCTTGTACGTGGCGCGCAGGTCACCCTGGCTGCCCGGCATCAGGATCACCACGTGCGTCACTCCCGCCGGGTGCACGATGGGCCGCACCAGGTACGTGCGCGACCACCCCTCGCCCTCC
>CAMDCH010000125.1:0-7376 GCA_945889655.1 bacterium HR33
GTCCCAGGCCGAGTTCACGCACCAGGCGCGCACGGTCAACGTCGCCGCCACGATGATGAAACGGCACGACGGCGCGCCGCTGGCTGTTGTAATCGTGTTGCGCGACTTGACCGAGAGCCGGAAGCTCGAGCAGCAGATGCAGCAGGCCCAGAAGATGGAGGCCATCGGCCAGCTCGCCGGCGGCATCGCTCACGACCTCAACAACATCCTCCAGGTGGTGCTGGCCAACACGGAGACCATGCGGCTCGACCGCCCCGAGCACGATGCCCCGATCCAGCAGATCCAGGAAGCCGCGCGGCGCGGCGGCTGGCTCACCCGGCGCCTGCTCGAGTTCGCCCGCCGGCAGATCCTCGAGCCCGTGGTCCTCGACGTGTCGGTCGCCGTGCACGAGATGCAGCCCATGCTCCAGCGCCTGGTCGGCGAGCATATCCAGATCGCGCTGGTCCTCGGTGACGGCCAGCTCCTCGTCCGGTCCGACCGGGGACAGGTCGAACAGATTCTCCTGAATCTCGTGGTCAACAGCCGCGACGCGATGCCGCGCGGCGGCCGCATCACCATCGAAACCCGGCCTGATCCCTCCCGCACGCACGCCGTGCTCACGGTGAGCGACACCGGCACCGGGATGGACGAGGCCACGCGCGCCCGCATGTTCGAACCCTTCTTTTCGACCAAGGGAACGCTGGGAACGGGACTGGGCCTCTCGACGGTCTACGGGATCGTGAAGCAGAATGGCGGTCAGGTCGAGGTGGAGACGGCGCTCGGCGCGGGCACCACCTTTACGATCACGCTCCCGCGCCTGGCGCAGGCGCTCGTGAGCGGGCCCTCCCGTGCGGATGGGCAGAACACCCGCGGCAGCGAGACGATCCTGCTGGTGGAAGACGATCCCGCCGTGCGCAGCTCCACTCGGCGTACGCTGGAGCGCGCCGGGTACCACGTGATCGACGCCGAGCACGGCGGCGATGCCGTCGAGCGCGCGGCGGCGTACAACGGCGGGATCCATCTCATGCTCACCGACGTGGCGATGCCCGGCATCCCGGTCACCGAGATGATCCAGCACCTCGGTGCCACCCGGCCCGAGATGGAGCTGCTCTTCATGAGCGGATTCTCGGATGATGCGGTGGTGCGCCACGGGGTCGAGCAGTCAGGAGCGGGATTCCTCCAGAAGCCCTTCGAGATCTCCGACCTGCTGGTCAAAGTCCGTCACGCCCTGGACCGCAAGGCAGGCTCCGGGCGCCCATGAGCCGCTTGCAGTGGATCACCCACCGGGGACAGCGGATCCTCGCGATTGATTTCTCCGCCATCACCGAGAGATCGGTGGCGCTCGCGGCGATTGCGGAGGTCCGCCCCGGCATCGCCGCGGAGCCGCCCAACTCAGTCCTCACGCTTACCAATATCACCGGCTCGAACTTCGACCCGACGGTGGTCGAGGCGCTCAAGCAGCTCACCAAGGACGACAAGCCGTACGTGCGTGCCGCGGCCGTCGTAGGCGTGACGGGCCTCCAGCGGATCGTGATGTCGGTGGTCTCGGTGTTTTCCAACCGAACCTTCGGGTTGTTCGATACCGTCGAGGCGGCGAAGGATTGGTTGGTCGAAGAGGCGGGCAGGCGGGCAGGCGGGTAGGCGGGTTGCAAACGGGTCAACTACCCGCCCACCCGCCAACCCGCCCACCCGTCAAAACGGGAAGAGTATCCCCTTGTCTTTCAGTTTCTCGAATTGCTTCGCCGAGAAGGTGAACATCTGTGCCGGGCGTCCGGTCCCGTCTTTCGTCCACTCCTCCAGCGGCGCCAGGATCTCCAGCAGCTCCATCTTCCTCCGGAAATTCCGCTTGTCCAGCTCCCGCCCCAGGATGGTTTCGTACACCCGCTGTAGCTGGGTGAGCGTAAACTTTGCCGGGAGCAGCTGGAAGCCGACGGTGGTGTACTCGAGCTTGTTGCGCAACCGCTCGACAGCGTACGTGAGAATGGCGTCGTGGTCGAACGCGAGCGGCGGGTGCTGGTCCGCGGGGAACCAGCGCGCAGCGTCCGCGTCGCTCCCGGGCCGCAGCGCCTGGTCTTCCTTGATGAGCGCGAAATAGGCGACCGTCACCACTCGCCCGCGCGGGTCGCGCGCGGGCTCCCCGAAGCTGTACAGCTGCTCCAGGTACACGTCGCCGAGCCCGGTTTCCTCCTTGAGCTCCCGGCGCGCCGCATCCTCCACCGGCTCGTCCTCCAGCACGAATCCCCCCGGCAGCGCCCACCGCCCCTCGAACGGCGGAATGCCGCGCTCGATGAGCAGGACGTGGAGCTTGTCGTCCCGGATGGAGAAAATCACGACGTCGACGGTGACTTTCACTTTGCCGCCGCACCCTCGGCTTTGAGATCCCGCGCACCGCGCACCGCGAACCGCGCACCGAGATCACCGGATGGGGTCACCAACATGGCGCTTTGCTCAGCGGGACGAACATGGGCGATGGCTCCGCTGTTGAAGGCGAGAAAATCAGCCTCGATTCCATCGCTGAAGATCACCCCGTTGGACGGCATCTGCGACTCGATCATCAACTCCCGCTCCTCGGACAGCACACCCGCCACCAGGTCCGCCGACGAGCGGCGGCTGATGAACGGTTCCCGCACCGCGAAGAAAAGCTCGCGGTCTTCCCATTCCAGGTGGAAGGCATCGCCACCCACGCCGCCGGAGAAGTTGGTGATGCCGGCCGCCATGTTGAAGACACTCGACATCCATCCCGTGGATCCGGCGCCGGTCGAGACGAGGACGCCGCTGGATGACTGGGACTCATCCCGCCCGTCGAAGCCCAGCCGGTACCGGGCGGACACATGGCTCCGCGCACCGATGAACAGGTCGTTGAACGCCAGCAGCCGCTGGCCATCGTCCAGCACCGCCTCCGCCAGCGTGACCGCGCGGAATGATTCGCGCGACTCGAGGCAGCCGACCACGGCCTGCTTCGCGCCGTCTATGGTGTAGGGAAGCAGCACGCCGTCGAAGCGCGCCGGCTCCGGGTTGACGCCGATGATCGGCTGGTCGCCGGCATACTTCGCGGTGTTGGCCACCAGCCCATCCTGGCCCAGGGCGATCACCAGGTCGCCGGGGCCGAAGAGATAGGTGGGCACGAGGTCCCGATCCAGGAACTGGCGCGGGAGGCCCAGCTCGAGGTCCTGCCGCAGCCGGTCGAGGGCCGCGTGATAGGCATCGTGCTCGCGCTCGTAGTCCGCGAAATCCACGCCCGCGTGCTCGAGGTAGAACTTCGCCTGGCCGCGGGTATTGAACCGCGCGACCAGGTCCTCCAGGCGCGTCCGACGGGTGATGATGACGAGCTTGTCGTACACGGCCGCCTCCTACTTCCCCGAGGGTGCGCTGCTGATCAGGGACCTGAACAGGTCCGGGCTCATGTTCAGCTCGCCGATCTTCGACGCATTCTCCGCCAGTTCGCGGAAGGCCAGCGCAATCATGAGCTTGGGGTCCCCGCCACCAGTGCTCAGTGCCATGAGCTTCTTCCAGTCCACGTCTTGGAGCGGCTCGAGTGTCGCGCGCAGGGCATACGCCTTGGCGTCCGCATCCTTCCGCTCATTCGCGGTCTTCCGCTCGATGAGCACGGAGCGCCGTTCCTCCACCGCGATGTCCGCCGCCACCTTGTTCTCGCGGATCTGGCGCTGCTTTTCCTGGACCGCGATCTCGGTGTTCAGCTCCGATTCCTTGATGAGCCGCTCCTGCTCCACCGCGGCGTTCCGGCGGGCGTAGATCGCCTCGTCCGATTCGCGTTGCAGCTCTTCCCGCGCGTCGGCTTCCAGCGCCCGACCGATCTCGGGCGTGGGCTTGATGGAGATGATCGAGACGTCCAGGATCTCGATGCCGAGGATCCTGATCGCCTCCGCCGCACGCGCTCCCGCGAGCACCTCGCGCTGGATCGTGTCGGAGGCTGCGAGCGTGTCGCGCAACGTGCGCGGCTGCACCCGCTCGCGGGTGACGATCTGGATCGCCTGGACGATGCGGTCGGGGACCGTGTCGGGATCCTCCGACAGGTAGGCGCCGTTGGGGCTGATCGAGAAATCCAGCAGCTTGGCGGTCTGGTGCGGATCCGCGACCCGGTAGGTGAGCTGCCCCTGCAGCGTCACGGCCTGGAAGTCCGAAGTCACGTCGTTGAAGGCGAATGGCACTGCCGTGCTGGCCAGCGGGACCGCGATGAGGGTGGATGACGGCCTGAAGTAGATGAAGGAGAGTCCCGGTCCCTCGCGCTTCAGCCTGCCGCCGACGTAGTGAAGAATGAAAGTGGTGGGTGCGGCCTTGAGATAGTTGAACATGACGTCCTCCGTTGGTTTCTGTTACACACCTAGTCTAGTGTGTTACAGACACTATGTCAAGTCAACCTTGTGCTCATGTACTGCGAGTGAAGGCTCAGTTGTTTAAGAGATTGCCTGAAAAGGAGTTACTCAACGGCCGACTGGAAGGTTCTGAGTCTGGGGAAGACTTGATAACAACCTGGCCCACAACCGACTGGCTTCCGTTGGCGTATGTGAGTCCCCACTTCTGCATCTGTTCCAGTATCGGGATGAGCGCCAAGCCTGAGGGCGTGAGTCCGTAGCGCACTCGGCGCGGCCCGCCGACACCAACCTCCCGGTCAACGACGCCATGCTCCTTCAGCTCGCGCAATTGCTGCGAAGCAACCTTGTGCGCCACGGTCGGCATCTTCGCCAGGAGCTCGCTGTAACGCAGGGGTCCACCGCGAAGAAGCCAGATGATCGCCGGTTTCCACTTGCCAGCCAGCACCCCCACCGTGTCGGCGATCGGCGCTGTTCCGTTACTGGACACGCAGGCTCACTCTCGAGGGAGGAGAAATGCCAAGTCTATGATTAGAAATAGGTTACTGCGCGGTTACCGGATATATCTAGCCTAACTCCAATTGTTTGGGAAGTGGTGAGGGCTAGAGGTCGGATTCCGTGGCAGCCCGGTACTCGCGCGAGCGGTTGCCGGCGAGCGCGTGGGGGCCCGATCCGCTGTCCGGGGCGGCGCGTCCAGCCGGTACGAGGACGTTTGCCGTGAGAAGTCCCGCGACGAGTGCAATCGCGGTGAGGAGCATGGTGAACGCTGCTTCCACACCGTTCACAACCTGTTGGTCGAGCATGGCAGCCAGGCTGCGAAAGCCCAGGCTGCCCGGAAGCAGGAGGAGGATGCCGGGCACCTGGGTTACCGGCGGTGGCCGTTGCACGAACCGGCCGTAGAGACTGCCGGTGATGCCGACGACCAGGGATCCAACGAATACGCCGAGATGCGGATCGAGGAGCCGCGAGCCGAGCCGCCCGCCCGCGAAGCCCAGGAGGCAGACCACCAGGACCCAGCCCGCATCGCGCGGCTGCGCCTTGAGGAGTACCACGAATGCGAGCGGCGCCACGACGAGCGCCACCCATTCGGTCCAGTGTGCGAGCGGGATGGGCGCCACGTTCAGGGCGGCCGGGGCCCCCAGCAGTCGCAGGACGATCTGCGAGCCCAGTGCCACGCCCAGGGCCACCCCGAGGAAAGTGACGACCGCGCTGGCGAGGCGCGCGGTTCCCGAGAGCAGGTTCTGGGTGGTCAGCTCGGTGAGCGCGAGCGTGAAGGTGAGGCCGGGCAGCAGGATGATCAGTCCCGCGAGGGTGGTGATGTAGATCGAGATCGGGCCCCAGCGGACCGCGACCGCGGTGGCGACCGCCGAGGCGAGCAGCGCGGCGGCGGGCTCGAAGACCCGGGCGAGCGCGGGCAGCTTCGGGGCAATGATCGCCAGCAGGCCCGTGAGCAATCCGATGAGGGTCGCGGTCTCGATCTCGCGCGCGCCGCCGCCGAGGATGCGGCTGGCCGCGGCGGATGAGGCGGCGAACGCGATGACGGTGAGGATGGGGCCGTACAGCGGCCGCGCCTGCGTGATGGCTTCGATCTTCCCCGACCCCTCGGCCGGTGTGAGCCGTCCGTCCAGCACGTCACGCCCGACCTGGTCCAGCTGCGCGAGCTTGCCGAGGTTCACGTCGCCCGGTTCCACGCGCATCAGGTGCGTACGCTGGTCGTCCTGCGGCCCGAACGAGGCGAAAATGGAGGTCGGCGTGGCGAAGAACTGCGCGGTCAGGCCCAGGCGCTCCGAGGTCTGGCGGAGCACCTCCTCGAGCTGGTGTGCGGCGTACCCGTACGCGTGCAGCGCGCGGCCGAGGCGGAGCACGAACGCGACGGCGGCGGGCGGAACCTGGCGTTGACCGGAAGGTGTCTGCACGTGGAACGAAGATAGCGGCCGCCGGGAGGGTCGCTATCTTCACCGTATGCGCGCTACGTCGGCGAATCGCACCATTGCTTTCCTCTGGGACTGGGCCAAGACCCTGTCCGTCGCATTCATCATCTGGCTGGCGGTCAAGTCGGTGGTGGTGGAGGCGTTTCACATCCCGTCCGGCAGCATGGAGAACACGCTGCTGATCGGGGACGTCCTGTACGTGAATAAGATGCTCTACGGCGCGGGGGTCCCGCTCATCCACAAGCGGCTGCCCGCCTTCCGTGACCCGCGCCGACTCGACATCGTCGTGTTCCGCTCGGTGACGGAAGAGGGATTGACCATCGTAAAGCGGGTGATCGGGGTCCCGGGCGACACGGTCGCCATGCGGGACAACACGATTTACCTGAACGGCCTGCCGCTGTCCGAGCCGTACGTGATCAAGACCCACCCCGAGCGCGCCGACCACAAGAACTTCTCATCGGTGGTCGTCCCGCAGGATTCGTTTCTCGTCATGGGGGACAACCGTGACGATTCGATGGACAGCAGGTTCTGGGGTTTCCTGGGCCGTGACCGCATCATCGGCGCACCGCTCGTGATCTACTATTCGTGGAACCCCGACGGCATCCTGCCGCTGCCGTTCGTCACCGCCATCCGCTGGGACCGGCTCCTGACACGGCCGAAATAAGCCGTTTCTCGTGTTGCCACCGGAGCCTTTTCCGAGTATCTTTCAGTCTCGACTTACGCAATTCACGCAGCCGGCTGCAGCCGGCAACGGCTATGGGTGGGACACAGCACATCTGCGGTCCCGCTCCTTTTTTTTGCGTTTGCCATCACCCTTGAAAGAGGTCCGATGAAACGAGTGCCTGTGGTGCCGAAGTCTGGCGCAACCGTTCGGAGCCTGATTCGCGAACGACTGAAGGAAACCGGGCGCACCTCGCAGGAACTCGCCCGGGCGATCGAGCTGCCCGAGGCGTATATCGAGGACGTGCTGTCCGGGGACCGGCGCCCGCCGCTGCCGGATCGCACCGACGTGTATGAGCGGACGACCCGTTTCCTGCGCATGGGGCGGAACGAGCTGGCCGACTGCGCCACGGTGGAGTGCAAGGGTGCGCGGGATGTCGAGGCCGCGCCGCCCGCCGAGGTGCGCAACGAGATG
>CAMDCH010000126.1:0-7355 GCA_945889655.1 bacterium HR33
CGGCCTGGGCAGCCTGGCGGCGGCCCTGAACCTCCTCGCGCTGGGCGTGACCGGCCGCCTTGCTCTTCCGGCTCCGCCGGCGGTGTTCCGCCGTCTCCCGAAGGACGCCGCACCACCGAGCGCCAATGCGCCCACCGTCAGCATTGTCATTCCCTGTCGCCGGGAGGCCCGCCACATCCGGTCCATGCTCGAGTCGGTGCTCCAGACGACGTATCCAGGGGATCGTCTCGAGATCCTGCTCGTGGATGGGATGAGCGAGGATGGAACAAGGGAGATCGCGCACGCGATTGCGCGGACCTCGCCGTTCCTGCGCCTGCTCGACAACCCCAGCGGCACCATTCCCGCAGGCCTCAACATCGGCGTACGAGAGGCGCGGGGCGACATCGTCATTCGCATGGACGCCCATACCACGTATCCCCCGGAATACATCTCGGGGTGCGTCAAGGGACTGATCGAAACCGGGGCAGACTGCGTTGGTGGAAGCTGGGTGATTATCCCTACCGACTCCACGCCCGTCGGCCACGCCATTGCAGCGGCCCTGGCGCATCCCTTCGGCGTCGGAAACGCCCACTACCGCTTCGGATCCCCCGAACCACTCGAAACCGATGCCGTCCCGTTCGGATGCATGTGGCGCGAGCGGATGCTGGACCTCGGGCCGTACGACGAGCGGTTCGCCCGAAGCGAGGATATTGAATTCACTGCGCGGCTCAGGGCGCTCGGTGGCCGGATCGTCCTCCTGCCATCGGTCCGAAGCTTCTACCACGCCCGCTCCAGTGCCACCGCGTTCGCCCGGCACAACCTTTCCAATGGATTCTGGGCGATATTCCCGATCGCCTTTGGTCCCTTGCCCATGCAGATGCGCCACAAGATTCCGTTGCTGTTCATCCTGTGCCTCACCCTGCCGGCCCTGGCTTCCCTCTGGTGGAAGCCCTTCGGACTGCTGTCGCTGGGGCTCGCCACGCTCTACGTGATCGCGACCCTGGGTGTCACGGTCGCAATCGCAGCCAGGCTTCGTTCCTTCACGATGCTGCTCACGCTGCCGCTGGCCTTCGCGCTGCTGCACGTCCCGTACGGAATCGGGTCCGCGGCGGGACTGGGCGCTGGCTTGTGGCGGCGCCTGCGGCCGTCGCCGGCGCCCGTTCCCGGCCGATGAGGCGTAACTACCTCATCACGTTCGCCTCCGAGTTCATCGTCATTGGTGCGGGGTTCCTGGTCTACTGGGTAGCCGCGCGCTACTGGTCGGCCCAGGCGTTCGGGGAGTACATGCTCGCGCGGCGAACCCTCTCGCTCCTCCACCTTCCGTGCGCGCTCGGTCTCGGCCTGAGTGTGCCACGATTCGTCGCCCTGGCCACCGCCCGCCCCGACGAGGCGCCGCGCCCGTTTCTCCTCGCCGGCGTGGCCCTGGCGGCCATACCGCTTGCCTCGCTCGGCGTGCTCTTCGCGCTGGCGCCAGGGTGGTGGGCAACCCTGTTTTTCAGTGCAGCCAGCTACGCCTCCCTTCTACCGGGCCTCTACCTGGCCACCGTCGGACTGATCCTTCACGTGCTGGTCTACGGTTACCTCCGCGGACACCTGCGCATGGCGGGCGCCAATGCCGTCCAGCTGATCGTGTACGGCATCATCCCGCTCGGAACGTTTCTGGTTCCTGGCCTCACGGTCGGCGCCGCGCTCATGGTCCTGGGCGTGAGCTGGATCATCGTGGCTGGTACCTGTGCGCTCCTCATCGCGGCAGGAGAGCTGCGGCGGAACGCCGGGAGACCGCTGGCGTTGAGGACCGCCGCGCGTGAGCTGCTGGCCTACGGTATCCCGCGGCTTCCTGGCGATGTGGCGCTTTCCGCGCTCTACACCCTGCCCGCGACACTCACGGCCCACTGGGCTTCAGTGGAAGCTGCCGGTCATGTCGCATTCGGTATTTCGGCACTCAACCTGGCGGCGGGGGTGTTTTCACCCGTAGGCCTGGTGCTGATGCCGACCGCCACCGCCATGCAGGCGAGCGGGCGACTGGTCGAACTGCGGCGATCGGTCTGGCGGCTGGTGATGGTCGGCGGTCTTCTCGCCGTAGGCGCCACGGTGGTGCTGGAGTTCGTGGCCCCGCTGCTGGTCTCCTGGTACCTCGGACCCGCGTTCGCCGCGGCCGCGCTGGTCCTGCGGCTCGTCGGGCTCGCTCTGGCACCCCAGGTGGTTTACCTGGTCCTGCGTGACCCGATCGATGCGGTGAGTGTCAAGGCGCACAATGGCTGGAACGTCGTGGCCAGCCTTGGCATTTTCCTGGTCGGGGCGATGATCTCGCAGACCGTCCTCGGCATCAGCATATCCCTGGCGGTCGCCATCCTGGTGCTGGGAATCATGTCGGTCCGGAGTGCACGCCTCCTGCTGGGGCGCCCGTAGCCGGCTCCTGCCGTCCGATCCCGCCCCACCAATCCGGTCCTCTGCCCAATGCACCAGCCCAGACCACCCGCAGAGCGTTCCGCAGCAACCCGCGAGTCGCCACGTCCCGGCGAGCCCCGGCCAGCAGCAGGCGCATCCCGATGATCGGGAGGGCCAGCCCGGAAAAGACCCTGGCCACATATTCCGGGCGGTGCTTCTGAAAAAAATTCAGCAGGCCCTTCAGGTATTCCACTTCCAGGCTGCTGACGGCGCGGTTCGTCTGGCCGTCATAGTGCATCACCGGGGCGTCGTGAATAAAAACGACTGACCATCCCTCGTTCCAGAACCGCCGATGCCACTCGGTTTCCTCTACGCCGAGGAGCGCTACCTCGTCCATCAGCCCCACAGCCCGCACCGCCGCCGCACGGACCAGCAGCGCGGCCCCGAAGGTCGTATCCACCGGCAGCGTCCGGTCGTGGTCCCAGAAGCGGGACCGACCCCGGCCTCTCGACGCGAAAGCCGCGAGCCGGGTCGTCCACGCCCCGAACGGAATCCGCTCCCGCAGGTGAGACAGAGCAAGGAGTCCCCGGAACACGGTAGGAAATGAAAAGGTGGACGGCTGAATGGATCGGTCGGCGTTCAGCAACTGAAAGCTCACCACCCCCACGCGACTGTTGAACGGGTCTTCCAGATATCGCACGGCCCGGGCGAGGCTGCCAGGAAGAAATGTCAGGTCATCGTTGGCCACCAGGAAATACTCGGCATCCGAATTGGCCATGACCTGGTTGTGATTGGCGGCAAACCCCCGCCGAACCGTGTTGGATCGAACCGCGATTGACGGGAATCGCTCGTGTAGCTGTGCACCAAGCCCAAGGCCGGGGCTGTTGTCGATGGCGGTAATGCGGACGCCACAGGGTGCCTCGCCTGCAGTCGCCAGGAAGGACTCGATACACCCGTAGATGAAGGCGTCGTTCTTCCCGGGAACGATGGTGCCGACTACGGACATGTGGACAACGGGCCGCCGTTCCCCCGAACCCGGCATCACCCGGTCCCCGGTGGCTCACGCAGCCGGTCCATCAGCTCCCGCCGGCGATCCAGGCGCTGCATGATGTCGCGCTCAAATCCCCGTTCCGACGGCGTGTACCACGAGACGCCCCTCAGTGCGTCGGGCAGGTACTCCTGCCCAGCCGCGAGCGCCTCGGGCTCCGCATGGTCGTACCGGTACCCTTTCCCGTAGCCGAGCCCCTTCATCAGGCCCGTCGGCGCGTTCCGGATATGCAGGGGAACCGGCGCGGAGGGATGCTCGCGGGCCGCCTCGGTGGCGCTGCCCCACGCCTCGTAGACCCGGTTGGACTTGGGTGCCGTGGCCAGGTACACCACCGCCTGCGCCAGCGCGAGATCACCCTCGGGTGAGCCCAGGAAATGGTAGGCGTCCTTCGCCGCCACGGTCACCATCAGGGCCCGCGGATCTGCGAGCCCGATGTCTTCGACCGCCATCCGTACGATTCGTCGCGCGATGTACATCGGGTCTTCACCGGCCGTGAGCATCCGCGCCAGCCAGTAGAGCGACGCGTCCACGTCGCTGCCCCTCACGGCCTTGTGCAGGGCCGAGATGATGTTGTAGTGCTCTTCCCCTGCCTTGTCGTAGCGTGGTAAGCGGCGACTGAGGACTTCCTCCAGCGCGGCACTCGAGAGGGGCAGCGTCGTCTGTCCTCGGCTGATGTGCTCGAGCACGCCCTCGAGCGCATTGAGCACGCGCCGGGCATCTCCGTCCCCCTGCGCCACAAGGTGCGCCGCCGCCGCGGGATCGAGTATCTCCTCCAGCTCCTGGCCCGGCCGGACCGCTTTCACAGCCCGCTCGACAATCAGCTTGAGGTCGGCGGAGGTGAGCGGCTCCAGGACAAAGACGCGCACGCGGGACAGCAGCGCGCTGGTCAGCTCGAACGACGGATTCTCGGTGGTCGCGCCGATCAGGGTGACCACCCCACGCTCGACCCACGGAAGAAACGCGTCCTGCTGCGCCTTGTTGAACCGGTGAATCTCGTCGCAGAAGAGAATGGTCCCCCTCCCTTCCGCCTCCCGCCGGCGTTCCGCTGCCGCAATGATCTCACGGACCCGGGGCACGCCTTCCGTCACGGCGCTGAACGGCTCGAACTGGCGATCGGTGTAGTTGGCGATGAGCCGGGCGAGCGTGGTCTTCCCGGAGCCCGGCGGCCCCCAGAGGACCATGCTGGTCACGTCACCCTGCTCGATCGCCAGCCGGAGGGGTCTTCCAGGACCAAGGAGGGGCTCGTGACCCACGAACTCCTCCAGCCGCGCTGGCCTGAGCCGGGAAGCCAGCGGCTCCGGCGCCAGCGAACTGAAGAGGCTAGGCTCAGACATGGGTGGATCTACCCCAGCGCGCGGTCGAGAAGTTCCTTGGTAATAAAGAACGCCGCGGCACCGAGAAAAAACGCACCGGGGATCTTCCACCCGCGCTTCCCCTGGAACTCGGGGACCAGGTTGGACGCCGCAACGTACAGGGTGACACCTCCAGCCAGCGCGAGACCGTGGGTCGCCAGGAAGGCGAACGCATCGGTGGCAAGGACCCCCACGATAGTCGCCACGCCCAGCAACGCCGCGCTCCCCACCGCCTGCGCCGGCCGGCGCCCTCCCGCTATCTGGAGACTGCTGATGGTCACCCCTTCCGGCAGCTTGTGCAGAAAGATGGCCAGGAACAGCAGGATGCCGAGCTCGCGGTTGACTGCGAAGCCGGACGCGATCGCCACCCCGTCGAAGAAGGTGTGCAGCAGGAGTCCGACTAGCGCCGACATGCCCGCGACCTCGGACACGGCATGCGTCTCCTCACCGAAGTGAAAATGCTGGGTCGCCGTGTGCTGGGAGAGATGCACCAGGAGGTACCCGATGAGGACGAAGACCGCCGCGTTATGCCCTCCGCGCGAAAACGCCTCCGGCAGGACCTCGATGATCGCCACCGACAGCATGAAGCCGGCACCGAGGGCGACCATGATCTCGATGACCCGGAGGCCCAGCCGGGCCCCACGGGCGACCGCAATCCCACCCACGACGTTGCCGAGCGCCGCGATCAGGGCGTATCCGAGAACGGTCATCCGCGCCGCTCCATGACAGCGTCCTTCACCATTTCCAGCAGTTCCTTCCGGGTATTGCGAGAGGGATCGTCCAGTACGGCCTCCAGGAGCCGACGGAGCGTGCGACCGATCTCGGGACCAACGATTACACCCGCAGCCAGCAGGTCATCGCCGGTGATGGCGAGGGCATCCAGGGAGAGCGGCGCGCCGCTCGCTCGGACGGCAGCCACCGACGTTCGCATCGCGTCGGCCCACCGAGGGTCCTCCGCGCCAGCCAGCGCCAGCAAGTCATCAACCGCAGCGCCTGCCTCCGCCATCCACCGGCGCGCCGACGGCCGATCGCCAGGGACCGGCCGAAGCCCTCGGAGCCGCGCCAGCGCCCGACCCCGTTCGATCGCGACGTTCGGAAAGCGCAGGCGCGCGAGGGCGGGTGCCGCATCTACCGACAGGAGCGTCGTCACCAGAACCGGATCGCGGCTCGAAAGGTTCTCGACCAGGTCAGCCCGCGAGGCATCAACCTCCGGGAGCCAGATGGCCAGGGCCCCCAGATCACCCCACCGTCGTACGACCTCCGATGGCTTCCGGGCGGAGAGGAGCGAACGCGACCACTCGTCGCGTACGCGTTCCGCCGAGAGCCCCTGGAGCCCCGGCGACCGCTCGACCATCGCGCTCCACGTAGCGGGTTCGATGGTGAACGCGTAGCGGCCGGCGAAGCGCACGCCCCTGAGGATGCGAAGGTAGTCCTCCTGGAACCGCTCGGCAGCCGTTCCCACCGCGCGGACGATTCCTCTCTCCAGGTCCTCGCGCCCGCTAAAGGGATCGCGCCACTCGAGACGGAGCGGATGGAATGCGATCGCATTGATCGTGAAGTCGCGCCTCGCGAGGTCTTCGTCGAGGCTGGCGCCGAACCGGACCACCGCGTGCCGCCCATCCGTGGCCACGTCACGACGAAAGGTCGTGACCTCGTGGGGATGGCGGGACCGGCCCAGGACAGCCACCGTCCCGTGCTCGATACCGATGGGAATGGTCCGCCGGAACAGGGCCTGGACCTCCTCGGGCTTCGCGGCCGTCGCGAGGTCGTAATCCTTGTTCCCTTCGCCCATCAACGCATCGCGCACCGCACCGCCCACGCACCAGGTCTCGTGGCCGGCCTGCTCGAGCGTGCGCGCGATGTCGAGCACTTCGGGAGGAATGGGGAGCGAGGGGGGGAACTGAATCACGTGCGTCGTGTGGACACGGCACAAACCTACCGACTACCATACGCCGACGCGAGTTCCAACCCGATCTCGAGGTTTCATGCATCGGTGGCGATGGCTGGCAGTCCTGATTGGCGTTCTTGTGCACCTGCCCGGCCGCCTTGCCGCCCAGATCCCCGGCAATGAGCAGGAGGAGTACCATCGCCTCCTGGAGCTGACGGGACAGGTCACCGGCTCCCCCCTGCTCTACCGTTCGATGTCGAGCAACGAGGCCGCGAGCGTTACCGCCGACTCCGTTCCCTGGCCGAAACCAATCGCTCCCCCGGGCAGGCGCCTCTTCCCGCTCGGATTGACCGGCATGGGCACGTTCAATTCACGCTATGCAAGCGGGATCAACGACGGTGCTCTCTGGAGCGGCCGCGGTTTCTCTGGGAGCATTGCGGGCGGTTTCAGGTACACGGTCGGGCCGTTCTCGGCCACGCTCTATCCGACGCTGTGGGCGGCCCAGAACCGTTCGTTCGACATCGTGACCGTCACCACCCCCCCCTACTCGCCCTGGTCCAATCCGTGGCATGTCGGCGGGATCGACTGGCCGCAGCGATTCGGGAGCAAGGCCCTGGCCAGGCTGGACGCCGGCCAGAGCGACGTTCGCCTCCAAACCCACGGCGTCACCCTCGGGCTGTCGTCCGAGAACCTGACGTGG
>CAMDCH010000127.1:0-7334 GCA_945889655.1 bacterium HR33
TGCTGCTCGAGGACCTCGAGCCGGTTCTCCGCCTCGCGGTCCGCGTTGTCCGAAATGAGGAGATAGCAGTAGGCGCGCCGGTGGCCCCGTCCCACGCGGCCGCGGAGCTGGTAGAGCTGGGCCAGGCCGAACTGGTCGGCGTGACTCACGACCATCGTGTTCGCGTTGGGTACGTCGAGACCCGACTCCACGATCATGGTCGAGACGAGGATGTCGATCTCGCCGCCCACGAAATGCCGCATCACCTGGTCCAGCTCGCGCTCCTTCATCTGCCCGTGCGCCACCGCCACCCGCGCCCGCGGCGCGAGCTTCCGCACCCGCTCGGCGACGGTCTCGATGGTCTCGATCCGGTTGTGGACGAAGAACGTCTGGCCGCCGCGGTCGTGCTCGCGGGCCAGGGCTTCCTCCAGCAGCTCGTCGTCCCAGGGCTCCAGGAACGTGAGCACGGGCGAGCGGTCGCGCGGCGGCGTCTCGATCAGCGTGAGGTCGCGCAGGCCCGAGAGCGCCAGGTGCAGCGTCCGCGGGATCGGGGTCGCCGTCAGCGTCAGCACGTCGATGTGGAGCCGGAGCGCCTTGAGCCTTTCCTTGTGCTTCACGCCGAAGCGATGCTCCTCGTCCACGATCATGAGACCCAGGTCGCGGAACTCGACATCACTCGAGAGCAGGCGGTGCGTGCCGATGACGATGTCGACCTCGCCCTGCTTCACCTTGCCGAGCACGTCCTTCTGTTCCTTCGCGGTGCGGAACCGGGAGAGCACGGCGATCCGCACCGGAAAGTCCGCCATGCGATCCGAAAACGTTCGCCCGTGCTGCTCGGCGAGAATCGTGGTCGGAACCAGTACTGCCACCTGTTTGCCACCTTGCACCACCTTGAAAGCCCCACGCACGGCGATCTCGGTCTTGCCGTATCCCACGTCGCCCACGATGAGGCGGTCCATCGGGCGCGGGCGCTCGAGATCCTTCTTCACGGCCTCCGTGGCCGAGCGCTGGTCCGGCGTGTCTTCATAGAGGAACGCGGATTCCAGCTCGCGCTGCCAGCGCGTGTCGGGCGGGAAGGCGAAACCGCTGGCCAGCGTGCGGCGGGCGTAGAGGTCGAGCAGCTCCACCGCCAGCTCCCGCACCGAGCGCTCCGTGGCCTCACGCTGTTTTCGCCAGCGGTTCGAGCCGAGCCGGTCGAGACGCGGTGGCGTGGCATCGCCGTCGGGATCGGTGGTCGACCGGAACGGCTCGATCTGGTCCAGGCGGTAGAGCGGCACGCTGAGACGGTCGCCGCCCTCGTACTCCAGCACGGCAACTTCGAGCGCGCCATCGCCGATGGTGATCTTCGCGATCCCGCGATAGATGCCGATGCCATGCTCCAGGTGGACCACGTACACCCCCGGCGTCAGCGACCCGATCGCGCCGGTCGAGACCGCCTGGCGATAGCGACGCGACCGCCGGATGCGCCGGGCGCGGCGGAAGATTTCGTGGTCGGTGAGGACGGTCAGCCCTGACATCGCGAACCCGCCGTGCAGGGCACCCAACGCGAGCTGCAGGTTGGACCCGGGCTTCCGCGAATACGGCGCCGCGGCCTCGAGCAGCTCTTCCAGCCGCTCGAGCTGCCCCTCGTTGTCGCACAGGACGAGGACCTGGTCATACTCGGCCATCTTCGCGATACGGGTGATGTCCCGCTCGATGGGCTGCGGCGCGACGATCCCGAAGTCCACCTCGGGGGCCTCGCGATTGATCCAGGCATGCCCGAACCGCCCCCACTTCTCGGCCCACGCGGACGGCTCCAGCAGCACCGCGTCGCGTCCCGGCACGTCTTCGCCGCGGCGGCGGGCGATGTCGATATGGTGCACCGCCTCACCCCACGCCCGGCCCACGTCCGCGAGCTCGAGACCCTCTGTGGCGAGCACGACGGTGTCGGGGGGGAGCAGATCGAGAAGAGACTGACGGTCGCTGGCGGGTAGGCGGGTGGGCGGGTGGGCGGGTGACTGCTCGTCGTCGCTACCCGCCAACCCGGCTACCCGGCTACCCGCCGCCACTGGGAGCGCCGTCACAGCGTCCGTCGCCTTCTCCGACCGCTGTGTATCCAGGTCGAAGGTGCGGAGGGATGTGATCTCGTCGCCGACCCACTCCACGCGAACCGGCGCGGCCATGCCGAAGCCGTACAAGTCGATGATCCCGCCGCGCACCGCGAATTGCGCCACGTCCAGCACGGTCGGCTTGCGTTCGTATCCGATCGCGGTGAGCTCGTCCACCACTTCCGAGAGACGAGTCGTCGCGCCCTTTGCGAGCGTGACGCGGGCGCGCGCCACGGCCTCCGGCATCCGGCTGAGCTCCGCCGTGGCGCGCAGCGTGGTAATGAGGATCCGCACCTGGCCGGCCAGAACCGCCGCGATGGTCTCGACCCGCTCGCCCGCTATTTCGAGATGCGGCTCTTCTTCACCATAGGCTTCGCGCTGCGGATAGAGGCGGGTGACATCCGGCGACAGGACCTGGAGGTCGGCCAGCCACCGCTCGGCATCAGCCGGCGATGGCGCCACCAGCAGGAAGACCCGCTGGGGCACGGCCTCGCCAAGCGCCGCTACGAGGACCGCGGGACTGGAGCCCGGAAGACCACCCAGGGTGAGATCGGCGCTTCGAGACGGGAGCGACTGGAGCAGTGACTGAAACGTCGGCAGCGCACGGAACGCGCCGACGAGGCGCGGCAGCATTATGCAGAAGACTCCATCCGGCCACCGGCCGTGGCGATGGCAAGCTCGGCCAGCGATGCGATCACGGCCGCGAGCACCAGCAGTCCCGCAAGATCGGCCCGCTTGGCGCCCCGGAACAACTCGCGGTCCACGCCCGCGTCGTCCAGCACCTCGGCGCCCCGGCCGACGGTGGACCGCAGCGAGCGCCGGTCCGCGGGCGCAAGGTGGGACTCGCGCGCGTCGTGATTCACCTCGAGCGCCCCGGTGGTGTCACCCGCGGCGCCCGTGAGGAAGTACACGCCCGGCTCGAGCGGCGCCGTGTAGCGGCGATCCGTGGGTGCGGGCTCGGCGCCCGATCGCGTCAGCACCCGTTCCGTGTTGGACGGAATCTCGACCGGTGCGCCCGGCGTACCCGAGATGATCGACATCCCGCTGGTCGCCATGTCGTTGAGCAGGTGATCGAGGAACGGGACAAACCCGGCCGAGGTGGGGAGACTGGTCCAGTCAGGCTCCAGGCGGCTCGCGATGATCACGATGTCGTGATCCCGCACCATCCACGGCTCGCCGCCCACCGTGGCCAGCACCTGCCCCGTCCCCCGCAGCCGGTAGCGCCGCGTGACCGAAACGCCACCGGCCGACGCGATGTCACCGTCCACCTGCCACTCACCCGTGACCACGTCCCCAAGCGTCCATTGCACGCCGCGCTGGGCCAGCGTCCGGTTGACGGATCCGACCAGCGCCGCATCGGCAGGCGGAATCAGGACGCCCCGGCCACTCATGACCCGGTCGTCCACCATCACCGCGTCTCCGGATCCGAGACGGCCTGACGACTGGAGCACCGAGAGTCCTTCCCGCAGGAACCGCCCGGCACCGTTGCCCGCGCGCGCCGCGGCCGGAGCGCCCACGCGGATTGCCACGTTCCACTCGTCGTCGCCGCGCAGCTCGTCGGGATCCAGCTCCACGCGGGCGGCGAACCAGCCCCGGGGCAGCATCTGGGACCGCAGGGCCGCCCGCTCCCCCGGCGCGGCCACGGCGCGGGCGATTTCCTGGTCGCGGGCGCGGAGATGCATCGCGGCCGCGGAGCTGCCACTGCCACCCACCGACACGATGATCGCGCCGTCGGGGCGCCAGACCGCGGGCTCAACCCGCGCCGAATCCACGCCGCGGTTCTCGCTGGTCACGGGCGGCTCCCAGAGCAGCACCCGCGCAGCTGGCTCGGCGCCCGGCGAGAAAGCGCTCGCCTGGAGGTCGCTGAACACGATCACCTCATGCCCCGGCAGCCGGTCATCGGCGATCGCCGCCGACGCGGTGCGCACGGCCTGGCCCAGGTCCAGGCGCACGGCGAGCGGAGACACGCTGTCCAGCACGCGGCCCGCGTCGATCCGGGTCATGCGGCGGGGCACGCCATCGGCCAGCATCAGCCAGAGGTGGTCGCTGTCGTGCGTCCGATTGACCACGGCTCGCGCGCGCTCCACCAGCAGGTCGGACAGGCGGCGCCCGCCGACCACGGTGCCGGAGGAAAGCGAGTTGTCCACGATGACGGCCAGCGCCGTGGGCGCGTGCACGCCGCCCACGTTCACCGTGGCCACGGGCCGCGCCACCGCGAGCACGATCAGGATGACGATGAGTGTGCGGAGAATGAGCAGGATCAGGTTGCGGAGCTTGAGCCGGCGGCTGTGCTCCTTCTTCGTGTCCTGGATGTAGCGAACCGCCGGGAAGATCACGGTCGGCGGTGTCTGCCGCTGGCGGAGATGGAGCAGCGCCGGGATCGCCGCGGCGGAGAGGGCCAGCAGCCAGAGCGGCTGGAGAAACGCGATCACGAGATCCGGGACCTGCGCGCCATCGAGCGGCGAAGCACCTGCCCGAACGGCTGGTCGGTCTGGACGTGGTGATAGGAAATGCCGACCCGGCGGCACGCGAGCCGCCATTCATTAATAGTGCGCTGGACGGTTTCCATGTACGCCGACCGGAGCTCGCGTGGCCGCGCGACCACGGCGCCACCCGTCTCCGGGTCCTCATAGCGGACCTCGGGTGGTCCGTCGAGCGTCATCTCGGCCGGGTCCATGACATGGAAAACCATCACCTGGTGGCCGCGATGGCGCAGGAACCGGAGCGCCTTCATGGCCAGCTCGCGGTCGAGCAGGAGGTCGGACACGAAGATCACCATCCCGCGCCGCCGCAGGAGATCGGTCACGCGATGCAGCGCGCTCTCGGCCGCGGTGCCCAGTCCCGGCTTGAGCGCGTCGATGGCAGTGAGCAGCGTCCACCAGTGCTGGAGCCGGGCGCGCGCCGGAACGACCGAGCGCACTTCCTCGTCGAACCCGATGAAGCCGGTGGCGTCCCGCTGTCTCAGCATGATCAGCGAAAGGGCCGCGGTGAGACGCTTGGCGTAATCCAGCTTGGTCAGCCGCCGTTCGCCGCCCACCCAGTGCATCGAGCGGCTCGCGTCCATCACGATCATCGCGCGGAGGTTGGTTTCTTCCTCGAACTGCTTGACCGTGAGCCGGTCGGAGCGCGCCAGCATCTTCCAGTCGACATAGCGCAGCTCGTCACCAGGCTGGTAGGGCCGGTGCTCGATGAATTCGACCGAGAAACCGCGGAATGGGGACTGGTGCAAGCCGGTGAGGAACCCCTCGACGACACCCTCCGCCACCATCTCGAGGCCCCCAAGCTGCGCTACTTCATAGGGATCGAGCAGGTCAACGCGGTTGGATTTCGGCATGGGCGGGGAACGTACCGGGCGCGGATACGTGGTGTCAACGCGCTGGACGATTGTCATCCCACAGGGACATCCGGCGGGAACCGTTGCAGGGCGCTACTGACCTAAGTCGTTGTGGCTCAATACCATGTCATTCGCGCCCAACTTGGCATGTCCCATGCTCTTACTGGGGGACGAACAGAAGTCCGGAGACACACATGATCCTCAACCTGGCTGTCATCGCTATCGCTGCTGCCCCGCTCGCGCCTCCCGCGAACGGGCTGTTTCGCGACCGTCATCGTCTTTCAGAAGGTCCGGCCGTCGAAGTCTGGACCAACAAAGACGACGACCTGCTCCGCCGTGGCGACCAGGTTCGGGTGTATTTCCGCGCGTCTGAAAGTGGTTACGTCACAGTCTTCCGAATCGACACCGATGGCCGCGTGCGCGTGTTGTACCCCACCGAACCGTGGGAAGACAACTACGCGCGCGCCGGTCAGCGGTATGAAGTGCGCGGCTACGCCGATCGGCAGTCGTTCACGGTGGATGACTACCCGGGTGAGGGCTACGTCTTCGCCGTCGCCAGCCGCGATCCGTTCAACTACGGCAACCTGGTCCGTGGCGATCACTGGGACTATCGCGTGATCGCCGAGGGCGGCCGCGTGGCGGGCGACCCCTACGTGGCGCTCACGGACCTGGTGGACCGCATCGTGCCGGTGAACTACAGCGAGTACAGCTACGACGTGCTGCCGTACTACGTCGAGGAGCGCCACCAGTATCCGCGCTTCCTCTGCTATGAGTGCCACGCGTATGCGTCGTACTCGTACTGGAACCCCTATGCGTATTCGTGCTTCCGGTTCCGGATCGTGATCTACGACGACTTCTACTACCAGCCGTACCGCCGGTACGGCGGCACCCGGGTGATCTACCGGTCGGCCCCCCGCATCGCGCCGCGCTACGTGTTCAAGGATCGCGGGCCTTCGGAGGCGTACGTCACCACGGTGCGCGAGCGTCCCGTTGATCAAACCGGGCGGCGACTGGTGGACCGGGGTGTCACGGCGCGCGACCTGGGCGCCTCGGGCCAACTGCCCACCCCGGTGAATACGGGCCGCGTGCGTCCGGAGCTCTCGTCGGACCGGAATAGCGGCGCGAGCAGTGGCGTGACGACCCCGGGTGGGTACAGCGGCACGGGCCGTCGCACCGATACGCCTCCGGCCACGTCGGGCGGCAGCAGCACGCCGGCGCAGGGCGATGGACGCCGTGGCGGGGTCGCGAATCCGAACGACCGGCCTGGGCGCCAGGGAACGGTGGATAACTCGGGGAGCGGCACTCGGCGGCCGGTGGAGAACATCGTGCCGACCGTGCCTGGTGGCGACAACCGCCAGCCCACGCTCGAGCGGCGCGATCCACGGCAGGAGCCCGGCCGCCAGCCCGAGACGCGCGAGCAGCCGCAACCAAACACGGCGAACGAGCAACCACGCGTGCAACCAAGGTCGGAGCCCCGGCGGGAGCCGGCACGCGGGCAGGTGGAACGGCAGCCGGAAACGCGGCAGCAACCACAGCCGGAATCACGCCAGCCGGAGCGGCGCGCAGAGCCAAAAGCGCAGCCCAGCCAGGCACCGGCCCAGCCCCAGGCACCGGCCAAGGCCCCGGAGAAGAGTGACGACGAGTCGTCGTCGAGCGGCCGCAGACGGAACTGATGATGCCAACCCCGGGCGCGAGCCCGGGGTGCTAGAAAAAATTGAAGGGTTGTAAGGGACCCCCTGAGCGGTGTAATCAGCTGGCAACACCCTCTTATCCCTTGCAACCCTTCAGTTTTTCCGCCTCACTGAAAAGTACTGCGGGTGTAACTTCTTGCCCTGACCAATCACGGAGCTTTCGTGCGGATTCGCCTGATCGCTTCCCTTCTCGCGCTCACGCCCGGCCTGCTGCCCGCGCAATCGGCCGAGTCGGTGAAAGCG
>CAMDCH010000128.1:0-7271 GCA_945889655.1 bacterium HR33
GAAAGACCGGGTCCGCATCCTCGCAGGGATCGACTTCCGGAACGTGGGCCCCGGCTGGTCGGCAAGGGCGGTAGCGCAGCTCGAAGCCGACGTAGTCGCGGGCGCGGTGGGCATCGGCGAAATCGCCAAGTCGCTCGGCCTCAGCATCAAGAAGGCCGACGGCACGCGACTCAAGATCGACGATCCCGATCTCGATCCCGTCTGGCAGGCAGCCGCGCGGCTCAACCTGCCGGTCTTCATTCATACCGCCGACCCGCAGGAATTCTGGAACCCGATCGACTTCAAGAACGAGCGCTGGCTGGAGCTGGCGCTCTATCCGAGCCGCCGCTATCCGCCGGACCAGTTCCCGTCGTTCGAAACGCTTTCGACGGAGCGCGATAACCTGGTGCGGCGCAACCCGCGCACGAAGTTCATCGTCGCGCACTTCGCCTGGTACGCGAATGATCTCCCCCGGCTCTCGAAGCTCATGGACGAGATGCCGAATTTCTACACAGAGATGGGGGCGGTCCTCTACGACATCGGCCGGCAGCCGCGCGGCGCCCGCGAGTTCTTCCTCAAATACCAGGACCGCGTGCTGTTCGGGAAGGATTCATTCCAGCCGGAGGAATACCCGTACTACTGGCGGGTCTTCGAGACACACGACGACTACTTCGACTACTATCGCGGCTACCACGCGTTCTGGAAGCTCTACGGGATCGACCTGCCCGACGAAGTTCTGAAGAAGATCTACTTCGACAACGCGCTGAAGCTGACGGCGGGGTTGCCCCAGGACGGCTGGCCCCGCTAACCCAGCATCCGGGGCTCGGCGTTGCTTGAACCCCGGGCTTGAACCCCGGGCTTGCGCCCGGGGTCGGCGACTAGCGCCTCATTTCGGGACAAACGTACGGGACTGACGCAGACCGGTAATGCTGCGAGTCCGTAGTCCCGTCATGCAGGTGGACGGTGAGCTCGAGGCTGTCATGGCTCACCTGGCGAAGAGTGGCGTCGATATCCATCCCATCTTCGTTCCAGCGCACGGCAGTGTCCGCAATTCGCTCCCAGCGTGCCAGGCGGTAGACCTCCCAGCATGATCCCATCAGCAGCGTGCCGTCGTCGAAGAACGCGCGAATGACGCCGGGGAGACCGGTCGAATCCGTCCGGACCCACGGTCTTCCCGTGAACGAAGTGCCGGCACTCCGCCCGTCCGCAGCCGGCTGCCTGGGACCGCTGCAGCCCGCGAGAACAACGATCGTCAGCAACGCGCGTTGGTACATGGCACGATTCCTCGATCCGTAGTAACTCTCGGCATGCCCCGCCACCGAACCATCCTGATTGTCGCCGCTATCTGCCTTATAGCCGGGATCCTGCTGATCGCCGGACGAGTGACCGACCAGATCCCCAGCTCCAAGTCGCTCGCCAACGGCGCCGTGTTTCTCATCTGGTTGAGCGCGGTCCTCGGGGTCACGGGAATGGTCCTGAGGCACCGGAAGACCCGGCCGGCACCCCCTGACGGGAACTCCTGAAACCCGGGAAGCGATCTTTCCTTATGTAGAGGTAAGAACAGCCCAAACCTGGAGCCCCGTCGTGTCGTTCTTCCTGCTTTCCGGTGTCGCCTTCCTGATTGGCGTGTTCTATCTCGCCTTTCGACGGATCATGAAGCCGGTGCTATCCGAGGCGCTCCGGCGCATCTGGTCACGCCCGGTTCCGGGCCATTGGCTTCCGCTCATTCGCGACCGCGTGCCTGCCGTTCGCGGCCTCACGACCGACCAGCAGGACCGGCTCCTGCGAAGCATGCGCGCGCTCATGACCAACCGGAATTGGGAAGGTTGCGGAGACTTGGTCCTGACCGAGGAGATGCAGCTGGTCATCGCAGCGCAGGCCTGCCTGCTGGTGCTGGAGCACCCGGGCGAGCCCTACCCCTCGGTGCGCGAGATCCTTGTCTACCCCCGCACGTACGTGCCGTGGCGGACCGACAATGAGACGCAGTGGCTTTCGACGAACGCGTTGCCGGGCATGCCGCACCGTGGCGAATCGTGGAGCAGCGGGGTCGTGGTCCTGGCGTGGGACAGTGCGCTGGAGGGTGCGCGTGACCCGGTGGACGGGTCGAACCTGGTCTTCCATGAATTCGCGCATGCGCTGGCTTTCGAGCGTCACCTCACCGTGGAGGATCCCGGCCTGGGCCTGTTCCGTGGCGCGCAGAAGCTCGACCGCCCGCGGGTGAGCGACCCCGACTCCTGGCGCGCGGTGCTGGAAGAATCGTTCGACGAGCTTTGCTGGAAGTTGTCCCTGGGCATCCCGACCGTCCTCGACGCCTATGCGGCGACGAAACTGTCAGAGTTCTTCGCGGTTGCTTCCGAAGTTTTCTTCGAGCGGCCACGCGAGCTGCGCGCCGAGTATCCGGCGCTATTCGATCAGCTGCTCGACCTGTACAAGATGGACCCGGCTTCATTCCTGCCGCCCAACCCAGCGGAGAACGCCGCGTGATTCGCGGGCTGACAGCCCGCGCTCGGCGAGGTCCTGAAGGACTGAACGGATCCAACATCACACTCCGTATAGTGCTTTAGCACCGCGCCGAGCGCGCCCTTCAGGGCGCGACTACTCCCGAGCCCTGCTGAGAACGCCGCCTAGTCCTTGTAGGGATCGAACTCGTTCGCTCCCGCCATCACGACGATCAGCGGGCGGAGCGTGTGCAGCACCTTCACGGTCGGTCCCTGTGCCGCGAGAACATCGGTGAGCCGCCGGTAGACATGCGGGCTCTCGTCGAGACCGCCGCCCCGGAGCACCACTCCCTTCCGCCCCACCCACTCATCCATCATCTCGCGCGTGACCGCGCCCACCTTGATGACTCGGCCATCCCGCGCGCGCTTCCCCGCCGCGGCGGTCCGGCTCATGACTCGGCCGGCGCCGTGCACGGTTGAGTACATCGCGCGCTTCTGGACGCTCTTCACCTCGTCGTCCGGCGTATCAGCGCCCTCAACGATTACGGCATCGTCGCCCATCGAGCCACCGACGAAGCCGCGCTGCCCCGGGAACGCGGGCGTGGCGCCCTTGCGAATGACCACCAGCTCCTCGCCCCCGTGCGTCTCCTTCCAGGCGAAGTTGTGATGGTTGTGCACGAGGTCCAGCTCCTGCGCACCGAGGATTGACACGACCTTCCGGGCCACCCATTCGCGACCCGCGTACGCATAGCGCCCCGCGAGACTCATCAGCCGCCAGTACGCGTCGCCGATCGGCTGGCTGAGGTCGAGCAGCACCTCCTTCTCGCCCACGCGCTCGCCCCACGCCTTGTTCTGGCTGAGCGACAGGAATCCGGACGCGATGCCGAAACCGAAGCCCCGCGAGCCGAAATGCACCCCGACCCAGACGCGATCCTGCTCGTCCGCGAAGATGTCCACGTAGTGGTTGCCCGAGCCGACCGTGCCCAGCTGGTTGCGCGCCTTGGCGCGGAGACCGTCACGCTCGTGCTTTCCCGGCACGGCCTCCCACGCCGGATCCTCGAACAGCTCGTGGTCCACCGGCGCGTCGTCCGCCCGGTTCTTGCGGCCGACTCCGAAGCTCAGCACGCCCTGGATTTCGTCGGCCAGCTCGCGCAGCCGCGGCGTGATGTCCGCGCGCTTGAAATCCGTGAGGATCGCCGCGTTGCCGCAGGCGATGTCGAACCCCACGCCGACCACCGAGACCTTGTTCTCATACGCCGCGACGCCGCCGATCGGCATCACGTAGCCCAGGTGGCCGTCGGCCATGAGCGCCATGCGCCGGGCGCGGCTCGCCACGTCGCGGAGCTGCTCGAGCGTGTTCGGCTCGTGTTGCCCGAATACCAGCGGATTGCTTTCGATGTGCTGCCTCCAAGTCTCGGTCTAAGAGCCCAGGCCTACCAGGCCGAGGACTCATACCTAACCCCATTCGCTCGCTAGCGCTCGAGGTGATATCGTGGAGCGATGCCCACGGCCGACTGGACCTGCCCGAAGTGCAAGCGACAGTTCGCGCGGGCGAAGCAGGCGCATTCGTGCCAGGTGGTCTCGCTCGACGGTCATCTCGCCAGGGCATCGCCAGCCACGAGGAAGATCTTCGAGGCCATCCTGAGATTTCTGGGCGGCCTCGGGCCGCTCCAGGTGGCTCCCACAAAGACCAGTATCAACCTCCTGAGCGGGACCTCCCTCGGCAGCATCTCCATCCAGCACGAGCAGTTAACGATCAGCTTCGTGCTGACGAAGAAGGCGTCCGATCCACGCCTCTCCGGAGTCCTCCAGCTCTCGCCGAACAGTGTAGTCCATCGCATCCGCATCGCCTCTCTTGCGGAGTTCGATACCGATGTGAAGGATTGGCTGAGGCAGGCTTACCAGGTGGGCCTGATGAAAGGTCGGCGCTGACACCTGGCGCCGAGGCAACGCGTAGGTACCTGCAGCGGGATTCCTCCTGAAGAGGGTCGCACACATGAGCCGGTCGGTCGAGAGACTCAACTTTCATGGCGAGGGCGGGTCGCTGTTCGGCCTGTACATCGTCAACGGGCTGCTGACGATCATCACGTTCGGCATCTACTCGTTCTGGGCCCGGGCGAAAATGCGCCAGTACTTCTATACCAGCACCGAGCTGGCCGGCGACCGCTTCTCGTTCCACGGCACCGGTGGCGAGCTGCTCAAGGGATGGCTGATAGGCGTGGCCGCGCTCTTCGGGCTCGGCATAGTCATGGCCATCGTCCTGCCCTTGGTCGGCGGCACCACCCCGGGCACCACACCCGGGATCGGTGCGATCCTCGTGATATGCGCCTACTTCGCGTCCCTGATGGTTCTCGTCTGCATCGCGATCAACGGGGCGCGGCGCTACCGGCTGAGCCGCAGCTCGTGGCGCGGCGTCCGGTTCTCCTTCCTCGGCAAGTGGAAGGAATTCCTCGCGCTCAGCGTGAAGGGCACGCTGCTCACCGCGCTGACAATGGGCTTCTACAGCGCGCACTACCGCAACCAGGGCCGTGAATTCCTCGTGACCAATGCGCGGTTCGGGACCATGCACTTCAGCTACGACGGCAAGGGCTCGGATCTCTTCGGACGGTGGGCGCTCGCGCTCCTGCTCGCGCTCCCGACCCTGGGCCTCTCGCTCATCTGGTACCGCGCGCTCGAGCACCGGTACTTCTGGTCGCGCACCACCATCGGTCCCGCGCGCTTCCGCTCGACCATGACGTTCGGCGGGCTGCTGCAGGCCATCCTGCTCAACCTCCTGCTGATCGTCGTGACGTTCGGCATCGGGAGCGCATGGGCCATCACCAACTGGGCCCGGTTCCTGACGCAGACGACCGAGCTGGAAGGCGAGATCGCCTGGGGTGAGATCGAGCAGCAGTTCCAGGTCTCATCGTCCCTCGCCGAGGGTCTCGCGCAGGGACTCGACGTGGGCGTGGACCTCGGCCTGGGGATGTAACTGAACAGCTGGACCGCGTTCTACTACGACGGCCGCACGGCAAACCGTGCGGCCGTTACCGTCATCGTCACCGGGGCCGGCCTCCACATCACCCGCGAGGACGGGTCGTCCTTCCTCTGGCCCTACGGCGAGATCCGGCGCATCCCGCCGCTCGGGCGGGAAGCGACGAGGCTCGAGCGCGGCGCGCCGGCCGAGGCGCTCGCGGTCATCGAGCCCGGCCTCCCCGATGCCATCACCCACGTCGCGCCCGGGATGGAAGCGCGCGTGGGCGCGTGGGCACCGCTTCACGACCGCGGCAACCGGCGAACGGTCATGCGCATCCTGGTCGGGGCGCTGGTTCTCTGCGCGTTCTGGTTCGTGGGACTCCCGGTGCTGGCTGGCGCGGTCGCCGACCGGCTACCGCTGCGCTGGGAGGAGTCGCTGGGCCAGGCCGTAGTGGACCGCATGGTGCCGGCCGCCGAACAGTGCACCGATTCGCTGGCCCTTGGTGCAGTAACGGCGATCGTGGACCGGCTCGTCGCCGCGGCCCCTCCGTCGCGCTACACCTTCCGCACCCGCATCGCCGACGACAGCATCGTAAACGCGTTCGCCGCGCCGGGCGGCTACGTGGTGGTCAACCGCGGCCTGCTGGAAGCCACCAGCACTCCGGACGAGCTGGCGGGCGTGCTCGCACACGAGCTCGAGCACGTGATGCTGCACCACTCGACCCGCGCGATGGTCCGCGAGATCCCGCTGCGGTTCGCCCTCACGGCGATCGGCGGCGCGGATGCGATGGCAGGCATCGCGTCGCGGGCGGCGGGCACGCTCAGCGTGCTCCGCTATCGGCGTGGGGATGAAGCCGAGGCCGACGAACAAGGGATGGCACTGATCCAGTCGGCGAAGATCGATCCGCAGGGCATGGTCGACTTCTTCGGAGTGCTCGGAGCGCGTGACTCGGGTGGTTTCAGTGTCGTTCCCTATCTCTCCACGCATCCCCGTACCGCCGACCGGATCATCGAGATGCGGCAGCTGCGCGAGGCTGCGACCTACCAGCCGGTGCCCTTCGCTTCGGCCCCCGAATGGGCCACGCTGAAGACACGCTGCGACGTAGCGCCCGTGCGACACTTGAACTCACCCACCGGCAGAGGGTAGGCTCACACACCGATCATTCAACGATATCCCGCCGGAAGGTGTGTGCATATGAAGTCATTTTCCCCGGTGCTTATTCGTACCCGACGAAACGTCTGGCCAGCGCTTTCAGGACTCGCCCTCGGCTGTTCGCTCGCCTACTGGGCGGCTTCAAAGCGCGAGCGCCGCGCTGCGCCGCTCTCCATGAACAACAATGACAATCACGACGGTTCAGCCAAAGTCCGCGAGCCGTCGGCGCCGGGCTTCGATGACATGGGTGACGACCTCATCGTAGAACTGGTGACGTCAGAAATTGCCCGTTGCTGCTCGACGCCGAACGGGCTCAAGGTGAACTGTACGCGTGGCGTGGTGAATCTCGCGGGACCCGTGCTCCAGAACGAGATCCCCCGGGTGCTGCGCGCGGCATCGCGCGTCCCCGGCATCGTGGAGATCCACGATCACCTCGAGGCGCGTCGTCGGCCGATGGCGGTTTCGCGTGACCGGCTGCGGCGCGGTCGGCTTACGCTGGCACCGATGCCGAACTAGGCGCGCGTCGTAAACTCGCAGGACCGGATGGCATCTCCGTCACCCAGCGCGTCGAGATCGACTCCGCTGGCGAGAGCGGGCAGAACTGCACCGTCGGGGTGCACGAGGTAGACCGGTTGCCTGAGCTGGTGATCCCAGCTCCGAAACGTCAGCGTAGCGCCCTTGCACCCCGTGAAGCCTTCTTCGGTTGACCGCAGCACCTCGGCCACCGCGGCCGCGCCACCCACGCG
>CAMDCH010000129.1:0-7259 GCA_945889655.1 bacterium HR33
GACATGCGGCCGGCGAGGTGGCGAGCGAGATGGCGGTCCGCATCATGGGCCAGGAGCTGAACGGAGCCGCGGGCCGTGCCGACGAAGAAGTGGCCGAGCGGATCCGGACGGCGATCCGGGACGCGAACAACGCGATTTTCCAGCGGACGCTGACCGAGGTGGACAAGCGGGGCATGGGCACCACGCTCACCGGCATGCTGATCAACGGCGAGCACTACCTCATCGGCCAGGTAGGCGACAGCCGCGCGTATCTCTACCGCGACGGCCGCCTGGTCCAGATCACCAAGGATCACTCGTACGTGCAGGAGCAGGTGGATGCCGGGTATCTCACGCCCGAGCAGGCGCGCACCCACCCGTACAGCAACGTGATCACCCGTTGTGTCGGTGCGAATGCTGAAGTCGTGCCAGATGTTTATCTTGGCACGCTCCGCTCCGGGGACGTCTACCTGCTCGCCTCCGACGGGCTGACCGGCATGCTCGAGGACCCGGACCTGCTGGCTGCTATCCAGTCGCATGTCGAGCCGCAGCAGATCGTGGACGTGCTGATCGAGGAAGCCAACCGCCGCGGTGGGCTCGACAACATCACGGTCATCATCCTGCGCATTGATTCGGTCCAGGGAAGAACGTCAGGCGAGACGAGAGCGATGGCGGGAGCGATCTAAGGGAAAAGGGGAAGCGGGAAACGGGAAGGGTTAAGCAGATCTCTGCAGTCAGTGGCCTCCGGCAGATTCCACGAGTTTCAAGATCTTTCCAACATCCAGGGTTCGGGGTTCAGCAACAAACACGCGGAAACGGCGCGCGCTCGCGTGCAACGCCTCCGCGATTCTCATCAGCTCGAGCTGCGGGCGGCCGGTCTCACCGTTGCGGTGAACGACCGGGAGGTCCACGTCCAGCATCGCGGGCTTCGCGGGATAGTCTATGAGGAGGCCGCCGGGCTCGAGGTCGTGACGCCGGGCCAGTTCGTCCTCCAGCTCCGCAACGCGGTCCGGCCGGAGCGCGATCCAGTCGCCGGACTCGTCAGGAAGCTCGGCCGCGCCCAGGTCGATCGCGCGCTTGTAGAGGCTGCGGGCGCGCAGCCGGTGGGCGATCGGCGCATCGGGGAGCGCGCAGAGGCGCTCCATGAGCACCTCGTCGGTGGAGCCGGCGATCCAGTCGGTGGAAACCTGCTGGCGCCTGATGGCTTCCCGCACCACCCGCTTGAACATGGCCGTCGCGCTCCGGACCGCGTGGTGCCAGTAGACGTTCCGGTACATCTGGTACTTCGCGAACAGGAGGGACTCGAGCGCGCTGGTGCCACGAACGTGGACCCCGATGGTCGATTGGGAACCACGTCCCACCACCGCCAGTGCGTCCAGCAGGCGATCCACGTCGAGCTGGCCGTACGGCACCCCGCAGCTCCGCGCGTCCCTCGCCAGGTATTCAATCTTGTCCAGGTCCATCGAGCCGGAAATCAGTCCCTGGAGGCGTTCCGCGCTCTGTCCGCGGATCACCGCCACGAGGCGGGGCGCCACGTCCGGAATCCCGGTGGCGTCGAGAGCCCGCGCCAGGCCGGGCTCGCAGAAATGCCGCTCCGCGAGCGTCTCGTGCGAGAGCAGGCCCGCTTCCTCGAGCGCGTGCGAGAACGGATAGTGGCCGACATCGTGCAGCAGCGCGGCGAGGTGAATCAGGCGCAGCTCGTCCGTGGCGGGGCGGTCCAGCTCGCCCCGGTGGATCAGCTGCGCGGTGGCGCGCCGCGCGAGATGGTACGCGCCGAGTGCGTGCTCGAAGCGGGTATGCGTGGCGCCGGGATAGACGAGGAAGGCGTGGCCGAGCTGGCGAACGTAGCGAAGCCGCTGGAAAGGCTGCGTGTCGATGACGGAGAGGGCGTACGGCTCAACTTCGATGTTCGACCAGAGTGGATCGCGAATAACGACGGGTTCGGTCGCGGACATAGGCGTCTAGGCGTCTTACGCGTTGGGGCCAGCGTTTCGTACGGCGTCGCTCACCTGCTCCGCGAACTGCTTGAAGTTGTCCTGGAACAGTTTCGCGAGCTTTGTCGCCTGTGCGTCGTATTTCGCGGCATCCTTCCAGGTTTTCCGCGGGTCCAGCACATCGCTCGGGACGCCCGGCACCTCGCCGGGGATCTGCACGCCGAACACCTTGTGCGGCGTGAAGGTGGCGCGGTCGAGTTTCCCTTCGAGCACGGCGCGGAGCATCGTCCGCGTGTGGGCCAGCTTCATCCGCTGGCCTTCGCCATAAGCCCCGCCGGTCCAGCCCGTGTTGACCAGCCAGACGTTGGCCTTGTGACGGGCAATCTTCTCGCCCAGCAAGGTCGCGTAGCGGCCCGGCGGGAGCGGGAGGAACGGCGCTCCGAAACAGGCGCTGAAGGTGCTCTGCGGCTCCGTGACGCCCCGCTCGGTGCCGGCAACCTTCGCCGTGTAGCCGGAGAGGAAGTGGTACATCGCCTGCTCGGGCGTCAGTCTCGCGATCGGCGGCAGGATGCCGAACGCGTCCGCGGTCAGGAACACGATGTTGCGCGGATGACCGGCGCGGCCGGCGGCAACGAAATTGGGGATGAAGTGAATCGGGTAGGAGGCGCGGGTGTTCTCGGTGAGGGTCGAGTCGTCGAAATTCACGTCTCGCGTCACCGGATCCACTACGACGTTCTCGAGAATCGTCCCGAACATCTTCGTGGTGGCGTAGATCTCCGGCTCGCCCTCGGGCGAGAGACGGATCACCTTGGCGTAGCAGCCACCTTCAAAGTTGAACACGCCCTCGTCGCTCCAGCCGTGCTCGTCGTCGCCGATGAGCCCGCGCGTGGGATCCGCTGACAGGGTCGTCTTCCCCGTGCCCGACAGGCCGAAGAAGATCGCGGAGTTGCCATCCTTACCCACGTTCGCCGAGCAGTGCATCGGCAGGATGCCATCCCGCGGGTGGAGGTAGTTCAGGACGGAGAACATGGATTTCTTCATCTCGCCTGCGTAGCGGGTGCCGCCGATCAGGACCGTGCGCTCGCCGAGATTGACCACGATGAACGTGCCGGTCCTGGTGCCGTGGCGCGCAGGGTCAGCCTGGAGCTCGGGGGCGTGGAGCACCGTGAACGACGGCGCAAAGCCCGCCAGATCTTCCGCCGCGGGGCGGATGAACATGTTGTAGACGAAATTCGCCTGCCACGCGTTCGGCGTGACGAAGCGGACGGACACCCGGTACTTCGGGTCGGCGCCGGCGAAGAGGTCCCGCACGAACAGCTCGGACTGCGCGCCCAGGTGTGCGAGGACGTCGCGGTGCAGGAGCTCATAGTGCTTGGGGTCGAGCGTTTGGTTGACCTTGCCCCACCACACATCCTTCTCGGACGAGGGCTCCCGCACCACGAACTTGTCGTTGGGCGAGCGCCCGGTGTGGGGCTTGGTGATGGCGGCGAACGCCCCCCCGTTGGTCACTTGTCCTTCCCCGCGGCGCACTGCGGCTTCAAAGAGCGCCGCCGCGCCAAGGTTCCAGTGGACGGCGCCCTGCGGGGAAAGTCCGGAGGCGATTTTTGGGGCCGGCTCAGCGCCGGTCGTTTCCTTATAAATTCGAGTAGCCATGGATCGGGGTTAAAGAGTTGGGGAATTTAACGACAGGCAGGGGTCCTACCCTAGTCCGACGTATAACCTAAGTAATTACAACAGGTTAGCTATCGAGCGCGTCGATCATGGCCACCCGTCGGGCGTGCCTTCCGCCCCCGAATGCTGTGCTGAGGAAGGTCGTAGCGATCTCGGCCGCCAGGCGCTCTCCCACCAAACCGCCCCCCAGTGTCAGGACGTTGGCGTTGTTGTGCTCGCGCGCATTCTTCGCGGTGGTCAGGTCGTAGCAGAGGGCGGCGCGCACGCCGGCGATCTTGTTGGCCACCATCGAACTGCCGATGCCCGCTCCGTCGACCATGATCCCGAAGACCGCTTCACCGCTCGCGACTGACTCGGCCACTCGAGCCGCGAACACGGGATAGTCCACGGCTTCCGTCGAATCACACCCGAGGTCAGCGACCTCAAAGCCCAGCTCGGCGACCACTTTCTTGAGTGATTCCTTCAGGCTGAAGCCCCCGTGATCAGCACCGAGTGCTACTCGTCCCCCCTCCTTGGAGGGGGGCAGGGGGGGAGGAACCTCCGTTTTTCCCATGGCGATGCCGAGCTGCCGCGCGAGGTCGGCGGCGGCGGGTGTGATGATGGCATCGTCCGGCAGCACGAGCGCGCGCCCCTCGCGTGCGGCGGCGCGAACATCCCGCTCGGAGACCAGCCGACGCGGGCTCAGGGGCGTGCCGCCGGGAGGAGGGTGGCCTTGGTGTGATACAGAAACTGGACCGACGACCGGTCCCTTGCCGAAGGCGCGGCCACCGCCGGCACACCGAACATCATGTCGCCGGGGTTGGGGCTGTGCTGGAAGAGACCAATGCTGTGCCCAATCTCGTGCGCCGTCACCCGCGCGAGGCAGTTCGCGATGTCGCTCGGCGCAAACCCCGTGAACCACCGCACCGTGATGGTCATCGGTCCCCGGAGCTGGCCGGGTGTCGCGAGCTGGGCGCTGGTGCTTCCATCGCAGGCGACCACGGGCGGATTCCCGTTGAGCGTCGCGGGGGGCGGGGTCCCGCCGGAGATGACGACACGGACATCGGCGCCGGCTGAATCACCTGTCACGTCGCCCTCGAACTCGCCGTAGAGCAGTTGCGATTCCCAGGCCTCGATGCCGGATTGCAGGTACGCACGCAGCGGGCCCACATCGGGCGCAAAGTACCGCACGGGCCGGCGGTCCGCTGGCCATGAGAAGACGACGTTCTCGGGTTGGAGGTCGAATGCGTAGCGGTTGGAACGATCCGGGCCCGTTACGTCGCATGCGGCGAGGGCGAGTAACAGGGGTGCGAGGCATGCCCTGAGCGAAGTCGAAGGGTGCGAGGTGCGAGGTGCGAGGATTCGGCGCTGAGTCATAGGCCTCTGCTCACGCCCACGCTGAGGCCGATGCGGTGGACCGGGCGCTCGCCGCGGAAGCCCATCTCCTGGAGGGACGGCGTGCTGAACCGGTGGAAGTCGTAGCCGAGGCGGCCGGTGAGGACCAGGCCGCCGGCGAGGGGACGATCGTAACGCACGCCCGCACCGAAGACCGGCCGCGGGCTCGAGCCGCGCCGAAAAAGGTTGGCACTGGTACGGTCGGCGCGGTAGAGGACTGCGCCTGCGCTTGCGTAAACCCCGAGTCCCTCGAGCAGCGCGCGGTCCAGCGTGACGGTGGGCGTCCAGGTGGCGAGCGGCACCACGGAAACCGTGCTGTCGTTCTCGGTACGCTGCAGCCGGCTCCAGGCGGTATGCAGCCCGGCACTCAAGCGGTACCGCGGGTTGAGCCTGGTTTCGGCCCAGAAGGCGAAGCCGGGAGCCGGGCGCGGGGCCACAGATACCGCAAAAACAACTGAATCCTTTACCAATGCAGTCGAGGTGAGCGCCCCGATCGACACGCCGAGCCGAAGCGTCTGCGCGGACAGGATACCGGGCGCGGTCGACAGGGCCGCGATCAGCAGCAGTCTGTCAGCGGCTGGTCGCATAGCGTTTCAGTCGCCGAAGCATGCGGCGGTCGTGCCGAATCCAGTCGTCTTCCTTGGGTGTTTCAATCACCTTCATCACGCCCGCGAACCTGGGGGCGCGCATGATGCGGCGGAAGGGCTCCGGGCCCAGCGAGCCTTCGCCAACCCACGCGTGACGGTCGCGCCGGGAGCCGAACGGCGTCTGCGAGTCATTCAGGTGCATGCACCGCAGGCACTCCCAGCCGATGGTTTTCCCGAACCGGTCCCACACACCATCCCAGTCATTCACCAGGTCGAAACCTGCCGAGAAGAGATGGCAGGTGTCGAGACAGACACCGACCCGTTTCCGGGCCTCCGGCGGCATGAGGGACCGCAGCTCGGCCAGCTCCTCGAACCGGGAGCCGATCGCGGTGCCGGTTCCCGCCGTGCCTTCGATGAGCACGCCCGGTCCCTCGACCGCGGCCAGGCACTCCGCGTAGGCGGCGGCGTTGCGCCGGATCCCCGCTTCGAGGTCATCCATGAAATTGCCCGGGTGCGATACGACGTACGGGATCCCGAGCAGCGCGCACCGCTCCAGCTCCGCGCGGAAACTGCGCATGGACATGGCGCGGAGGCGCTTGTCCGGCGACGCGAGGTTGATGAGGTAGGAGTCGTGGGACACCACCGCCGTGATCGAGAGGCGCTTGAGCTCGGCCTTGAACCGCTCGGCTTCCTCGGGAGGAATGTTCGGGTCGCGCCACTGGTTTGGAGTCTTCGTGAAGACCTGTATGGCGCGGGCGCCGATCATCGCCGCGCGGGCCGGCGCGGACGACACGCCACCGGCGGTGGACACATGCGCGCCGAGGAGGTCGGCGCCGGTGGTCAGCGGTCCTTGCTGAGGAATCGGCGCAACGCGCCCACGTCGGGCGACTCGGCTCGTTGCTCCAGCTCCGCCTCGGCCGCCGTGGCGCGCCGCTCGATTTCCAGCTTGGAGCGCCGCAGCCGTTCCACCAGCTCGCGTTCCTGCGTCAGCTCCTCGCGCAGCAGGTGCAGCTCCTGCGCCAGCGCCGATTCCTCCGGTGCCGCCGGCGGGGCGGGGACCTCGCTCGCGTACGGTACCGGGGTCATGCTGGTCCCGGGCATCAAAGCGCGCCCATCGAGTTGCTGGGAGATCTGCACCAGCGCCACCTGCTGGCGCTCCAGCACTTCGCCCATGCGGACGATCTCGCGCGCGAGCTGCCACATCACGTCCCGCCGTTCGCGCTCGCCGTCCATGATGGTCGCCACGAGCTGGTCCGTGGGCTGGCTGGCGACCGGTGCCTGCCGGTGCAGCCGCAGGGGCGTCGGCCGGGTGCCCTGTGGTGGCACTTCCAGCGCGGGTGCCACCCCCTGCACGCGCGCCTCGATCTCCTCCCGGGCCAGGTTCTGGGAGTACCCGTCCGCGATGATCCGGAAGAGGTCCAGTGCCTGCGCCGGGTACCGGCGCCGGCGCCCCATCCCCTCGGTGGGGATGTAGAGCGCGAACAGGTCCCGGTAGTACCGGATCGTGGATTCGGGGAGGTTCAACTCGCGGGCGATATCCCGCAGCGTATACGAGGCGGACTCCATTGCCCGAAAACTAACTACGCGTTCGTCTTGCGGAACCGCGTAGTGGCGAAGCCGAGCAGCGTCACCCCCATGACCAGCAGGATGAGGATCTGCGGCCAGAGGATCCCCCAGCCGGCGCCCCGGAGAAACACGCCCCGGACGATGACCAGGT
>CAMDCH010000130.1:0-7255 GCA_945889655.1 bacterium HR33
CGTCTTTCTCAGAACCTCGCCCGAATTGGCGAATCCGATCGACACCGTGAGGATGCAGACCCCGAGCCATACGCCCGCGAGCTGGATCGCCGGTAGATGAAATGTCAGCTCGAACACCTGCGTGACCAGCGCCCAGCCAGCGACACCAGCGAGCACCACGCCGGTCAGCGCGGCGAGCGATCCCCACGCGAAGTACTCGGTCAGCAGGATCTGGCGGATCTGGTTCCCCCGCGCGCCGAGCGTCTTCAGCAGGACGGCTTCCCGCACGCGCTGGAAGCGCGAGGCCGTGAGCGCACCGATCAGGATCACGAGCCCGCTCCCGATGCTGAACAGCGCCATGAAGCGGATGGCGAGCGACACCTTGCTCAGCACGCTGTCGAGCGTCTGCTGGATCAGCGTGAGGTCCACCGTCGAAATGTTGGGATAGCTGATGACGAGGTCCCGCTGGATTTCGGCGCGGGTCGTGGGATCATCCACGTGCGTGAGCGTGACGAAGGTCTGCGGCGCCTTGTCGAGCGGGCCGGGGCTGAAGACCACGAAGAAGTTGGGCTCGAACCGGGCCCAGGTCACCTTGCGGAGACTCGTGATGGCGGTCTCGATCAGGACCCCTTGCACGTCCCACGTGATATGGTCGCCCAGCTTCACGCCGAGCTCATCGGCGAGATCGACCTCCATCGAGATCTCGGGGCTGCTCGCCCCACTCCGTGCCCAGAACGCGCCGCCGACCACGACCTCGGCGCTGACGAGGGTGTCGCGATACGTGCTCCGGTACTCGCGGCGGAGTGCCCATCGGGCGGGGAGCCGACCCGCGGCGTCCGGCTTGAGCTCGTTGATGCCGACGCCGTTGATCCGCGCGATGCGGGTCGGAACGATGGGCGTGAGTCTGAAAGAACGCGCCTGGTGGGCCGCGAGCACCGTCTCGACACCCGGCCGCTGGTCAGACTGGATGTCGAACATCACCAGGTTCGGGCGGTCCGGGCTCGTGTCCACCGCGAACTGCCTCACCAGGTTGCGCTGGACGACGTAGAGTGTCGCGATCAGGAAAACGCCGAACCCGATCGCGAGGATCACTGCGACGGTCTGGTTCTGTGGCCGGAAGAGGTTGGCGACGCCCTGCCGTATCACGTAGCGCGCCCGGGAAGGGAAGTATCGGCGCGTGGCCCACATCAGCAGTCGCGCCGTGAGCCAGAGGATGAGCGTGGTGCCGATGAGCGCCCCCGCGAATCCCCAGCCCACCCGCGCATTCGGGGCCTGCCAGAGCGAGAGGAGCACCACGCCGGCGAGCAGTGCGAAGTAGACGAACCACCGCATCGGGTCGCGCCGGCCCTGCGCGGCATCGAACTCGTGCCTGAGCGCGCGCAGCGGGGTCACGGCCTTGAGGTCGAGGAGCGGCAACAGCGCGAACACCACCGCGGTGCCGACGCCGATCCCGAGACCCGCGAGCACGGTGGTCCAGCTGACCGACACCGAGACATCCAGCGGCAGGAAATCCCTGACGACCAACGGCAGCACGAGTTGCACCACGATGCCGAGCGCGACGCCCGCCGAGGCGCCCACGAACCCGAGCGCGAGTGCCTGCAGGAGATAGATGGACAGCACGGTGTTCTGCGTCGCGCCGAGGCAGCGCAGCAGCGACGCGGTGTCGAGCTTCTCCTTCACGAACACGTTCACCGCGCTGCCCACGCCGATGCCGCCCAGCATCAGCGCGATCAGGCCGACGAGCCCGAGGTACCGGGCCAGCCGGCTGAGGGCTTCGCTGAGATTCTCCTCCTGCTCGGCGACCGTATCGAAACCGATCTGGTGCGCCTGGAAGAGGGAATTGTGGCGATTGAGAAAGCGCTGGAGAGCGGGGCCGTCGGTCATGACCATGTAGGCCCGGTAGCTCGCCTGCGACCCGTACTGGAGGAGGTTGGTCTCGTCCAGGAATTGCGCGGGGAGGAATACGCGCGGGCCGATGGCGGTCCGGATGCCCACGTCGCCGGGCGAGCTGGTCACTACGCCGCCCGCGACGAACGCGGCGTCACCGATCGTCAACGTGTCCCCGACTTTCGCGTTGAGCTGGATCAGGACGGCCGGGTCTACCAGGACCGTCCGGCCCGATCGGAATGTCTTCCAGAGTCCCGCGGGATTCGTCTCGATCTCGCCGTAGTAGGGGAAGTCGCCTTCGACCGCGCGCACCTCGAAGAGCCGAGTAAGACCGCTCTTCGGTGCCAGCACCATGGAGGGGAAGCGGACCGCGCGCGACAACGGAACCCCGGCCGTCGCGAGGGAGTCGAGCAGCTTCGCGACGGGTTCCGGGAACGCCTTGCGCGAGCGGAGCTCCACGTCGGCGCCGAGGAGGCTCCGGGCCTGGAGATGCACCGAGGCGGTCACGTTCTCGCTGAAGGAATTGATCGCGACCAGCGCGGCGACGCCCAGGCTCACCGAGGCGAGATAGAGTGCCAGCCGGCGGCGGCTCCGCCGGCTTTCCCGCCAGGCCATCCTGAACGCGAACGGGATCTTCATCGCGGGTTGAGCGTGTCGGAAACGACCGCACCGGCCGCCAGCCGGATCACGCGCCGGGCGCGCGCGGCGAGCGCCGGATCGTGCGTGACGAGGACCAGCGTGGTCTTCGTGTCCCGGTTCAGCTCCTCCATCAGCTCGATGACCTTGCGACCGGTCTCGGTGTCGAGGCTGCCGGTGGGCTCGTCCGCGAGCAGCAGCTTCGGCTCGCTGGCGAATGCGCGCGCCAACCCCACGCGCTGTTGCTCGCCGCCGGACAGTTGCGTGGGATAGTGGTGAATGCGATCGGCCAGGCCAACACGTTCGAGGAGCGTGACAGCACGTTCAGGTGGCGCGTGCCCGCCCCGCAGCTCCATCGGCACCAGTACATTCTCGAGCGCCGTGAGTGTCGGAATGAGCTGAAAAGTCTGGAACACGAATCCCACCTTCTCCGCGCGGATGCGTGCACGCTCGTCTTCCGAGAGGCTGCCGAGGTCGTGCCCGTCGAGACGGACCTGCCCCTTCGTGGGCCGGTCGAGTCCCGCGAGGAGGCCGAGCAATGTGGTCTTGCCGCTGCCTGAGGGGCCGATGATCGCGACGAAACTTTCCGGCTCGATCGCGAGATTAACTTCCCTCAGCACCGTGAGCGGCTTCCCACCACTCAGATAGGTCTGCTCGAGATTGATCGCTTCGAGAATCATGGGCCGGAATCTATCCACGGCACTGGCGCTCTGGCTTGGCCTCGCCTGCTCTCAGAAGGCCGCCGACCCCGGGCGCAAGCCCGGGGATAACGGACCCTCCGCCCAGACGGGTGCTCCCGTACCGAGCAACCCCGGGCTTGCGCCCGGGGTTGGCGGCAACGAGCGACCCATCGTCTTGTTTTTTGGGACCAGTCTTACTGCGGGGTTAGGGCTTGACCCCGAAGCGGCGTACCCCGCGCTCATCCAGCGCAAACTCGATTCGGCGAAGCTCCCGTTCCGCGCGGTGAACGCTGGAGTCTCCGGCGAGACATCTGCCGCGGGACTCCGGCGCATTGACTGGATTCTCAATCAGCCGGTCGCCGTGCTCGTGCTCGAGCTAGGAGCCAACGATGCCCTCCGCGGGCTCGCGCTGGAGGCCGCGAAGGACAACCTCCAGGAGATCATCAACCGCACCCGCGCGAAGAACCCCGGTGTGAAGATCGTGGTCGCGGGCATGCAGGCGCCACCCAACCTCGGCAGCCGCTATACCGGCGAGTTCCGGCAGATGTTCGTGGATCTCGCGCGGGCCAACAATGCCGCGCTGATACCGTTCCTGCTCGAAGGCGTCGGTGGCGTGGACTCGCTCAACCAGGGGGATGGCATCCATCCCAATCTGCGCGGCGAGCGAATCGTCGCGGCCAACGTCTGGAAGACCCTCGAACCCGTGCTTCGCAGTGAGAAGTGAGACGTGAGAAGTGAGAAGGGCTTCCCTTCACACCTCCTTCTCACTTCTTACTTCTTACTTCTCACTCCAGAGGATGCATGAATCGTCCCGGGAAGATCATCTGTGTGGGCAGGAACTACGCGGCGCACGCGAAAGAGCTCGGCAACGACGTTCCAGAGAAACCGCTCTTCTTCTACAAGCCCCATTCATCCATCATCGCCAACGGTGAGCCGATCATCCTTCCACCGACCAGCATGTCGAAACAGATCGAGCACGAGGCGGAGGTAGGGGTTGTCATCGGCCAGCGGCTGCGCAACGTGGACGAGGCGGGGGCGCGGAAGGGAATCGCCGGTCTCACCTGCGTGAACGACGTCACCGCCCGCGACCTCCAGCGGACCGACGGCCACTGGATACGGGCCAAGGGGTTCGACACCTTCTGCCCCTGGGGACCGAAGATCGTCCCGTTCCCGGCGGACGACGCGCTGAACCGGATGGAAGTGATCTGTCGGGTGAATGGGAAGGAACGCCAGCACGGCAAGGTCGCCGACATGGTCTTCAAGATCCCGTTCCTGGTCAGCTACCTCTCCCAGGTGATGACGCTGGAGCCGGGAGACCTGATCGCAACCGGCACGCCCGAGGGTGTCGGCCCACTGGTGGACGGCGATGTGGTGGAGGTCGAAGTGACCGGTGTGGGAGTACTGAAGAACGCAGTGAGGAAGTAAGAAAGAGCGGCCGATTGGTCGGACGCCGAGGGGAGTGGTTGCGGAGAGCCGCAGAGCGCGAGGCACCCGGCCGGCACCCTGGGAACCCTGAAAGCTGGCTCCGTCAGGTGCCGGTCGAGTGCTTCGCGATCAGCGGCGAACCCGCAACCGCTCCCCTCGGCTCCGGTCCAGCTGCAAAATCAAGAAGTAACCTTTTTCCGAAGCCCATCCGGCCCGTTGTCCCAATCCTGGACCGACGAGATGTTCGGCACGCCCCACTGGTGGCCGTTCCAGCCGTTGAAGCCTTCCATCTTGAACGCCCAGAACCCCGTCACGAAATCCGTCGCGACGATGAGTCCATCGGCGTTGCGCACCTGCGGGCTCCACACGCCGAAAGCCTTTTCCTGGGTGGACTTCGCGTTGGGGCCGTCCCACGTATCGTAGTTGGCGACGGTATACGGGTTCGTGGGATCCATCATGTTGAACACCTGGAGCCCGGTGTCGTACGAGCCGACGAATACGTACGGCCAGCGCACTTCCATGTTATGGGCATACGAGGACCAGTCGGCCGTCCACGCGCCGACCGGCCGGGTCACCACCGGCTGCGTTCCGTCCAGCGCCGGCTTCAGGTCCCACATCAGCAGGGGTGAGTACCGGTACTCGGTCTCTGTCACCGCGAAGCGCCCCGTGGGGTCCGGCGTAAACGTGTGGCCGCCGCGGACGCCGGAGTGGCGCATGGTCGCGATCAGCTTGGGCTCGTTGAGATTGGTGATGTCATAGACGTAGTAACCGCCCGAGCCCGCGCCATAGAACCGGTCGCTCTGGGTTTCGGGATGGAAGCCCACGTAGAAGTCGTGATAGCCCCCGCCCTCGGACGGGTTCGGGATCTTGCTCACCAGCGCGTCCTTGCCACCGGTCGCGACCGCCTTGTCGATGTCGTACGCGTGCGCGAACCGCCCGCCCGACACCGTGCTCAGCATCAGCGCCATGCCGTTCGAATGCTTGTACGTGAAGTTTTCGTGAAAGCCGCCGGGGAACTGCGGCTCGTTAATGCGCGCGACTTCCTTGATCTTCGTCGTATCGGGCAGGCCCGTCACGTCGAAGAAGATCGCGCCCAGCTCCCGGTGCGGCCCGCCTTCACCGAATTGGAAGCTCTGCATGAAGTAGTACCGGCCCTTGCTCTTGGCATACATCGGGCCCAGCGCGCCCGAGCCTCGGCCCAGCTCGGCGTTCTCGATCTTCCAGTCGTAAATCATCACTGGCTTGGACGGATCCTTGATGCTCAGGATATAGAACCCCGTAGGCGCGAACCGGTGGCAGATGTACACGAAGGGGCGGGAGAGCTCCTGCTCCATCGTGATGTCCGCGGTGCGCGTCCCGAGCACCTGCAGCGCCTCGTTGATCGGGGTCGTCCGTGCCGCGGCTGCGGCCGCCGCGTTCGGGTTCGGCGCCTGGTTGGTTGCCGCCATCTGTGGCTCGGCGCCACCTAGCGGCATGTGCGAGATGATCGTCATGTTCCGGCTGCCCTGTTGCCCGGCCGGGGCCTGCGCCGCGAGCGGTGTCACCGCCGCAACTCCTGCTATCGCGAAAACTCCCAGTACCACTCGACGCATCTGACCTCCCGTAAGAAGAAGCCGTCGTGCTTCTTGAATCACTGATTCTACAACCGTCTAGCCGTCCTTTTCAGCTCACCCGCTGAACCTTCGGTGCTCCGTCCGGCCCATTATCCCAGTCCTGGGCGGAACTGATATTCGGCATTCCCCACTGGTGGCCGTTCCACCCATCAAATCCGTCCATCTTGAAGGCCCAGAAGCCGGTCTTGAAATCGCTGATCACAATGAGCCCGTCGGCGTTACGGATGTCCACGCCCCAGGCACCGTTGAAGATGTTGCCCGGCTGCACCTGCGCGGCATTCCCGGCCTTGAGTCCCGTACCCAGGTTCACCCCCGAGAACGCCGCGCCCGCGCGCGTGTTGTAGTAGCCCACCGTGTACGGGTTGGTCGGGTCCATCATGTTGAAGACCTGGAGCCCGTCCTCGAAGGAGCCGACGAACACATATGGCCAGCGGATCTCGTGGTTGTGCGACCCCATGGTCCACGTTCCCTGCCACGCGCCGATCGGCCGGCCGATCGTCTTCGGCATGCTGTCCTTCGTCGGCTTGAGATCCCAGATCCTTATCGGCGACGGCGCGAACTCGGTCTGTGAGACCGCGTAGCGGCCATCCGGGGTCGCCTGGAACGTGTGCGCGAGGCTGAAGTTCGGGTTGAAGATCGAGGTGAGCAGCTTCGCTTCCTCGGGCTTCGAGACGTCGTACACCACGTAGAACGTCCCCCCGGCGCCGTAGAGCTTGTCCTGCTTGGTCGTTGGATCATACGCGACGTAGTAGTCGTGATAGCCGGCCATCCGGCCGTTGGTCTCGAGACCCGGCACCTTGCCGAGCAGTCCCTGGCTCGAGTCCTTCGCCAGGAACCGGGCCATGTCGTAGCCGTTCGCCCCGCCACGGGTGGTCGTGAAGAGCAGCGTGCGTCCGTCGGAGTGCTTGTACGGGTAGAGCGTGTGGAATCCGCCCGGCGCCTCGGGCGCGCGGATCCGCCCAACTTCCTTCACCTTGCTGGTATCGGGCAGGCCGGTCACGTCGAAAACAATCGCGCCGACTTCCGTATCGGGAC
>CAMDCH010000131.1:0-7241 GCA_945889655.1 bacterium HR33
GCCTGCTCCAGGAGGAGCGGGACGTGGGCGGCGGACAACGCCTGACGCACTGGAAACAATCAGTGCCCATCTCATCCTGGCTCAATGCCATCGGTGTCGCCCAGTTCTCGGCGCACCACGCGGGGACGGTACGGGGAATCGAGCTGCAGACCTGGGTCTTCCACCAGGACGCCGAGGCGGGGATCGTCACGTTCGAGGATCCCGCGCGCAAGGCGATCGAGTTCTACAGCGACCGCGTGGGCCCATATCCCTACGAGAAGCTCGCCAACGTCCAGGCGGCCGGCCTCGGCGGCGGGACCGAGCACGCGAGCGCGATTTTCTACGGGGAGAATTCCGTCCGCAACCAGCCGGCGACCAGCCTGGTGGCGCATGAGATCGCCCACCAGTGGTTCGGGAACGCCGTCACCGAGCGCGACTGGGACGATGTGTGGCTCTCGGAAGGATTCGCCACCTACTTCACCCTGCTCTTCACCGAGCACTACCAGGGACGCGACGCATTTGTCGCGGGGTTGAAACGCAGTCGCCAGACCGTCTTCACCACCGAAAGGCGATTGCCCGGCAAGGCGACGATTCACGACAATCTCTCCGACATGCGCGGGGTGCTGAACCAGCTGGTGTACCAGAAAGGCGGCTGGACCCTCCACATGCTGCGCGGACAGATAGGGACGGACGCGTTCTGGGTCGGGATCCGCGAGTACTACCGGCAGTACCGCGATGCGAACGCCTCGACCGACGACCTTCGTCGCGTCATGGAGGAGGCATCCGGCCAGGACCTGGGGTGGTTTTTCCAGCAGTGGCTCAAGCGCGCCGGCTCACCCGTCGTGGAGGGCGGCTGGCGCTATGACCCGGCCGCGAAGCGCATCGAAGTGGACCTCGCGCAGACCCAGGCGGGAGAGCCCTACCGCCTGCCGCTGGAGATCGGCATCACGCCCGACAGTGGGGCCGTCCGGTTCGAGAAGATGGAGCTCACCGGCAAGACCCAGAAATTCCAGATTGCTGCCGACAAGGCACCGGTCGCGGTGGAGCTCGATCCCCAGACCTGGACACTCATGGATGCGAAGTTCGTGAAACGATGACCGAAGGAAGGACCTGCGTGGGTGCTCAGCCCAGCGCGTCGATCTGTGGCTGGACGTACTTCGTGTAGCAGTCGGGGCAGATGCCGTGGCTGAACTGGGCACCGGTGTGGGTCGCGAAGTACGACTCGACCCCTGTCCAGTAGTCACGGTCGTCGCGGATTTTCTTGCAGTAGGAGCACATCGGGAGCAATCCCTGCAGCTGCTTGATGTTCGCCAGCGCTTCCTCGAGCTGGTGCACCTGGAGCCGCAGCGCCTCCTGGAGATCCAGCACGCGCTGCCCGGCACGCATGCGCGCGCGCAGCTCGGGCGGCTGGAACGGCTTCACGAGATAGTCGTCGGCGCCGGCGCCAAACCCCGCCACGACGTCGTCGGTGGTCGCCTTTGACGTGAGCAGGATGAAATAGAGATCCCGGCCGGGAAGGCCTTCGCGTGCGCGGCGGATCACCTCGGTCCCATCGAGGCCCGGCATCTGCCAGTCGAGGAGCGCCAGCGAGGGCGCGTCCTTCACCAGCAACGAGCTCCACGCGGTGTCGCCGTCCGCGCAGCTGGTGACGTTGTAGCCCCATTGGCGCAGCAGGGCATCCAGCAGGCGACGGGTCGTGGGATCGTCTTCGGCGACCAGGACCTTCACGGACCGCTACGCCCCGCGGGGACGCAGCACGGCCATGGCGCCGATGGCGATCGCTATCGCGATCAACGCGAACGCGCTGCCGGTCACCAGCGGGCTTCGCGCGCGGGCCAGGACCAGCGGCTCGGCACTGGCCATGTGGGACGCATGCTCGGCCGCCGGCGACGCGGCCGTCACCGGCGCACCTCCCCCCGCGGTCATCTGCACGTCCACGCTGGCCACTTCGTCGTCATCGGACAGCGCGATCAACACCACGCGGTAGGCGCCGGGCGGAAGGTTGTCCGGGACGACCACGAACTCGTGAAAGGCGCCTTCGGCGTCCGTCTTGATCTGCTTCAGCGACGTGCGTTTCGCGGGCCCCGCGAGCAACACGTCGATCATTTCGTTCTTGGGAAACTTCTTGCCGGTGAGGTGCACGGTGAGGCCCGGCGAAAACGTCGTCGGGTCTATCGTGAGCTCGCCCTCGGGATGAACGGCGGCGAGGGCGAAGAGACCGAGCAGTGCCAGCAGGGGCTTGGAAGTCATCAGGTCGATTCCCGGGCTACATGCCCATGTCGAGATGCGACTGCGGAGGCGCGACGGCCGCGTAGATCGACGCGGCCACCAGGATCACCAGTATCGCGACCCCCACGTAACGTACGACCTTTGCGCTCATCCCGCCCCGGTCCCCACCCCGATCAACGAGTGGCACTGCCGCCATGAATGCGAACAGCGCGATTGGCGCCCACACCATGCCGACCATGCCCAGCGTGTTCTCCGCGGCGTAGATCCACAGGAACGGCCAGAAAGGCTTGGTGATCTCCACGCCGTTCACGCCGGGCGGGAGAAGGTCCACTTCGTACGCGAGCCCCAGGGCGGCGATGACGGCCACCACCAGCAGCCCGAAGCCGCTGATCTGCCGGAGGTGAGTGCTGAAGCGCTCCTGGGTGGTGCCGGCGGCGCTCACGCCAAGGTGCCGGATGAGCCAGAAGTGGAGCGCGACGAGCAACACCAGCGCCATCGGAAGTGCCGAGACGTGCAACGCGTAGTACCGCGCGAGCAACGGCGCTGAGTCCGAGAAGCCCGGCAGCGCCGGGGCACCGAGCGGTCCGGCCATGCGCGCGCCGGCCAGCGCGTGCGCCAGCGCTTCGACGGATTCCTGGTCTGCTCGCAGAACGGTGCCCGTAAACGCGAGCCCGAACATCAGCGCCAGCAGGAGGACGCCGCTCCACCAGAGACCTTCGCGGGGGTTCCGGAACCCGCCCCGCCAGAACACAGCGGACAGGTGCGCGAAGACGAGCACGAGGGATGATGCCGCGCTCGCCACGTGTACGTCGCGGAGATACGAGACCAACGGGAGCTGCGTAATGATGTACTTGACCGATGTGTGCGCCGAGAACGGCGTGGGATCGTAGAACTGGGTCAGCACGATCCCTGTGATCGCCAGCAGCACGAGGGCCACCAGCGTCATCGCGCCCAGCATGAAATCGAACCGGTTGGCGCGCGCCGGAACGGGGTACTCCAGGGCGCCAAGCGCGAGCCGGCTGGCGATGGCGCCCTGGTTGCGGCTTTCGACTTCGCTCACCCCTTCACCACCGTGAACGACGGAATCGCGATGTCGAGGTTGTGGCTGACGCGGATCGCCACATGGCCGTCGGTATCGACGTCGGCGCGCGCGGCCTTGTGCACTTCCTTGCCGTTAATCAGGAACCGAACGTCGGTGGCACCGACCACGACGGAGATCTCGTTGGTGCTCTGGCCCTTGTCGTTGAGCTGCTGGAGCGCGGCGCTCTCGACGGACCCATTGGTCACGTCGACACCCTTCCCCTTGGCACGGCGGCGGATCTGGAACTTTCCGTCACCCCGGATGGTGAAGCTCGTGTAGCCCTGCTTCGCCATCTCGCCGCCCAGCCCCTTACCTCCAAGGAAAATGCCATACGACTCGGCGTGACCGGGCGTGCCCTCGGTCTGCTTCAGGGTGGCCTTCACCGTGTAGTTGCCGCTCATGTTGTCGCTCGCGCGATAGAGCGTGACGCTTCGGGCGGTGCGGACGTGCCAGCCCGCGCCTTCCTGCGCGAAGCTCGTCTTGTCCAGGCTCGCGCTACGGTCGGTCATGGCTGTCCACGGAGCCGCGATCTTCCCGCCGTTGGGAACCTTGATCTCCGTCTCCTCTTCTTCCCCACCCTGCTTCGACACCTCCACCGGCTTGGCGGACGCCGCGGCGCGGTTGCCCTGGGCAAGCACCTGCGGAACAGCGATGAAACTCAGCAGGACGGCGAGTGCCGCCAGAATGCGCTGCATCATGTCTTTCCCCTCGATGTGATCGTGTCGTGAATGATCGTGGCGGGACGCACCCTGCGCCCCGCGAGCTCGTTGCCGGTACAGCACGGATGCGCAGGGCATCCGCGCGATCAGGCGAGGGGAGGCGCGGTAGCGAAGGGCAGGACGTGCGACTGGAGGAGCGCCCGGATGCCCGTGAGCGGCTCCACCGTTTCCACGCGCTCGATGACCGATGCCCTGAAGAGAGACGCGATCGCCGGGGCATGGGCCACCGAGATACTGCAGCCCGACTGGCATGCATCGAAGCAATCACACGGCGACGAATGATCGCCCGACTGGCCCGCGTGTTCGTGGTGGTCACCATGGGACTCGGCCTGTTCGCTCGCCGCATGCATGGGGCACAGGGCCAGGCCAAACGCGCGCGAGCCGGCCCCCTTCAGCAGAACGAGGGCGAGGAAGACGGCTCCGGCACGGCGCAACAGCGGTCGCATCATGGGTTTAGGCGCTGAAGGTATGCACCCGGAAAAGGGGACGCAAGCCGATCGCTATATGATGAATACGCGGAACACCAATGTTTCGTTCACCACGACGGGAATACATTGGGCCAGGCTTATGAGCGAAGATTCCCTCCGCATCACCCGCGGCGTTTGCTACGCCATCTACGCTTACGACGTGGCCAACTTTATCGACCTGGACGCGGCCGAGCGCAAGCTCGAGTCGCCCGAGCGCCAGACCGTTCACCAGAAGCGACGGGCGCCGTCGTACTTCGAGTACCGCCCCGCCCCGCTGCGCGAAACGTTTTCTGTCACCCCGGTAAAAGTCGAAGGCTTTGCCTGCGCCACCAGCGCCGACCTCGTCATGTACGACTTCGGCGCGATTTCGCTTTCGTTCGCGATCCCGATCGAAGGACCGTTCGACCGCATGGTACAGCTGGCATCGGGACTCCGGGGGAATGCGGAACTGCTGCGGGAATCGCGTCGGCTGGTTGACCAGCTGATGGCGATCCTCGGCCCTGCGGCGGACCGGCCGCGGGTGGCGCCACTCGTCGAGGACTACCTGGTCTTCCAGGTTGACCAATGGACACCCGGCCTCGACGCCAGCGCGCTGCACGAGCGCTTTGCTCCCGCCATCGCGCAGGTCCTGCGCGCAGAAGACCGCACGCTGTCGGACCAGGAAGCGGCGCAGGCCACGGATTACCGAGCCTCCTTCGGGCCGGGCGATCTCGCCGTCATCGACACCGATGCCGCCGTCGTTTTTGATCCGGATGCCGCCGACGTGCGCGCGGTCATCGAATTCGCGAATGCCCAGATCCTCGAGATGCGTTTCCTCGACCAGCAGCTGGATGAAGTCCTGGAGCGCTCCTACGAGCTGCTCGCCCGCCAGCAGCGCACCCGCGGGCTCCTGGGTATCCGCAGCACCGAGCCTTGGAAGGTGGCGCAGTTTCAGCTCGATGCGGCGATTCTCTTCGAGCGGGTCACCAATGCGCTCAAGCTCATCGGTGAGCAGTATCTCACGCGGATCTATGGCCTGATATCGCGGCGTTTTCACCTGGCCGAGTGGGATGCAAGCATCAGCCGGAAGCTGGAAACGATCGAATCGATCTACGAGAAGATGAACAGCCAGGCCGCCACCCGGCGGATGGAAGTCCTGGAGTGGATCATCATCCTCTTGTTCGTCGTTTCCATCATCATCCCGTTTCTTCCCGGCCTCGGCGGCAAGTGAGGCCGCTGCGATGAAAATTGGTATCTCCACGGGCGGAGGGGACGCCCCGGGGCTCAACGCCGCCATTCGTGCGGTCACGCTTTCGGGGATCGAGCGGGGATGGGAAGTCGCGGGCATCCATCGCGGGTTTAACGGCCTTCTCGAGACGCCACGGCACCTCATACCACTCGACCGCGCGGCCGTGCGGGGTATCGGGCACCAGGGCGGCACCATCCTCGGAACCACGAATCGCGGCAATCCGTTCAAATGGGCACCAGGGAGCGATGGCAGCGAGCGCGACCGGTCGGACGAGCTGATCGCCGCTGCGCGAGAGGCCGGGCTCGATGCCCTGGTGCTGGTGGGTGGCGACGGGACGATGCGCATCGCGCACGACCTCTACCGGAACGGTCTCGCGGTCGTCGGCATCCCCAAGACCATCGACAACGATCTATACGGCACCGCCGCCACCATCGGTTTTGACACAGCCGTCGGGATCGCTACGGAAGCACTCGACCGGATTCACTCCACGGCCGAGAGCCACGATCGGGTGATGGTGCTGGAAGTGATGGGCCGCTACGCCGGCTGGATCGCCCTGCACGCGGGAATCGCCGGCGGCGCCGATGCGATCCTCATCCCGGAGATCCCCTTCGACCTCGAAGCCGCCGCCGGAAAAATACGGCAGCGTGAACGGATGGGCCGGAAGTTCAGCATCGTCGTCGTGGCGGAAGGCGCGAAGCCGCGAGAAGGCGGCCTCGTGTTACGAGAAGAGAAGCACGCGGGCCGTGCCGAACGACTGGGAGGTGTCGGTGAACAGATCGCGGACGAGCTGGAGCGGCTCACCGGCCGCGAAACGCGCTCGCTGGCACTCGGGCACCTGCAACGCGGCGGCTCTCCCACGATGTTCGACCGACTCATGGCCACCCGTTTCGGCGCTGCGGCCGTACGCGCGGTAGAGCGGCATGAGTTCGGAACGATGGTCGCCTATCGCCCACCAGCCATCGTTCCCATTCCCCTCGGCGACGTGGTAGGGGTCACGCACAACGTCCCGCTCGATGGTGATACCATTGCGACCGCCCGCGACCTCGGGATCTGCGTGGGGGACGGGTGATGCCTAAACCTCGGCGAGATGCTTTCAGCCGCGGGATTGCAGGAGCACTGACAGCTCGTCGAGCAGCGCGGCCTGCGCGGGATTGATCTTCTCGCGGGCCCGGGGGATTGAGAACCACTCCCCGCGGTCCACCTCCGGGAACGACGACTGCTGTCCGGATCGCGGCGGCCATTCCATCTCGAACGTGTTGCTGCGCAGCTCCTCGGGGCGGCAGTCACCCTCGACCGCAAAGGCGAGCACCACCTTGCCGCCGCGCTGGCGGATCGGTGTGAGCGGAAGAAGCCCCGCACCAGGCGCAAACCCTGTTTCCTCGAGAAACTCACGCATGGCCGCGTCCGCGGGTTCCTCGCCCGGCACGATGCCGCCCTTGGGAATGGTCCAGGCGCCGTCGTCCTTCCGTGCCCAGAGCGGGCCGCCCGGGTGCACCAGGAAAACCTCGAGCTCTGCGACCCGGCGATCCATGAGGATG